>NZ_JBNCLE010000007.1:0-440678 GCF_049844495.1 Micromonospora sp. DT48
AGCGCGACCGGGAAGACAACCTCTTCCCAGAAGAAATCGACCAATCCCCGGCCACGCCGCACAGGTTAAAGATCAAGTTAGGGCCATTGGACGGCATCGACGACGAGTTCTGCGGAGCACGAATTATCGTCGATCCGTTCGGCTTGAATGGTGAGCGATGACTTGCCCTGAGGTACGCGTAGTTCCTGTTTCTGGTGCCCGGAACCGGCAGTGCCGTTGCCGAGAGCTTCGCCATCGGCGAGAAGCTCCCACCGGACCTGCGCGCGGTCCGAACAGCCACTAACGGCGATGCTCAGATCTCTCTGGCGTGCCGGACCGGAAAGGGTGGCCTGTGCCTGGATCGTCTGGCCTGGCGAGTCCAGGAACCAGCGGTTGGTGCATGTAGTACGCGTTGCGAGATTGAGACCCGTGGTCGTGCATTCCTGCTGTGCCGCATTGCCGATGGAGAACCGGATCTCGGTGCGACTGTGAGCCGGAGGAATCTGGGAAAGAAGTAGGGCGGCGGTGACAGATGATGCTGCGAAGCCAAGTATCACTCCTGCCGTACCGAGCCTGCGGCGCGTTTTCTTGCGCAGGACATCTTTGGCGGTCGTACACTCGGATTCGTATGCTGCCATGATTTCTGGCTTGTCCAGGGAGAGCGCCAACGCGCGGACAAAGGGCCTCGCTACTTCCAGCGTCGCCTTCGTTCGGGCGGAGATGTTCGACGCTTGCACCGCCACGATGACAGTGACTAGCAGACCTATTATCGCGGCAATCCAGGACGCCCGTTCCAGCCAGTCCGCCCAGTCCGACATTGCTCTCCCTCTCCACCGCTCGGCAGTTGCAGGAAATACGAGCGAGCATAGATGACGTCTGGCGGTACACCGGTTCTCGCATTGCGCAGGGCACCCATTGCCCCATTTGCGTGTATCCCGGGGTCTCCCAGCTCCCACTCTTCGAACGAGGGCTGGGAGGCGTTGTTAGCCGCTACCTGAAGGGCGTCTCGTAAGCCCGTCATGGACGGCCGACGGGAATCATAGACGTCCCCCTTGGTCTCGGTCCTGAGTGGTACGGCCCGGCAGGGTTGGGTGAACAACCGCGACGACCACAACGGATATCCACGGGTTGCAGGGGATGATGGGGGAATGTGT
Source organism: Micromonospora sp. DT48 (assembly GCF_049844495.1). Classification (NCBI taxonomy): domain Bacteria; kingdom Bacillati; phylum Actinomycetota; class Actinomycetes; order Micromonosporales; family Micromonosporaceae; genus Micromonospora; species Micromonospora sp. DT48. The sequence continues at coordinate 1,134 of NZ_JBNCLE010000007.1, forward strand.
GACGGCCCGCCGGTGTGGAGGCTGGTAGGCCGATCATGGTCCGCTGCCCGGGAGCGACGCTATGCCACCACGCGCACACACCATCGTAGACCCGCGTTTCCCGGCTGAGCTGGCCCGGCTGCGCCGTGAGCGGGGCGTGTCGCTGCGCCAACTGGCCGCTGCGGTGAACCATGGCAAGAGTGTTATCCATCAGCTGGAAACAGGGCGGACCCGGCCGGCCGTCGACATCGCCGCCCGCCTCGATGACGCGTTGGCTGCCGGTGGTGCGCTCGCCGCCATGGTCGTCGACGTTCCCGACGGTGGCCGGCGGGTCGCCTTCCTCGCCGTGCATCCGGGCCGTGTCGACCTGACGGGGGTACGCGCCTTGGGTGAGGTGCTCGCCGGATACCGGCGGCTGGAGGACTCCATCGGTTCCGCCGCCGTGCTTCCGCCCGTGCGTGTCCAACTCGACACGATCGTTTCGCTGCTGCGCGAGGTTGGTCACCAGGTTCGGCCAGCGGTGGTCGACATGGCCGCGCAGTGGGCGCAGTTCGCCGGTTGGCTCGGTATCGCCAACGGCGACGACCGGACGGCGCGTGTGTGGCTGGGCCGCAGTCTGCAATGGTCCACCGAGGCCGGCAACGCTGACCTTACGGCGACCGTGCTGTCCTTCCAGGGGCACCGGGCGGAGGGTCGCGGTGACCTGGCGGAGATGATCGGGCTGTCCCGGGCCGCTCGGGAGGACCCGCGCGCCAACCCGGCGTTGCGCGCGTACTCCGCCGGTCAGGAGGCACGTGGGCTGGCCATGGCCGGTGCGTCGCCGACCGAGGTGCGACAGATGCTGACGCAGGCCGTCGACCTGGCCACCGAGGCGGCAGAGACGCCGCTACCCGCGTGGGGGTACTGGTACACCCCGGCCTTCTATGCGGTACAGCAGGGCATCGTGTGGCGGTACCTGGGTGAACGGGAAGCGCGGGCCAACGACCGGGCCATCGAGCTGTTGACCGTCGGCACGGCCGGGGTGGACGAGACGGCCGAGAATGCCGACTGGCATGGCCGGCACCTCGTGCACCTTGCCATCGCCCACGGCCGGGCCGGGGACAGCGGTTCGGCGTTGCAGGTGCTGGAGCGGGCCCGGTCCATCGCGGTGTCGACGGCGTCACGACGCTTGGCCGAGCAGATCGACGCAGTTGTCCGCGACGTGGGCGTGTCCGTCAACCCGTAGCGGACACGCGCCTCTGACCTGGGCGGACACCGCCATCGCACGATGTTCGAGGGTGGCGGTGGTGTTCCCCCGTGCAGCGCCGTCACCCCCTTTCTCGACCTGGTGGAGGTGGTGGCGTGAGCAGGTGGCGCAGGTTCTGGTGGCGGCTGCGGCGGCGGCCGAGCCGCTGGTTGACAGCGGACAGTGGCGGGAGACCGTCGAGCAGGAGGCCGCCCGGCAACGCCTGCTCGACCAGGCCCGGCGCAACGGCCGGTGGCCGGCATGACCGAGGCGTGACCGACACGCCGGCACATCATCTGGTGTCTTGCTTTCGTGGGTGGCCCATATATGGTGTCACCTGTAGCTGGTTCGGCGCCCATCCGGGGCGGCCGAGGCAAGAGGGAACCCGGTGCGAATCCGGGACTGCCCCGCAGCGGTGAGTGGGAACGACAGCCGTCACACAGCACTGGGCTCCGGCCTGGGAAGCGACGGCCAGTAGGAGCGCGCGAGCACGCCCACGAGTCCGAAGACCTGCCAGCACGCCGTCCACATCCGTGGGCGGCGGCCGTAGGCCGCGCGGGACGGCCGACGCCAGGAACGGGCCGTGCCTGCTGCGCGGATCCCGTGGCGTCCTCTCGCGTGTCCGAGGCCCTCAGCAGACGGCGCGAGGAGAGAGACGTGACGGTCGTGCGGGAGATGCCGGGCTCCGACGCGGATGTGTCGCAGCGGCACCGGCAGGTCAGGCAGGTCCGCAGACGCGACGGCGCCACGGAGGTGGTGGACGTCGACACGATCGTCCGGGCGGTGACGCGGTGGGTGGGCGATCTCGACCAGGTCGACCCGCTGCGGGTGGCCACGAAGACCATCAGTGGGCTGTACGACGGTGCCACCGCCGCCGAGGTGGACAAGCTGTCCATCCAGACGGCAGCCGAGTTGATCGGTACGGAGCCGCAGTACTCGAAGCTGGCGGCCCGGCTGCTGGCCGCGTACGTGGACGCCGAGGTCCGTGGACAACGGGTGGACGGCTTCAGCCGGTCCATCCGGTACGCGTACGACCTGGGGCTGATCGGGGAGACGACGGCGACGTTCGTGGCCGGTCACGCCCGCGAGTTGGACGACGCCGTCGACCCGGATGGTGACCTGCGGTTCGAGTACTTCGGGCTGCGCACGGTCGCGGACCGGTACCTGCTGCGGCATCCGCAGACCCGGCTGGTGGTGGAGACGCCGCAGTACTGGCTGCTGCGGGTCGCGTGTGGGCTGTCGCAGACGCCCGGCGAGGCGATCGGGTTCTACCGGCTGATGTCCAGCCTGGCATACCTGCCGAGTTCGCCGACCCTGTTCAACTCGGGAACCCGGCACACCCAGATGTCGTCGTGTTTCCTGGTCGACTCGCCGCGCGACGAACTCGACTCGATCTACGAGCGGTACCACCAGGTGGCGAGGCTGTCGAAGTACTCCGGCGGCATCGGCATCGCCTGGTCGAGGGTCCGGGGTCGCGGTGCGCTGATCCGGGGGACGAACGGCCTGTCGAACGGCATCGTGCCGTTCCTCAAGACCCTCGACGCGGGGGTGGCGGCGGTCAACCAGGGCGGCCGTCGTAAGGGCGCGGCCTGCGTGTACCTGGAACCGTGGCATCCGGACGTCGAGGAGTTCCTGGAGCTGCGGGACAACACGGGGGAGGAGTCCCGGCGTACCCACAACCTGAACCTGGCCAACTGGATCCCGGACGAGTTCATGCGGCGGGTGGAGGCGGACGCGGACTGGTCGCTGATCGACCCTTCTGACGCACCCGAGCTGCCGGACCTGTTCGGTGCGGCGTTCGACGAGGCGTACCGGGCAGCGGAGTGCAAGGCCGTCCGGACGGTCCGGGCCCGCGACCTGTACGGGCGGATGATGCGTACGCTCGCGCAGACCGGCAACGGGTGGATGACGTTCAAGGACGCGGCGAACCGGCTGTCCAACCAGACCGGCGCGCCGGGCAACACGATCCACCTGTCGAACCTGTGCACCGAGATCCTCGAGGTCAACAGCGACACCGAGACGGCCGTGTGCAACCTGGGGTCGGTCAACCTGGCCGCGCACGTCACCGCCGACGGCGTCGACTGGGAGCGGCTGCGCGCCACGGTACGCACAGCGGTGGTGTTCCTGGACCGGGTGATCGACATCAACTACTACCCAACCGAGCAGGCGGCGGTGTCGAACCCGCGCTGGCGTCCGGTCGGGCTCGGCCTGATGGGTTTGCAGGACGCGTTCTTCACCCTGCGTATGCCGTTCGACTCGGTGCGGGCGCGGGAGCTGTCGACCCGGGTGCAGGAGGAGATCCTGCTGACCGCCCTGGAGACCTCGGCCGGGCTCGCCGAACGGTTCGGCCCGCATCCCGCGTACGCCGAAACCCGGGCCGCGAAGGGTGAGTTGCATCCGGACCTGTGGGGTGCGCAGGTGACGCAGACGTGGCGGTGGACCGTGTTGCGGGAGCGCGTCGCCCGCCACGGCCTGCGCAACTCGCTGCTGGTCGCGATCGCGCCGACCGCGACGATCGCGTCCATCGCCGGCTGCTACGAGTGCGTCGAGCCGCAGGTGTCCAACCTGTTCAAACGCGAGACGATGTCGGGGGAGTTCCTTCAGGTCAACACCTACCTGGTCCGGGAGCTGAAGGCACGCGGACTGTGGACGGCGGCGATCCGGGAGCAGGTCAAACGGGCCGACGGGTCGGTGCAGGGCATCGCCGAGCTGCCGGCCGACGTGCGGGAGCTGTTCCGGACGGCGTGGGAGCTGCCGCAGCGGGCGCTGATCGACCTGGCCGCCGCCCGTGCCCCCTTCGTCGACCAGTCGCAGTCGCTGAACCTGTTCCTGAGCGCGCCGACCATCGGCAAGCTCTCCTCGATGTACCTGTACGCCTGGAAGTCCGGGCTCAAGACCACCTACTACCTGCGCTCGCGTCCCGCGACCCGCATCCAGCAGGCCACTGTCGCGATCACCCCGACCGTCGCGGTCAGCGATGACGAGGCACTGGCCTGCTCCCTGGAGAACCCCGAGACCTGCGAGGCATGCCAGTGACCACCGTTTCCGAGACCAGCACCGACAAGCGGCAGATGCTGCTCGACCCCGGTATGGACCTGACCCTGCGGCCGATGCGCTACCCGCAGTTCTTCGACCGGTTCAAAGACGCGATCCGCAACACCTGGACCGTCGAGGAGGTCGACCTGCACTCCGACCTGGCCGACCTGGCCAAGCTCTCCCCGGCGGAGCAGCACCTGGTGTCCCGGCTCGTCGCGTTCTTCGCCACCGGCGACACCATCGTCGCCAACAACCTGGTGCTCAACCTCTACCAGCACGTCAACTCCCCGGAGGGGCGGCTCTACCTGTCGCGGCAACTGTTCGAGGAGGCGGTGCACGTCCAGTTCTACCTGAACCTCCTCGACACCTACGTGCCGGACGAGCGGGAACGGTTCGCGGCGTTCGCGGCGGTGGAGAACATCCCGTCGATCGCCCGCAAGGCCGAGTTCTGCTTCAGGTGGATCGACTCCATCTTCGAGCTACGGGAGCTGAGGACCCGGGAGGACCGGCGGGCGTTCCTGCTGAACCTGATCTGCTTCGCCGCCTGCATCGAAGGGCTGTTCTTCTACGGCGCCTTCGCCTACGTGTACTTCCTGCGCTCCCGGGGCCTGCTGCATGGGCTGGCCTCGGGCACCAACTGGGTGTTCCGGGACGAGTCGATGCACATGGCCTTCGCCTTCGACGTGGTCGACACCGTACGCGCCGAGGAGCCGGACCTGTTCGACGCCGACCTGGAGCGGCAGGTCCGCGACATGCTCGCCGAAGCCGTCGAGTGCGAGGTGCAGTTCGCCGCCGACCTGCTCGAACAGGGCGTCTCCGGGCTCCCGCTGGCGGACATGCGCGCGTACCTCCAACACGTCGCCGACCGCCGGTTGGCGCAGTTGGGCATCGAGCCGCTGTACGGGTCGACGAACCCGTTCGCCTTCATGGAGTTGCAGGACGTGCAGGAGTTGTCCAACTTCTTCGAACGGCGGGTGTCGGCCTACCAGGTGGGTGTCTCCGGCACGGTCGCCTTCGACGACGACTTCTGACGGGCCGCCTCCCGGCCCGGCGGGCGATCCTGATGATCCCCGCCGGGCCGACGGCCTGCTCAGGCCCGGCCGGAGATGAGGTACTGCATCCGGTGCTCGTGGTTCGGGGCGACACCGAAACGCCGGTCCAGTTCGAAGATCGACGTCAGCGGCGTGGCGGTGACCCCGGTCAGCCCCGCCCGTTCGAGCACGGCCACGGTCTGGTCGATGGAGGTCGCGGTGGCCAGCGGCAACGCCGCCCGGACCTGACTGTCGTAGTGGTCGGCGAAGTTCTCCGAGGCGTTGTCCAGGCCGTCGGGGAACCAGGTGGAGTCGACCACGGCCACCGTGCCGCCGGGGCGCAGCAGGCGGACCCAGTTCGCCACCGCGGTCTCCGGCTCCCGCAGCGTCCACATGAGATAGCGGCTGACCACGGCGTCGAAGCTGGCGGGTGGGAAGTCCGGGTGCACCGCGTCGCCGGGGCGGATGACCGGGCCGTGGGCGACGGTGGCGGCGTGTTGGCGGGCCCGTTCCAACATGCCCTCGGCCAGGTCGATGCCGGTGACCCGGTGGCCGAGACCGGCCAGCACCATGGCGACCTGCCCGGTGCCGGTGCCGACGTCGAGCACCTCCAGCGGTGCCGGAGGCAACGCCTGCGCCCAGACCTGCGCCCAGGCCCGCGTGTCCTCGGCCAGCCGGTCGGGACGCTGCTGGTACTCGTCGTAGCCGGGTGCCCGCTCGGTCCAGTACGAGTTGATCCGATCCTGGGTGTCGGCTCTCCGATTGCGCTCGCTCATGCGGCGCTCCTTTCGGGGACGGGCTGGTGCACCGGGTGGTACAGCAGGTGTATGGCGCCGTCGAGGTCGAGACGCTGGATGCCGATGCCGTAGACGGGTTCGAGGACGGCGGGGTCCAGGACCTCGTCGGTGGTGCCGGCGGCGGCGACCCCGCCCCGGCCGAGCAGCACCAGGTCGTCGCAGTAGCGGGCGGCGAGGTTCAGGTCGTGCAGCACGACGACGGCGCAGGTGCCGAGGTCGCGTACCAGGCGCAGGATCTCGTGCTGATAGCGGATGTCGAGGTGGTTGGTGGGCTCGTCGAGCAGCAGGTGGGTGGCCTGCTGCGCCAGCGCCCGGGCGATGAGCACCCGCTGCCGTTCGCCGCCGGAGAGACCGGCGAACGGGCGCGACCCCAGGTGGGCGGCACCGACGCGGGCCAGGCACTGCGCGGCGATCAGATGGTCGGCCGCACCGGTGCGCTGGAAGGTGTTCAGGTGTGGGCCCCGCCCCAGCAGCACCAGTTCCGCCACGGTGAGGGCGGTCTCGCCGCCGGACTCCTGCACGACCACCGCCAGGCGGCGCGCCGCCTGGCGGGACGGCAGTGCGGCCAGGTCGTCGCCGTCCACGACGACCCGCCCGGTGCCGCCGCGCAGCGCGCCGTAGAGCAGCCGCAGCAGCGTGGTCTTGCCGCTGCCGTTGGGGCCGATCAGTCCGAGGACGCGGCCGGGGCGCGCGGTCACACTGACCCCGTCGATGACCGGGTTGGCGCCGTAGCGCCAGGAAACCTGGGTCGCCTCGATCATGAGTCGGTCCCGAACCGCTGCACGATCCGCTCCAGGCCGTCGATCGACAACGGGGTCGGCGGCTCGGTGAAGTTGAACAGCTGGGTCATCACCGCCCCGTCGCGGACCGCGTTGAGCTTCTCGGCCCCCGGAAGACCGGTCAGGGCCTGCTCGACCGCCGCGGGATCGCCGTCGCTGTGGAGCAGGATCAGCACGTCCGGGTTACGGCCGAGCAGTTCCTCGACGGTGACCTCGAAGACGCGTTCCGAGGTGTCGCCGAAGACGTTGCGGAAACCGGCCGCCGCCAGCTGCGGGTGGGCCATGCTGGTGGAGCCGTACGCGTACGTGGTGCCGCCGCCGACCGTCGGGTAGAGCACCGCCGCGGTACGGCCGGACGCCGTACCCGCCGCTGCCTGGATCGTGGTCATCCGGTCCCGCAGCGCGTCGACGGCCGTGGCCGCCTCGGCCTCGCGGCCGAACACCCGACCGTAGGTCTCCAGCTGCCGGTAGATGTCGTCGAAGCTGGGGGTGCCGGTGCTGTTCGGGCACATGGCGGGCTCTTCGAGCAGCGGGATGCCCACCGCCGAGAGGGAGTCGCGGGAGAGGCTGTCCACCTCGCCGAGCACCAGGTCGGGCTCCTGGCTGATCACCACCTCCTTGGAGATCTGGAGGTGGCCACTGGTGTCGATCTTGTCGGTCAGCAGTGGGATCCGGTCCAGCGCGGCGAGGGTCTCGGCGTCGTAGTACTCCTTCGGGTACTGCCCGGCGCGGGCGGTGACCCGGTCCAACACGCCGAGCGCGTGCAGGTAGGGCACGGCCGCGCTCTTGAGCAGGACGACCCGTTCCGGCGCGGAGCGGAAGGTCACCTCCGCGCCGCAGTTGGTGACGGTGACCGGATATCCCGGGCCGGTCGCGGTCGGCTCCTCGGCGGCACCACCACAGGCGGCGACCAGCAGCGCCAGGGCGGACACGGTCGCGGTGACGGCGAGTCGGGTTGCCTTCATCGATGCTCCTCGGCTCATGGCGTTCAGCTGCCGGTGGCGTGCAGACGACGGATCAGGATCAGCAGGAACGGGGCCCCGAGCAGGGCGGTGATGATGCCGATCGGGATCTCCTGGGGGGCCAGCAGCACCCGGGCGAGCACGTCGGCCCAGACCAGCAGGATGGCGCCGAGCAACGCGGCCACCGGCACCACGCGGACGTGTGGGGCGCCGACGATCCGGCGGGCCAGGTGCGGTACGACGAGACCGACGAAGCCGATGCTGCCGGCGGCGGAGACCAGCACGCCGACGCTGAGCGAGACCAGCACGAGCAGCCGGAGCCGGAACCGGTCGGGTGAGACACCGAGGGTCTGTGCCGTCTCGTCACCGATGGCCAGCACGTCGAGCCGTCGCCCGACGACGGTCAGGTAGCCGATCATGCCGCACAGCACGACCGCGGCGATCAGCAGCAGGACGTTCCACCGGGCCAGCCCGAGGGAGCCGAGGAGCCAGAACATCACCGAACGGGCCCCCTCGGCGGACCCCGAGGCGAAGATCAGGAAGCTGGTGGTGGCGTAGAGGGCGTATCCGACGGCGACGCCGGAGAGCAGCAGCCGGATCGAGGTCACCCGTCCACCACTGCGGGCGATCAGGAACACCAGCAGCGACGCGCCGAGCGCGCCGAGGAAGGCGCTGCTGGACAGGGCGTACTGGCCGAAGCCGGCGCCCGCGCCGAACAGGATGGCGGCGGCGGCCCCGCTGGAGGCCCCGGAGTTGATACCCAGCAGGTACGGGTCGGCCAGCACGTTGCGGACCATGGCCTGCAACGCCACCCCGCACGCGGCCAGCCCGGCGCCGACGAGCACGCCGAGCAGCACCCGGGGCAGGCGTACCTGCCAGACGATGGCCTCCTGCGGCGGTGTCCAGGTCACCTCGGCGGGCAGGCCGACCAGATGGTGCCCAATGATCTTGGCTACCGTGGTGGGCGGGATGCCGATCGAGCCGGAGCCGACGGCGACCACCACGGTGAGGACCAGCGCGACGGTCAGGGTGACCAGCCAGCTGCCGGTGCGGCGGCGCTGTGCCGCCACGCCGAGCAGATCCGGCCGGCCCGTGGGCAGGGCGGTGGAAGTCGCCGCACCCATTTGCACTCCCCTAGCTCTTGCAAAACTATGGCAAGAAGCTAGCAGCAAGATCAGGGCAGCGGAAAGCGGATGAGGCGTTCTTCACGGCGACGCCGGTCAAGCGGCATCAGTACCCCTGCGCGCTAGCGACCCCAGTCGTGGGCGACGGCGAGTGGATCTCCGACCCGGAACTCGGGTGGATCGTGCATGAGGAAGTCGCGGTGGCTGATGTTCCACGCGTAGGCGCCGGCCATCGCGAACACCAGCACGTCGCCGACCGCGATGGTCGGGCCGTCGCTGGTGTACGCGAGGACGTCCTTCGGTGTGCAGAGCTGACCGACGACGGTGACCGGGCCGCCGTCGGTACGCGGCCCGGCACCACCTTGAGGCACCACCACGTACGGCTGCGAGTGCCCCTTCGCCGCCGGGGTGCGCAGCTGGTGGGTGCCACCGGCGACGACGACGAACCACCGCCCCTGGGACCGCTTCACGTCGATCACCTCGGTGAGGTACGACCCGCAGTACACCGCCACCGCGCGGCCGGGCTCGATCCGGAGCCGGACCGTCGGGTGGGCGTCGGTCACCTCGCGGAGCAGCCGACCATAGCCCGCCCAGTCGAAGCGGTGCTCCGGACGGCGGTAGTCGACGGCCATGCCACCGCCGACGTTGACCTCCTCGGCCCCGACCTGCCGTACCGCCCAGTCGGTCACCTCGCGCGCCACCGAGGCGGCGGTCACCGCGTCGAGCCCGCTGGCCAGGTGGGCGTGCACGCCCCGGACCCGGACGCCTTCCGGCGGATCGGCGGCGAGCCGGACCGCCTCCTGCGGGTCCATCCCGAACGGGCTCGGCTGCCCGCCCATCACCAGCACCGCTCCCGGCGTCGCGACCGGCAGGTTCACCCGTAACAGCACGTCGACGGTACGCCCGGCGGCCCGCGCCAGGGCGGCCAGCCGGTGCAGTTCGGCGGCGGACTCGACGTGGATCCGGGCCACGTCGGCGGCCAACGCCGCCGCCAGATCCGCGTCGGTCTTGCCCGGCCCGGCGAAGGCGGCCACCCGACGATCGGGCAGCACGGACGCCAGGTGCCGCAGTTCGCCTCGGCTGGCGGCCTCGAACCCGTCGACGGTGGGCGCGAGGGTACGCAGCAGCTCCGGGTCGGGATTGGCCTTGACCGCGTAGAGCAGCTCGACCCGTTCCGGCAGGGCCGCCCGGACGGCGGCGGCGTGGGTGGCCAGGGCGGCGAGGTCGTAGACGTAGGTCGGTCCGGTCACCGGGCACCCCCCAGCGGGTTGGGCACCGCGACGTAGGGTGCCTGCTGGTCGGCCGCCCGGTGCCAGCGGACCAGCAGGTTCGCCTTGGCGGCGAGCGGGGTGCCGTCGAGCAGCGGGGTCAGCTCGGCCGGCTCGCCCAGGTCCGCGTACGTCGCCTCGACGGCTCGCCGTACCGCCCGCCACAGCCGGGACTCGATGCCGGGATGACCGTCGGCGAGCGCACCGGCGAGACCGGCGAGATGGTTGACGAACAGGCAGTAGACGACGCGTTGGGCCGCCTGCGCGGGAGTGTAGGCGGCCTGCCGGGGAACCCGGTCGGGCCAGGCCGCCAACCGGGCGGGATCCAGCTTCAGGCCCTCCAGGTCACGCAGTACCAGACGCACCGGACGGCCGTCGGGGTCCAGGACGACCAGCACGTTCTGCGGGTGCGCCTCGTGTACCACGCCGTGACCGAGCCACAGCCGCAGGACGGTGGGGACGAGCAGGTCGAGGTAGGCGTGCCACCAGTCGAGCGGGTCCGGCACGGTCAACGGCGCGGCGGCAAGCGCGGCGGCCATCACCACCCGTTCACCCGGCCGCAGGTGTTCGCGGATGCCGGTGCGCAGGATCGTGCCGTACGCCTCGTCCGCGCCCGGCAGATCGACGGTGCGGTAGCCGGGCTCGCGGAGCAGCCCGACCCGGGCGGGAAGCGGCACGGTGGACAGGAAGCGGGTCAGCGCCACCGCGCCGGTCAGCTCGTAACGGGCGTTCTTGCGCAGGCAGTTGGTGATGCGTACGTGCAGGCTGGTCTTGAGGAACAGGTCCACCGACGGGGCGTAGAGCGTCCGGACGCTGGCGGTGGGCCGGATCGGCACCCCGGCCGGACCCAGCCGGCGCAGCCTCGGGTCGGTCGGCGGCATCAGCGACAACTGCCACGGGTGCACCGGCAGCAGCTGGTGCCCGGATGGCGCGTCCGGCGGATCGAGCCGCGCGATCAACGCGTCGAAGGGGCCGTCGTCGGCCACCAGCTCGTCGGGCACGGCGAGCCAGCAGAGCCGGAAGGAGCTGCGCAGCTCCGGGGCGTAGCGATGCCAACTCGCCGGATCGCCACTGCGCCACTTCGGACTGGGGTGGTGTGGGTGCCCGTGCACCAGGGACTGTTCGGAGTCGACGTAGCCGTCCACCACCGGGTCGCCGGTCGGGGTGGGGTCGTCGGTCGGGCGTCGCCGCAGCAGGGTGGCCAGCGCGTCCCGGCTGCCGAGCACCTGCTCGACGAACTCGTCGTTGGCCTGCCCGGTGCGGGCGGTCAACTCGGCGGCGAGCAGCCGGGCCAGCTGCGCACCGTCGACAGGTGTGTCGCTGCCCGACGGGGGCGGGGGACCCGGACGAAGCGAGCTGTCCTCTGTCGGTCGGCAGCGGACCGGTCCGGCGTAGCGGTGCGCCAGCACCGGGGAGACCCGGGCGAGTCGGCAGGCCAGCGTCAACCCGAGGTGCGGCAACCGGATCCGCAGGACCGTGCCGGCGATCTCGGCGACGCCGTCGGGCGCGGCCACCTCCCGCAGGTAGCAGGAGAGCAGGGCGTGCGCGGCGGCCAGGTCGGCGACCCGTTCCGCGGGCCGGGTGGCCGGTTCGGCCGTACGCGGGCTCACGCGGCGCTCCGCAGGTAGTTGGGTCCGGTGCGGCGGTAGTACTTGTTCACGTCGGTGCAGCCGAGCCGGTGCTTGGGCAGCAGCGTGCCGGCGGTGAGCATCGCCTTGACCGGCAGCCGGTCGGCGGTCAGCACGCGGTCGACGAGATCCCGTGCGGCCGGTGTGTCGCCCCACCGGTCGCGGGCGTCGCGTAGCCGGGAGGCGAGCGCCTCGGCGGGTGAGGGCACGGCGACACCCTGCTCCGCCAGGGCGAGCAGGGGTGCCGCCGCCGCCAGGTGAAGGGTGATCGTGACGAACATGTCGGCCAGCTCCCCGGGGTGGCGGATCCACATCCGCTGGTCGCGCAGCCGGAGCGTGTCCGCGTGCCGACGGTCGAGCCGGGCACCGTCGTTGTCCTTGTACAGCAGCCGGACCGGGCCGTCGACCGGCAGTACCAGGTGGATGTTCTGCGGGTGTGCTTCCAACGCCACTCCGTACCGTAACCACAGGCACACGTGCCAGTCGAGCAGGAGGTCCAGGTAGGACTCCAGCAGCGGGGTCGGGTTCGTGCCGCCGATCCGTTGGGCGACCGTGCCGGTGGTGGGATCCGGCGCGGCGAGCGCGGCCACCGGCACCACGGTGGCCCGGTCCAGCCCGGTGGGCAGTCGGCGCAGCAGGAAGGAGCGCAGCTCGTCGTCGCAGTGACCGAAGGTGCTCTCGTCGGCGTGGATGATCCGGTCGGCGAAGCGGGGCTGTTCCGCGGCGATACCGCCGAGCAGCCCGGCCACGGCCGCGCCGTCGCACAGCGAGTCGGGCGCGAGGGTGCGGCGGTTGCGGGCCCCCAGGCTCGCGGTGGCCAGCGGCAGCTTCAGGTGGGTCGTCGGATCGCTGTCCAGGGCGACGGTCCGCATCGACAGGGTGGGCCGCACGAGGCTGCCCGGTCGGTCCAGCACCGGCAGGTCCAGCCGGTCGGCGGTGAGCGGATGCACCGGCAGCAGCACCTCCCCGGCCCGGCGTGGCGGCGGCCACCAGGCGGGCAGCCGCCCGGTCAGCCGCAGCGTCCGAGCCGGTACGGGCAGCCAGCGCAGGGCGAACCTGGTGGCGTGTTCCGGCGCGTACCGGAGCAGGTCGGCGTCGTCCAGGCCGTGCCGGCACCGGTCGGTGGGGTAGACGGCGTGGCCGACGTGGGCGGCCAGCACGTCGTCGAGCAGCGCGCCGGCGAAGCCGGTCGGCGTGCCGACCCGGGCGGCGGCGACCCGCGCGTAGACGCCGGACCGGGTGGTCGTGGCCAGCCGCCGGGCGAGCAGATCCTGCCGGCACTCGTCGGTGAAGGCGCGCCAGCCCTGCTCGGCGTCGGCGTCGCCGTGCGGCGCGAGCAGCTCCAACAGCTGCGCCAGCGTGCCGACCCGGCGGGCCGCCGCCGGTGCGGGCGGATGCACGTACAGCTCGGCGCGGGCGAGCCGTACGGCGTGCTGGAAGCCGTCCGGACGCACCGGGAGGCGTAACCGGCCGCCCCGGTGCGGGGCCTGCCACCAGCCGGGACCGTCGGGGCCGCCGCCGCTGCCCAGGCCCAGGTGGTCCTCGCGCAGCAACGCGTCCACCACCCGGCGGAACAGCTCCTGCTCGACCGGGTCGCTCACGCGGCGATCACCCAGTCGAGTTCCGCGCGGAACTCGACCAGCGCGCGGCCGACGGCGACCGGGTCCGGTCCGATGGCGTGCAGGACGGCCAGGTAGTCGCGGTTGGTGCCGGTCCGCTCGGCGGTGGTCCCGACCGTCCGCAACGGACGGCAGCCGAGCCGCACCCCGTCGCGTACGGTGTCGACGGGCCCGGGAGCGGCGACGAGCGTGCCGCCCCGGTCGGCGCAGACGTACTCGACCCGGGCGGTCTGTCCGATCGTCGCCGGGTCGGGCAGGTGGAGGTCGGCCACCGGCTCACCGAGGTGCAGCCGGATGACGTACTCGAACAGCGGCACCCCGAGCAGCTCGGCGAGGATGAGGTCCATCCGGTCACCGATCAGCCGGTCGTTGACCTCGATGAGGCGGGGCCGGTCCCGGTGTACGACGAACTCGGTGTGACAGGCGCCGAAGCGTACGCCCAGCGCGTCCAGTTGGGCCCGGAGCGCGTCGGCCGTCGCCGGTGGTGTCGGTGCCCACTCCAGACACAGCTCGGTGAAGGTGGGCGGCGGCCCGAGGGTGGTACGCCAGCCGCCGAGCACGGTCATCGTCTCGGCGTCGCCGAGGGTGTCGTGGGTGCGGACGTCCCCGGGCAGGTACTCCTCCACCACCAGTGACGCGTCCGGTCGGCGACCGCGGATCTCGGTCACCCGCCGGGCCAGGTCCGCCTCGTCGGCCACCAGGTAGGCGTCCTCGCTGGCGACCCCGTCCCGGGGCTTGACCACGGCGGGGAAGACGTCGAACGCCGCTGGCCGGTCCGGGGCGAGCAGCCGAGCGCGTACCGCGTCGAGACCGGCGTCGGCGACGGCCCGGCGGGTGGCGGCCTTGTCCTTGCAGCGCCGTGCCGCCTCGGGGTCCTTACCGGGCAGACCGAGGTGGCGGGCGGCGAGCGCGGTCGCGGCCTGGAGGTGGTCGCTGTTGGACAACAGACCCGCCGGTGCGGGCCCGTCCCGCACCGCCTCGGCGACAGCGTGTGGATCCCGCACCGCGCAGCCCCGCACCGGCGCCGTCTCGGGCCAGTCGTCGGGGCGGTCGGTCAGCACGGTCACCGGCAGGCCGAGGGCAGCGGCGGCGGGCAGCAGGCCGTCCCGCACGGAGTCGGTCGGGTTGAGGGCGGTCAGGTACAGCATCACGAGGCGGCGGTCACGGGGCGCACCGGTGCGCCCGGTCCAGCTGCCCGACGATGGCCGCCGCGCAGGCCATCCGGAGCCCGTCCGCACGGCCGGTGGTCAGGGCGGAGGTGACGGTGTCCACCAGATGCTGACCCTCCTCGCCTCGCCGCACCCACACCACCACCTCGCCGTGCGGGCGGGTGCGCGGCGGCAGATTCCGCTCGCCCTCGTGGGCGTACGCACGCCAGATTCTGCCGACATCGACCGGCGGCGTCGAGCAGGCCCCGTGCGGACCGGGCCGGGCGGGGGATGCCAGCATGGCCGCATGGATATCTACGAGGACGAGCGGACGGTGTCCCGGACGGACCTGGCCGCGTGGCTGCGTCAGGTGGCGAGCCAGCTGGAGAGCGGGCAGGTCTTCTACGGCGCCGCCGGGGCGATCACCGTCGCCGATGAGGTGCGCTGCGAACTGGAGATCGAGCAGGAGGGCGCCGACGAGTTCTCGATCGAGATCGAGTTCTCCTGGGTGAACCCGAAGGCCGAGCCGGTCAAGGCCGAGCCGGTCACGGCCGCGGCGGCCGGGGCCGACGGGGCAGACGAGACGGCTGGCTCGACCGGCGATTGACGAGGCACGCGGGCCCGCATCGGGTCGGGCCCGCTACCCGGATGTCGAGGCTGATCCGGGTCAGCGCAACCGGCCGTGCCCACGGAACCAGTCCCGGGAGACCCGGCTGTTGAGGGCCAGGACCACCCCGGCCAGCAGGCCCAGACCGACGATCGTGATCGCGCCGAAGAGGCCCAGCGAGGCGGCGGCCAGCAGACCCGCCAGGGCGTACGCCGGATAGGGCGCCCAGCGGCGGCGGGCGGCCAGACTGATCGCGACCAGCGTGCACGCGGCGGTCATCACGGCGAAGAAGGCGACGGCGCCCAGCGAACCGGTCGAGCTCAGCAGCCGGTGCACCGTCGCGAGGGCGAACAGCAGTGACAGTAGGGCGAAGGCGAGCACGGTGGCCCGTACCGGGGTCGGCGTCGTCGGGGGTCGGAGCATGTCCCCGTAGCCGCCGCCGGATGCGCGTACGACCATAGAGACAACGATGAGCGTCGACATCTCGCGGGGTGTGCCACTGTCGGCAACGCGACAGCACTCTAAGCTTCGCCCATGGCGAGGTACTTCGACGTGCACCCGGACAACCCGCAGCCGCGCATCATCGGCCAGGTGGTCGACATCGTCCGTGCGGGCGGGTTGATCGCGTACCCCACGGATTCCTGCTTCGCCCTGGGCAGCCAGTTGGGCGACAAGGACGGGATGGACCGGATCCGGGCGATCCGCGACCTCGACAGCGGCCACCACTTCACGCTGATGTGCCGCGACTTCGCCCAGCTCGGGCAGTTCGTGCACCTGGACAACGCGGTGTTCCGGGCGGTGAAGGCGGCCACCCCGGGCCGCTACACCTTCATCCTGCCCGCCACCAAGGAGGTGCCCCGACGGCTGTGGCACCCCCGCAAGAAGACCGTCGGGGTACGCATACCCGCCCATCCGGTCACCCGCGCGTTGCTCGACGCGCTCGGCGAGCCGCTGCTGTCGAGCACCCTGCTGCTGCCCGACGACGAGGAGCCGATGACCCAGGGCTGGGAGATCAAGGAGCGCCTCGACCACGCCGTCGACGCGGTGGTCGACGCGGGCGACTGCGGCACCGAACCGACCACCGTGGTCGACTTCTCCGACGGTGGGCCGGAGATCGTCCGGGTGGGCGCCGGTGACCCGTCCCGGTTCGCCTGACCCCTCCGATCGACCGACCCGAGGAACAGTCCCGGGCCCGTGTCGCGCTCGCCCGGCTGGGCGCGCCGGTCGACGCGTGACGACCGCTTTCGCTGCCTCCGACGAAAGTTCGGTACGAAGCTCTGAAACCATCGACGTCGCTGATGGTAAGGGCTACGCTCCCTGGCAACAGCCGTCGATGCGAGGGGTGCCATGTCCCGCCGAACCGGAAAGCCCTCCTATCTGCTCGCCCCGCCAGCCCAACGGAACCGGGCGAGGGCACCGATGGTGGCTGCCGTGGCGGCGGTCCTGGTGGCGGCGCTGCTCGGCGGCGTGGTCGGGTACGCCCTCGGTCGGCCCGACCCGATCGAGGCGAGCGTGGCGCAACTGCGTCAAGCCGACGCCGAGCGGGACGCCCGGCAGATCGTCGAGCTGACCGAGTTGGCCCACCGGACGGGCGAGCAGCTCGCGCCGATCGTCCGAGGCCTCCGGCAGGACGCCGAGGCGGGGCGGGTGCCCGACCGGGCGCAGGTCGACGCCTGGCAGCAGACCATGCGGCAACTGGCCGCTCAGTTCGCCGACCCGCCGTCGGGTATGACCGCCACCAACGTGGCCCGTGGCGGCCTGCGCGGTGCCGTCGACCAGGCGGCCGTCGCGGTCGACTCGGTCGCTCTCGCGCTGGCCGGTCCGCCCGCCGGGCGTACCGAACTGATGACGCTGGCGGCGCGGCAGGCGACTCTCGCCGCCAGCACGTGGTCGGTCGCCGCGACCCAGCTCGACCAGATCAACGTCGACGCCGGACACGGCCACCAGCACGTGCACCTCGACGTGGGCGACGTGGAGGGCGCGCTCGGGCCGGACGGCTCGGCCGAGGGCACCGGCGGCTGACCCTCCTCACCGGTTCCGACCGCCCGTCCGCACCCGGGCTCGCGGTACTCGCCGCCGGGGATGACCGCCGCCGCATGGCGACGGCGGTCAATGCCGATCAGGCAACTCGATGGCAGCCGTCGCGGTCCGGGGATCGCGCTTACCTCGACCTCGACACTTGCGAATCGGTATCGCATCCGATGCATAATGGGCAACGGGCTGAGCGCGTCGGGGCAACGACCAAAGTGATCTGCCAACTCCAATGGAGGCACCTCCATGGCATTGATTCCGGCGGCTGGTGCAGGTTGTAGCGGGCCGTCGACCCCGCCGTCACGAGTTGAGGCCCCGCGAACTGTCAATTCCGAGGTGGAGTGGGACGGCTTCGACCCGCGTGCCTACCTCCAGCACAACTACTCCGTCCTGCGGGACGATGATCGCGAGATTCTCTGTCGGATAAGAGACTTTTTCGCGGAGGCTGCGATTGCCGACGTGCACTGTGTCGATGTGGGATCGGGGGCGAACCTCTACCCGGCGCTGTCCCTTCTGCCATTCGCCCGCAGCGTGGAACTCTGCGAATATTCCACGGCTAATGTGCACTGGTTGCGGCACCAGATCAGCGGCTATGACGAGTGCTGGGACGCGTACTGGCAGGTGTGTGCCGAACACGCCGCGTACGCCGCGCTGGCCGATCCCCGTGGTCACCTGGCCAGGGTGGGTCGGGTGCTGCAACTGAGCGTCTTCGACCTGCCCAGGAGGGCCTGGGGCGCGGGCACCATGTTCTTCGTGGCCTGTTCGATCTCGGCCGACCGGGCCGAGGCGGAGCACGCCATCGGCCGGTTCCTGGGCGCGCTACAGCCCGGTTCGCCGTTCGCCGCGGCGTTCATGCTCGGCTCGAACGGCTACCGCGTGGGGCAGTCCTGGTTCCCGGCCGTGCGACTACAGCGCGCGGAGGTGGTGGCGAGCATCGCCGCCGGAGCGTACGACGTGAACATGCACGAGGTTCGGCCGACGCCGGCGCTACGGGACGGATACCTGGGCATGTTGCTGGTGACCGGACGTAGTCGCGGCTGACCTCCCACATTGTCCCCGCCGTATCCCCACAGCGCTCTCAGCAGGACGGTTGGGTCGTCCGGTTTCTCCGGAAGATCGGTACGCACGGGCGTTCAGGTCACGCTCCGACAGGGATACGATGACGGGTGCGGGTCATCATGGATCGCCATGAGCCAGGCAACATCAGCAGCTCCGTTTCGACGACTACAGCAGACGGTGGTGGATCATGCGGATGCAGCCGCGCCAGGAGATTCTCGATATCTGGCGGGCCACGGTCCGTAGCTGCATACGCAACGGCGATTGGGAGTGGGGTGGCCGCAGCGGGTCCAATTCCATCAGCGACGCCGAGCAACTGCTGACGTTGCTGCTGCCGGCGACCAAGATCCCGGTGCTCGCACTCGACGATCCGGACCGCATCGATGAGGAGGTCATCGACGCCCTCGGCGCGATCGGCGGGGCGATAGAGATTCCCCGGCGGCTGGTCAGGATCATGACCGATTACTTCGTCCGCTACACCGACGAGAACGGCTCGCCGACCTTCGGTGGCGGCACCTATCTCAGCCCGGTCGCGGGCGGTCCGGACCTCACCGAGGAACAGCGCAACATGGACGTGGTCGACTCCTTCGCGGTGTCGGTCACGCTGACCCTGGCCACCATCGGTTTCGTCAAGATCTACCGCCCCTCCACCAAGCGGGCCGACCTGCGCGCCCAGCTGGACAAGCTGGAACAGATGGCCAGTCTTCGGCTGACCGCGGCCATGGTCGGTCTGCTCCGCAGCTTCAGTACCTCGGTCTTCGCGGCCACCGACGAGTTCGGCATCCGGCTGTGCGACATGGTCAACCAGGACGAGTTACCGCGCCGGGAGGTGGTGGCCGCACTGCGCTCCGAGCTGCGGGACACCATGGCGAGCCTGCGTAACGTCGTGGTCGGATCCGGTCAGGTCACCGAGGACCTGGACAACAGCGAGATGCTTTTCGAGTGCGGCTGGTCGTGGGGGACCATCGCCGGCGCCGAGGAGGTCGCGACGACCGAGCCGATCGGCCCGCAACGCGAGGGCTCGGCGGAGAACGCCCCCTACCTCTACTTCACCGTCATCGCGGTGGACGCCATCGACGACCTTAACTCCGAACGGACCCGTCTGCTCGGCCTGCTCAACGAGGAACAGCAACGACTGTTCCGGATCCTGCAACTGCGCTGGGAGCTGACCCGGCGCTACTGGGCGACGGTGGCGACGTTCGGCAACCGACGCCGGTGGCCGATCGAGGACATTCCCTGGCGTACCACCGACGGCGACCGGACCGACTACTACACCTTGCAGGCCACCTCGCTGGCGGTGAAGGGTCTGGTCGCCAGCGGGCGCGGCGGCGACGAGGAGTTCGGACGGATCGGCAACGTGCTGGTGGAGTTGGCCCAGCGCGGCCGGATCACCCGACGCGCCACGCCCAACGAAGCCGCGTTGGTCGTGCACGCCCCGGGAAAACAGGTGACCCTCAACGACGCCTCGTCGAAGCCGATCATGACGTGGAACGTCAACGAGTTCTCCACCGTGTTGCTCCAGCGGGCCACCACCCTCGCCGGTCTGCTGAACAATGCCCGGCGGCGCAGCGAGATGCTCGAGCTCGCGGACGAGGTGTGGGAACACCTCCTGCGGCGGCGCATTCCGGAAGGCCGGCACCAGGGGCTGTGGGATCACGCCGGAGGCGCGTTCCCCGGGCTGGCGCCACTGCCCGAGGCGCCCTCCTGGTACCTGAGCGAGCGGGTCGTGCAGGCCCTGGTCAACGCCGGTCAACTGCTCTGGGAACGTCCGTTCCCCCGCGCCCTGAACCTCTCCGCGTTCGCCCAGGACCTCATCGACGAGGCCGAGTACGTGTTCGACCGTGAGTTGATGAGCGGCACCTTCGCCGGTGAGGCGATGCAGCGCAGTATGCGCAGCATCCGGGCGACGCTGCGCCGCGCCCAGTCACTGGTGGACAACCAGCCGGGCACGGCCGCGGCGCTGGCGAGCACCCTGCTGCTCCAGCTCAACGACATCACCACCGGCCAACAGAAGGCCAGCGAGGGGATCTGAATGCTGGTCTTCGTCACGTCGCACAAGGGTGGCACCGGGCGCTCGGTGACCGCGGCGAACATCGCCTACCGCAGTGCGCTCTCCGGCCGCTCCACCTGCTACCTGGACTACGACTTCGGCTCGCCGACGGCCGGGATCACGTTCCAGATCCCCCAGGCGACCAACGGCATCGAGGGCGCCGGCCCGAACGGCGGCGGCCTCCACCGCTACCTGCGGGGTGAGATCCCGTCACCGGAACAGCTGGACGTGTGGGGCACCTCGGAACGGGTCAGCCTGCGCCAGCGGCCGACCGGCTCGGGCTCGCTGGTGCTGCTGCCCGGCCAGCGCAACGGCAGCGAGTTCGGCTTCACCGACGACATCGGCCGCCGCTGCGCCGAGCTGTTCCTCCGACTGGAGGAGGAGTTCGACCTGACCCTGGTGGATCTGAGCGCCGGCCGGTCGTACGCCAGCCAGATCGCGTTGGCGGCCACCGCCAACCGGACGCTGCGCAAGGTGACCGTGCGGTGGCTGGTGTTCCACCGCTGGACGCCGCAGCACGTGATGGCGGCGGCGGACCTCGCCTTCGAGTCCGGCGGGATCCTGGCCATGGGCAAGGAGTACGGCCACGAGCCGGACCGGCTACGGGAGTCACTGCGGTTCGTACGGACCGCGGTGATCGATTCACGCGGCCCTGAGGTGGGCCATCTCGATCTGGCGCAGCAGGCGTTCCTGCGTAGGTGTGACGCGGAACTGGCGGAACTCGCCCGTAGGCGGGGGACCGGCCGGACCACGCTGCTCGGTGCGGTGCCGTTGGACCCGCTGCTGCAGTGGCGCGAGCAGCTGATCTCGGACAACGACGTGCAGGCCAAGATCGCAAATGCCAGGACCGTGGATGCCTTCGTGGAGCTGACCGAGCGGCTCTTCGACGAGACCGCATGGGAGACCGTGTGATGAGCGTGGATGTCAGGTTCCAGGAGGCAGCCGCGGTGCGTCGTACGGAGAGCGTGCCGTACTCGCATCTGTCGGTGGAGTTGGGGCACGTCTACGCCGAGGACTTCGGCGACGGGTGCCGCGACCTTCGGCGCAAGTTCGCCCGGATCGCCGACTGGGCGCAGGCGATCCCGGCGCTGGCACGCCGTGGGCTGCGCCCGCACCGACAGCCCAGGATCAGCACGTGTTTCCTGGTCGACGACTACTTCCACCGGTTCGCCACCCCGCGTGAGGTGATCCCGCAGGTGCAGCAGGCCGCCGCGGAGCACGGGCTGGTGCTCGACTACGTGGCCCGCGAGTCGAGCTTCGCCCGCTACGACGACGTCGAACTGGCCCGGCTGGTGGTGGACACCCTGGTCGTCGAGCCGCCCCGGCACACCACGGGGAGTCGCCCGCCGCTGAGTGAGTCGGGCTGGCTGTCCAACGGCAAGCGTACGCCGGGGCACGCGGACGCGCCCGCGATGACAATGCCCGTGCCCTGGTCGCCGCCGTTGCAGTCGGGCGACGCGCAGCACTCCATCTTCGTCGACATCGAACTGTGGTCCGATGAGCCGGGTCGCCGGGTGTGGGCCTGTGCGCTGCTCGCCTCGGTGTGGCAGATGACCCGGCTGGGCGTGCTGCGGCACCGGGGGCAGACGATCACCCAGCCGTACCGGCTGCCGCCCGACGAGCCGCTGCCGACCGACTGGGACCGCCTGCCGGCGATCGTCCAGTTGAACCCGGACGCCACGCCGTTCTGCGGGTACCGCACCGTGACGCTGATGGACACCCGCTACCTTCCGGTCGAGTTGGCCGTGCGGACCATCCTCGGGCAGGTGGCGGTGCCACCGGCGGTTGCGCGCCAGGTCGCCAAACGGGCCAGCAGTGAGGGCCTGGAACTCCCCGACGAACTGGTCGACCGGTTGAGCTACGTGTTCATCGGGGAGTGAGGCGGTCGCCGGTCACCCGTGTGGCGTCTGTGCCCCACGGCCGCCCCGGCGGCTGCCGGCGGTGGAGAGCGGCTCGCCCATCGTGGTGTGCCCGCACGGCTGGCTGACCGCCGCCCGACCGGCCAGGTCACGCAGGATGGCCATGTTGCCGACGGTGATCTGGTCACGGATCCAGTTGACCGACGACTGCCACTGCCGGCTGAACCCGGGCACCTGCTCCAACTGGTCCCAGATCGGGCGCAGCCGCGGGTCGACCCGGGCCCCCGGAAGCCACAGGTGCAGCAGGTGCTCCAACACCGGCCGCAGCCGTTCGATGTGCTCCTGGGTGGAGCCGGCGCGGGTCACCGCGGCCTCGACCAGCGCCGACAGCATGGTGAGCAGCCAGTCGTGCAGGGCTAGGTCCTCGCAGAGGCCGGCGACCGCCGCCGGCACGTCCTGCGGGCTGACCGTGAGGCGTACGGTGCGCAGCGTCGGGGAGTCCACCGCGACGTCGGCGGTGGCGTTCTCGCCCGGCTGCTCGTGCACCCGTGCGGTCCACCGCAGCCGGGTACGGGCCGCCCGCAGTGGAGGGCGGCGGTCCAGCAGGTCGGACATCTGCACACTGTCGAGCACCCGGCCGGTGATCGCGTCCAGGTTCAGCACGTCGGCGGCGTTGCCGTGCAGGAAACCGTTCGTCAGATCGTCGACGTCCAGTTTGCCGACCGTCTCCAGCACTCCCGGGTTGGCCAGGTAGTGCGACCACGGCCGGCGGCGCTCCCCGGCGACGACCTGGATGATGGAGGATGCCTGCACGATCCGGCCGCCGGTGATGACCGCCCGGGTCACCACCGCGCCCACCGCGCGCAGTTGGCGGTTCTTCGCGCTCGGTAACCAGCAGTCGACACCGGTACGCACGTCGGGCGACACCGCGTACAGCGACGGGCGTCGCGAGGTCAACACGGCTTCGCCCTCGACCAGGCTGAGCACCTCGGCGCTCTGGTCCTGTGCCAGCGCCGTGCTGTGCTGCAGCAGGCTGGTGTGCACCTCGCCCACCGTGAGCATGGTTCCTCCGCATCGGCACCACGGGGGACACCGGCAGGCATGGGCCTTCGGCCGGTGACCGGACCGAATCCGTCCCGCGGTCATCATAGGCCCATCCGGTGTGGGAAAGCCGATATGCGCGCGGGGTGCGGGGATCACGGGGCGTATGGATGTGACAACGGCTGTTATTTTTAGGAATGCGGTCGCCAGCCACCCCTGGAGTTTGCCGTCGATGAAGGTCTACATTTCAGCCACCCAAAAGGACCTGCTGGAATATCGTGCGGCCGTGCACGCGGTGGCACGTCGCCTGGAGATCGAAGACGTCGCCATGGAGGCGTACGGGGCCGACGTCCGCCCGCCGCTGGAACGCTGTTTGGCCGATGTGCGCCGGTGTGATCTGTATGTGGGTCTTTTCGCCTGGCGCTACGGCTACCGGCCGCCCGGCCAGGAATCGTCCATCACGGAGCTGGAGTATCGTGCCGCGCTCGCGGCCGGCAAGCCGTGCCTGATCTTCCTGCTCGCCGAGGACACGCCCTGGCCGGTGGACATGATCGACCGTGACGACGACTGGCAACAGGTCGTGGCCCTGCGCAACGAGCTGAAGGAGCGCCACCTCTGCGCCTTTTTCTCCAGCGTGGACGACCTGTCCGCGAAGGTCACCGTGGCGTTGGCCGACATGCGCAGCGGTCGGTCACCGGCGCGTGAGCCCGGCGACCCCGACACGCACCTGCCGGAAGCGGTCCGCAGCCAGTACCACAAGCAGCTCCGGCTGCGCTACCAGGCGGTGCCGCTGGACGCGGTGGCGCCACGACCCACCATCGGCTACCTCACCGTCGGTCTGTCCAACGTGTTCGTAGAGCCGAGGGTGCACGAGGACGCCCGCCCGGAGATGCCGCTGGCCTGGTGGCGCTGGGCGGGATCAGGGCCGGACGGTGACGGCGGCGCGCTGCCCGGTGTGGTGGACCCGAGGGACGTGGAACGGCTCTGGGAGGAGTACGCCGCCAAGCAGGCGTCGGCACTGTTCGACGTGGTCTGCGACCCGGCCCGGCGGGCCATCGTGCTGCTCGGCGATCCCGGCTCCGGCAAGTCGGCGGCCGCTCGGTACCTCGCCCTCGCGTTGGCCGGGGTCTGCGAGGAGCCGCGCCTGGCGGCGCTGGACGGTCACCTGCCGGTCCTGATCGAGTTGCGGTCCTACGCGGCGCATAGTGGTGACGGCCGGTGCGACGGTCTGCTGGACTACGTCGGTCACCGGCACCAGCAGGGCCTGGCCGGGCTCGATCGGGAGGTGCTGGAGGCGTACCTGCGGCAGGGCGGCCAGGCGCTGTTCCTCTTCGACGGCCTGGACGAGGTCTTCGACTCGGCGCAACGCGAGGAGACGGCCGCCCAGATCGCCACCTTCGCCAACGAGTACCCCGGGGTGCGTACGGTGGTCACCTCGCGGGCGGCCGGCTATCTGCGACACACCTTCGCCAACGCCGGTTTCGACCACTTCACGCTGGAGGATCTCGACGACGAGCGGATCGCCCGGTTCCTCGGCAACTGGTACGAGTACGTGATGCCGACCCCGTCGGTCGAGGCGGACCGGCAGCGGCGGCAGATCCTCGACGTGGTGCGGCAGTCGCGGGCGATGCACGAGATCGCCGGTAACCCGTTGCTGCTGATGCTCATGGCGATCGTCGGCCGGGACCGCCCGCTGCCCAGAAACCGTCGGTGGCTCTACGCGCACGTCACGGACGTGCTGATCTCGGAATGGGACGTGACCAAGCAACTGCGGGAGAGCCACGGCGACGTGCCGCCGCTGGATCCGCAGGCGAAGCTGCGACTGCTGCGTCACCTGGCGTTCTGGATGCAGTGCCGGGAGTCGGGGCCGGCCGGCAATTACATCGAGGCAGATGAACTGTCGCGCATCTTCCGTGACCACCTGGTGGAGTTCTACGGTTTCGAGAACGAACGCGCGCACGCCATGGCGTACTCGATGATCGACAAACTACGCCAGCGCAGCTTCATCCTGGAACGGTACGGGCTGCGGCTGTTCGGGTTCGTGCATCGTACGTTTCTGGAGTACTTCTGTGCCGAGGAGATCGTGGACAGGTTTGATCCCGACTCGGACAGCTGGGGGATCGACCAACTGCGTGCGCTGTTCCGCGAGCACTGGGCGGATCCGTCCTGGCGGGAGGTGCTGCGGCTGGTCGCCAGCGCCCTACCCGCCGAGGTCGCCAACGATCTGGTCACCCTGCTGGCCACCGAGGTCAACCGGCCCTGGCCACCGCTGAACCTGCCCAGCCCACCGTGGAACCTGGTGCTGGCCGCACAGTGTGTGGCGGACGCGCCGCAGCCGGCGGGGCTGGCCGGTGCCGGTGAGGCGGTGCTGCGCCAGGTGGTGCTGCTGGTCGAGCACGGCATGTCCGCCGACGACCCGAACCTCGTCGAGGTCACCGAGCAGGAGCTGCTCTCCTCGATCCGGGCACTCGGACCGCAGTGGCCCGGCCGGGCCGTCTTCCTGCACTGGTACCGCCGCCGGGGGGTGCGCACCAGTTGGCGCTCCGGTTCGACCTTCGCCACCCGCGCGGCTGCCGCGCTGTCCACCGCCGACGAGCAGCTGGAGGAGGTGCTGGTCCGGGAACTCGGGCAGGGCCACGAGCGGCAGGCGCGGATCGCGCTGGTCGCCGGCCTGGCCGAGGCCGCCAGGCGGTTGGACACCACCGGCCGCAGCCGACGACACTGCCAGGAACTGCTGCTCGCCCAGGCGCGGGCGGAAGGATCGACAGCGGTGCGGCAGGCCGCGGTGCGCGCCCTGGTCGCCAACTTCGGCACCGGCGGCGACCTGGTCGAGGTGCTGCGCGACCTGGCCGAATCCCCCGACGCGGCGGTCCGCGCCCTGGCGATGCAGTCCCTCAACGGGCGGCCCGAGTTGACCGATGACGTCCGAGCGCTGCTGACGCGCGCCACGGAGGACCGCGACACCGGCGTGCGGCGGGCCGCGGTGACGGTGCTCGCCACCCGCTGCCCGAACCTGCCCGACGTCACCGAGACGCTGCACCGCCGGCTGGCCACCGACACCGATCCCGGTGTCGTGCAGGCCGCGTTGCGGTGCCTGCTCACCCTTCCCGGACACAGTGAGGCGGCTCGTGGGCGGGCCCTGTCGCGGATCGCCGGTGACTCCCAGGACGAGGTGCGGCGCTGCCTGGTGTGCGAACTGCTCCCCGGCCAGGGCGGCACGGACGGCACCGAGCTGTTGCTGAAACTGGCCGGTTCGGATGCCTCGGCGCGGGTGCGCGCGGTCGCGGTGCAACGACTGGTGCTGGTCAACGACCCGGACGGCAGGTGCCGGGACCGGCTGGTGGACCGGATCGAGCAGGACGAGGACGCCTCGGTGCGAGCGGCGGCGGTGACGGCGCTGACCGACCGCTACCGGGTGGACGACAGCGGCTGGGTGGTGGCTGCCCAGGCGGCGCGCACGGACGACGACGCGACGGTGCGGCTCGCCGCGGTCCGGGCGCTCGCCGAGGCGTACCCGGACCACCGCACCGGGGAACTGCTGCTCGAACGTGCCCGCCAGGATCCCACCGCCGGTGTCCGGCTCGCCGCCGTCGACCTGCTCACCGGTCGACCGCCGCTCGGGCACGCCGCCCGCGAACTGCTCATCAGCCGGGCCGCCCGGGAACGCGATCCGATCGTCCGGCTCCGCGTCACCCGAAGCCTGGCCCGCCTCGGTGATCCGCTCGACCCGGCCGTGGCGGAGTGTCTCGCCGAGCAGGTCCGCCGGGATCCCGACCCGAACGTGCTGCGCGTCGCCGCACAGGCGTTGGCCCGCGACGGTGGCACCGACGCGCTGGTGGAGACGTTGTCGCGGCGGGCCCGCCGGGACAGCTACGCGGGCATCCGGCTGGCCGCCGTGGAGACCCTCAGCGCGTACGGCGGCGCGGACGTGGTCACCGACGTGCTGTTGGAGTGCATCGGCTCGGACACCGATCCGGCGGCGTTCGACGCGGCGGTGTGCTGCCTGATCGAGCGGGGTGAGACCGCGATGGCCGTGACGTTGCGGTTGATGCGTCGGCTGGCCGATCGGGATCCGGCGATCCGGGCCCGCATCGCCGCCGCGCTCGGCGAGCATTTCGGCGACGACCCGGAGGTCCGGGTGCTGCTGGTGGGGCTGGTACGCGACGATCCGGCGCTGGAGGTGCGTCGCCGGGCCACCGAGCAGCTCGCGGCCAACCTGGCGGACCGGACCGGGGTGCGGGAGCTGTTGATGCGGTTGGTGGACGACGAGGACTGGGAGATCCGTCGTACCGCCCTGCTCGCGCTCGCCCGCCACTACGGCGAGGACACCCGGACCCGGCCGATACTCGTCCGGTTGGCCGGGCAGCCCGATCCCACCGTGCGGGGCCTCGCCGGGCAGTTGTTGGCGACGCTGCCCGGCACCGGCCCGGACGACTTCCCCTGACCGACAGCCCGACCGGCACCCCGGTCTGCTCGCCCTGGTCGCCCCGACCGGCTCGGGCTTCGGCCCGGGTGACCGGCTCAGGCTTCGGCCCGGGGTGTCGGCGTGGCCGGGTAGACCCGTGTCCCGGCGGCGTCCACGGTGGCCCAGAGTGTCTGCCCGGGTCTCGGGGTCAGCCGCGCGGCGGCGGCCGGAGTGATGTCGGCGGTCACGGCGACCGGGCCGGCGAGCTGGACCCGTAGGTGGTCGCCGTGGCGTTGGATGCCGGTGACGGTGGCCGGCCAGGTGTTGTGCGTACCGCCGTCGGGACGACGGGGATGCAGCGCCACCGTCGACGGCGTGAAGGCGACGAAGACGTCACCGGTGTGCCGGTCGCCGACGACGAGGTGGAACCCGTCGGTGACCCGGACCCGGTGCCCGTCGGCGTGCCCCCGGTGGAGGTTGAGGCCGACCAGGCGGGCGACGAAGTCGGTGCGCGGCTGGTCGATCACGGTCGCGACGTCGCCTTCCTGCACCAGGTGGCCGTCCTCGATGACGACGAGCCGGTCCGCGAGCACGACGGCGTCGATCGGGTCGTGGGTGACCAGCAGCGTGGCACCGGTGTGCCCGCCGAGGTGGTGCTGAAGTTGGGCGCGGGTGTCGAGCCGGGTGCGGGCGTCGAGGGCGGCGAGCGGCTCGTCGAGCAGCAGCAGTGCCGGTGCGACGGCGAGGGCACGGGCCAGGGCCACGCGTTGGGCCTGCCCACCGGAGAGCTGTCGGGGCTTGCGGCGGGCGTGTTCGGCGAGGCCGACCCGGGTCAGCCACCGTGCCGCCCGCTGTCGCGCTCGGTGTCGGCTCAGCCCCTGGCGCCGCGGTCCGAACGCGACGTTGTCCAGCGCGTTGAGGTGGGGAAAGAGCAGGTAGTCCTGGAAGACGACACCGATGCCGCGCTGCTCGGCCGGGATCCAGACCCGGCGGTCGGGGTGGTCCAGGTGACGTCCGGCGAGACGGAGATGTCCGGCGGTGAGGGGGAGCAGGCCGGCGAGGGCACGCAGCGCGGTGGTCTTGCCGGCACCGTTGGGCCCGAGGAGGGCGACGACCTCTCCGGGGCCGATGGTCAGCGGCAGGTCGAGTCGGAAGGCCCCCCGGTCCACGACCAGGCGGGCGTCGAGCACCGCGTCGCCGGATGCCGGTACGGCAGCGGGCTTGCCCGTCTCGGCGGTCACCGGCTGCCGAGCCAGCGGTCGCGGAGACTGGCCAGAATCGCCACCGAGACGGTGAGCAGGACGAGACTGAGCACGATCGCCGCCTCCAGGTCGGTTTCGAGGGCGAGGTACACCGCGAGGGGCATGGTCTGGGTACGGCCGGGGAAGTTGCCGGCGAAGGTGATGGTGGCGCCGAACTCGCCGAGCGCCCGGGCCCAGCACAGCACCGCGCCGGCGGCGACGCCCGGCGCGACCAGCGGAAGCGTCACCCGGGTGAAGGTGGTCCAACGGCCGGCGCCGAGGGTGGCGGCGGCCTCCTCGTACCGGACGTCCGCGCCGCGCAGCGCGCCCTCGACGGCGACCACCAGGAACGGCATCGCGACGAAGGCCTCGGCGAGCACGACACCGGCCGTGGTGAACGGCAGGCTGACCCCGAAGGTGCTGTCGAGCCAGCTGCCGAGGATGCCCCGCCGGCCGAAGACGAGCAGCAGCGCCACCCCGCCGACCACCGGCGGCAACACCAGCGGCACGGTGACCAGGGCACGCACCAGGCGGCGTCCGGGGAACTCGACGCGGGCCAGCAGCCAGGCCAGGGGCACCCCGAGGACGAGCGACAGCAGGGTGGCGAGGGTGGCCGCCTGCACGGACAGCCGCAGCGCGGTGAGCACCCCCGGCTCGGTGAGTCGTTGCGGCAGCGTGCTCCACGGCGTCCGAACCAGCAACCCGACCAGGGGGAGCACCAGGAAGAGCAGGCCGAGGGCGGCGGGCAGCAGCAACGCGACCGGCACCCGGCCGGTGTGTCTGGGTCGTGGTGGCGGCGTCGACCGGTCGGTTCGCGCCGCCACGGCGTCGCGTCGGGACATCGCCTACGGGGCCTGGAATCCGGCGGCGGCGAGGACGGCCTGACCCGCGTCGGAGAGTACGTGGTCGACGAACGCTCGGGCGGCCGGCTTGTTGGGGGCGTTGCCCAACACGACGATCGGATAGTCGTTGATCGCGCTGGCCGACTCGGGGAACTCGATGCCGTCGACGTCGGCGGCAACGGCCTGCGCGTCGGTGCGGTAGACCAGCGCCGCGTCGACCTCACCGAGGCGCACCTTGGACAGCGCCGCCCGCACGTCCCGTTCCAGGGTGACCGGGGTGAGGTCCACCCCGGCGGCGGCGAGGGCCCGCACCGCCGCAGCGCCACAGGGGACCTGTGCGGCGCAGAGCGCGACCTTGACCCCCGGCCGGTCCAGGTCGGCCAGACCGCTCACGCCGTTCGGGTTGCCGTCGGGCACCGCGATCACGAGTCGGTTGCGGACGAAGACCTTCGGGTCGTGGTCGTGGCTGTCGGTGACGGTGGTCATGGTGTCCGGCGAGGCCGCGGCGAAGACGTCCGCCGGTGCGCCCTGGTCGATCTGCGCCGCGAGGGTGGAGCTGCCGGCGAAACTGTACGTGACCCGGACGCCGGGGTTCGCCGCCTCGAAGTCCTCGCCGATCCGGGTGAACGGCTCGGTGAGCGACGCGGCGGCGAAGACCGTGACGTCGCCGGTCACGGCGTCGCCCTGCGGAACGGTCTGACCTGCACCGCAGCCGACCAGCCCGGCCATCGCCACGGCGGCGAGGGCTAGCCTGCGTACCGTCACGAGCCGTTCCTTCTGGTGTCCGGATGGGACGTGGGCCGCTCCACCACGACGGTGGTCGACTTGATCACCGCGATCGCCACCGAGCCGACTGCCAGTCCCAGGTCGTCGACGGCTTCGCGGCTCATCAGCGACACCACCCGGAACGGACCGGCCTGGATGTCCACCTGGGCCATCACGCCGTCCTTGACCACGGCCGTGACGATGCCCCGCAGCCGGTTACGGGCCGACGACTCGTCGGCCCGTTCGTCCGGGTCGCCGGCCTGTGCCCGTACGAAGGCAGCCAGGTCGACGCCGTCGACCACCCGATGTCCCTGGTCGTCGCGGGTGGCGGCGAGCCTGCCGGCGTCGACCCACCGGCGCACCGTGTCCGGGCTGACGCCGAGCAGGTCTGCCGCCTCGCCCATGCGAAACATCGTCACGGCGCACACCTTACGGGATGCATCCGCAAGCCTGACGGATGGGAAAGCCTAGGATCTGCGGGCTGATCCATGGATTCAGACGGCAACTGCGATACCTGGACGGGGCATGTCCGTCGGGGGTGCGTGCCGAGTGCCTGTTTCTCAGATATTTCAAATCGATCTCGGCCAAGGTCTTGACGATCGATGTTAGCGCTAACAGCATGGAGGCTTCCCGAAGCACTCGCGTCTGGAGCCCCGCCATGCAGGTGCCTGACGGCTCTCCCACCCCACGCTCACCACGACGGATCCCCCTGGTGGTGACCGGCGTACTCCTCTGCGCCGCCGCCATCTCGCCGGGCGCGGTGGCACACGCCGCCGAGGAATGGTCACCACCGTCGTCGTACACCTCGACCGATCGAGGCGACGGCACCTACCGCGTGCCGTTGCTGCGCTCCGACGTGCCGGACATCAGCGTGGAGCGGGTGCCGGCCGCCGAGAACGCCGAGGGCCGCGACGTCTACTACATGATCAGCACGACGATGCACCTCAGCCCGGGTGCGCCGATCATGAAGTCCTACGATCTCGTGAACTGGGAGATCGTCAACTACGTGTTCAACCGGGCGAGCGTCGGCGACGCGTTCTCGTTGCGCAACGGACAGAACTCGTACGGGCAGGGCCAGTGGGCCTCGTCGCTGCGCTACCACGACGGCGTCTTCTACGTCGTGTTCAACACAAACAACCTCGGTGGCGCGTACATCTACCGCACCGACGACATCGAGAACGGCGCGTGGCAGCGCACCGCGCTGGGCCGGGGCCTGCACGACCCCTCGCTCTTCTTCGACGTCGACGGTACGCCGTACATCTTCCACGGCTCCGGCGGGACCAGCGCGGTACGGCTCAACTCCACCCTGACCGCGATCACCGCTGACTACCCGAACATCTTCACCGCGAACGACTACGCCGGCCAGCCGTTCATCGGCGGGCTGTTCGAGGGCGCGCAGTTCTACCACATCGACGGCTGGTACTACGCGGTGATCATCACCTGGCCCTC
Organism: Micromonospora sp. DT48; assembly: GCF_049844495.1. NCBI lineage: Bacteria > Bacillati > Actinomycetota > Actinomycetes > Micromonosporales > Micromonosporaceae > Micromonospora > Micromonospora sp. DT48. Next base: position 33,076 of record NZ_JBNCLE010000007.1, read on the forward strand.
CGGCCAGGGCCGACAGGTCGTCATGTTCCGCTCCCGGGAACTGCTCGGGCGCTACACCGCGCCCGGCGGGGTGAACACCTACGAGGCGCGGGGAGTGCTCAACTCCAACGGCTTCGCGCAGGGCAGCCTGGTCCCGATCGCGCGGGACGGCGGGGCGACCGACTGGTACGGCATGTTCTTCCGGGACACCTTCCCGGTCGGCCGGATCCCGGCGCTCATCCCCGCCACCTGGTCCGACGGCTGGCCGACCTTCGGCGCCGACGGGGTGGTGGCGGTGGACGGCACCTTCGCCAAACCGATCCGGCTCAGCCCCGCCGAGGAGTTGTTCGCCCGGCAGCAGAGCATCGTGGCCTCGGACGACTTCGCCAACGACGCGCCGCACAAGCCCTACCTGGACGAACAGTGGACGCCGCCACCGGGAGGCGAGGCGGAGATCGCGCCGAACGGGTCGCGGCTGGACCTGGCGTGGCAGTGGAACCACGCCCCGGACAACCGGTACTGGTCGCTGACCGACCGCACCGGATGGCTGCGACTGACCACCGGCACGGTGGTCACCGGCGACTACGTCTACACCAAGCTCGCCAACCGGGCCGAACTCGCCTGGTTCGAGGAGGCCCGCAACACCCTGTCGCAGCGTACGTTCGGGCCCCGGCAGTCGGTGGAGACCAAGCTGGACGTCTCCGGGATGAAGGACGGCGACGTCGCCGGACTCGCCGCCTACAACCGGGGCTTCTCCTACGTCGCGGTCAAGCGCACCGGCGGCGTCAACACCATCGGCGTGGTGAACCGGGGGCAGCCGTTCGCGGTCGACCTGGACCAGGCGACACTGGAGGAGTTCCTGCCGGGCAGCACCGCGCCGCTCGGCGAGGCGACCGAGGTGCACCTGAAGGCGGACCTGGACTTCGCCGCGCCGACCGGTCAGCTCTGGACCACCTTCCACTACAGCCTCGACGGCCGCAGCTGGTCGCAGCTGGGCAGTCGGGTCGGCCCGCAGACGCTGGACGGCAGCCTCGCCCACTTCATGGGGCACCGGGTCGGTCTGTTCAACTACGCGACCCAGCAGACCGGCGGGCACGTCGACTTCGACCACTTCCTGCTCAGCGACACGTTGACGGCGCAGGGCCGACCTCTGGACACCAGCCGGCTCGACGCCGCCATCGCGTACGCCGACACGCTGGACGAGGCCGACTACCCGACCGACGCGTGGGCCGCGATGCGCGCCCGGCTGGCCGAGGCGCAGGCGGCGCGGGAGCGTGGCTTCGGCACCCAGAACCAGATCGACGCACCGGAGCGGGCACTGAGCTACCAGCTCGCCCGACTCGGCGTACTCCGGGCCGAGCTGCCGGTGACGGTCAGCGCGCAGGCACGCTGCGTCGGCGGCAGCGCGTACGTGGCGGTGCAGGCCCGTAACGACCATGACGCCCCGGTCGACATGGTGCTGGAGACCGCGTACGGCCGGCGGTCGGTGCCGGAGGTCGCGCCAGGCGCCCACGCCTACCAGCAGTTCACCACCCGGTCGGCGGCGGTGCCGGCCGGCACCGTGACCGTGCGGGTGAGCGGAGCGGTCGACGGTCGGGCGGTGACCACCGTGCGGACCGCGAACCACCCGGCCGCCACCTGCTGATCCGGCCGTCCCGACGTCCGGCAGGGGCTGAGGTCGGCACCGAACCCCCGGATCCACCGCAGTGATCAAGGAGGATGTCAGTGACACATCGCGTGCGAAGGGCGCCCGTGAGACGGGCCGCCGCTCTCGTCACGGTCGGGCTCATGCTGGCCACGGGGCTAGTCGCCGCGTCGCCGGCCCAGGCCGACGACACCGAACTCATCGTCAACGGCGGATTCGAGGACGGGCTCACCGGCTGGTTCGTCAACAACGGCAACGCGACCGACAGCGCCACGCTGTCGCTCACGTCCGACGCCCACTCGGGATCGAGCGCCGTCCTCGTCACCGACCGGACCACGACCGGGTCCGGCCCGATGCAGGACCTCAGCGGCCGGGTGCAGGCCGGACAGACCTACGCCCTGACGGCCCGGATCAAGTACGACAACCCGAACGGGCCGGCGACGAAGCAGTTCTTCGCCACGATGCACTACGGTGCCGCGAACTACACCAACCTCGTCAGCGTGGTGGCGACCAAGGGACAGTGGGCGCAGTTCGACGGAACCTTCACCATCCCCGCCGGACAGAGCGTGTCGACGGCCCGGCTGTTCTTCGAGACGCCGTGGACGAGCACGCCGTCCACGGACCCGGACCTGCACCTGATGGACTTCACCCTGGACAGCGTGTCGGTGGTCGGTGCGGAACCCCCGCCCCCACCGTCGAAGACCATCGAGGTCGTCGGCAAGCTGCCCGGTGAGCACAACCCCTTGATCGGGCACAAGTTCGGTGCCGACGGCTTCGGCTTCGTGCACGACGGTCGGGTCTACCTGTACCTGACCAACGACACCCAGGGCTACGCGCCCGATCCGGCCACCGGCGTCTCCCCGGGCATCAACTACGGCGACATCAACCAGATCACCGTGATCTCCTCGACCGACCTGGTGAACTGGACCGACCACGGCGAGATCCAGGTGGCGGGTCCGAACGGGGTGGCGCCGTTCACCAACAACTCGTGGGCGCCCGGCATGGCCCGCAAGGTGGTCGACGGGCAGGAGAAGTTCTTCCTCTACTACGCCAACGGTGGCGGCTCCAGCAACGTGATCACCGGCGACTCGCCCCTCGGGCCGTGGCGCAGCGAACGCACCAGCACGCTGATCGACGGCCGCACTCCCGGCGCGGAGGACGTGGCCTGGAAGTTCGATCCGGCGCCGTTCGTGGACGCCGACGGGGAGCCGTACCTCTACTTCGGTGGTGGTCCCGCGTCGACGAGCATGCCGCCGGCCGAGCGCTTCAACAACCCGAAGAACCTGCGGGCGATCAGGCTCGGTGACGACATGGTGTCGACCGAGGGTACGGCGGCAGTGGTCGACGCACCCGTTGCCTTCGAGGCGGCCCACGTCTTCGAGCGGGACGGCAAGTACTACCTGTCGTACTCCTCGCACTTCGGTGGCAACGACTTCGGCGGCAACCAGACGCCGCTGCCCGGCTACCCGGGAGGTGGTCAGATCGGCTACCTCATCTCCGACGACCCGATGGAATGGCCGAAGGAGACCTACGCGGGCGTGTTGTTCCCCAACCAGTCGCAGTTCTTCGGCGCCGGCACCGGTGGCAACAACCACCAGTCGGTCTTCGAGTTCGAGGGCCGGTACTACTTCACGTACCACGCCCCGACGCTGAACAAGCGGATCAACGGCGACACCACCCAGGGGTACCGCAGCCCGCACATCCAGGAGCTGACCTTCAACCCGGACGGCACGATCCAGCAGGTGGTGGGCACCTACGCCGGTGTCGACCAGGTCCGTGACTTCGACCCGTACCGGGTGTTCGAGGCGGAGACCTTCGGCTGGAGCAAGGGCATCGCGACCAGGAAGGTCGACGGCGGGTCCAGCCAGTTCGGTGACGGTACGCCGAACCTGGTGGTCGGCGACATCGACAACGGCGACTGGACCGCCCTGTCGTCGGTGGACTTCGGTGACGGAGCCCGCAGCGTGACGGCGAAGGTACGGCCGCTGGCGAGCGGCGGGGCGATCCAGGTCCGCCTCGACGAGGTCACCGCGCCGGTGGTCGCCACGATCCCGGTCGACGCGCCGGTGGGTGAGTGGACGGAGTTGACCGCCGAACTCAGCGGTGTCGCGGGTGTGCACGACGTGTACTTCACCTACACCGGGCCGGAGGGCGTCGACCTCTTCGAACTCGACACGTGGGCCTTCGAGGCCGCCGCCGGTGCCGAACTGCCGGTGACGGTCAGTGCCCAGGCGCGGTGCGTGGGCGGCAACGCGTACGTGGCGGTGCAGGCGCGCAACGACCACGACACGCCGGTGGACGTGGTCCTGGAGACGGCGTACGGGCAGCGGTCGGTGACCGCTGTGGCACCGGGTGCCAACGCGTACCAGCAGTTCAACACGCGGACGGCAGCGGTGTCGGCCGGGACGGCGAGCGTCCGCGTCTCCGCCGCCGGAAGCGCTGGCACGACCGTGCGTACCGTCGAGCACCCCGCCGTCACCTGCGGCGCCTGACCCGGTCCATCCACCACACACCACTTGGAGCAACGGATGAGCAGAAGGAAGCGCAACCGGCTGGTCGCGGCGGGGGCCGCGGGTGTCCTGCTGGTCGGTTCGGCGGTGGTGCCGTCGCCGGCCCTGGCCGAGCCGGGCGACAGCGGCGAGGTGAAGGTCACCGTCGACATCGAGGAGGTCCAGGAGCCGGGGGTGCTGGCGTTGTCGATCGCCGGTGACTCGGTGGCGTTGACCGAGGACGGGTCGACCCTGCTGGTACGCCAGTTCGTGGGCGGGTTGCCGACGGTCACCGTGACGGACACGCGTACGGCGGACGGGACGCCCGAGGGTGCGGCGTGGGCGGTGTTGGGCAGCGCGACCGACTTCGTCGGCAGCGCCGGTCAGCCGTCGATCGGCGCCGAGCACCTGGGCTGGAAGCCACGGTTGCTCGACGGCGGTGACACCGGCCTGGTCAGCGCGGGCGAGGAGGTCGTGACCGTGCTGGACGAGCCGACCCAACCCGGCAACAACGTGGGGCTGGTCGACCAGGAACTACTGGTGTCGACGTTCGCCTCGGGCACGGTGGCCGGGGACGCGTACTCGGTCGACGCCGACCTGTTCCTGCGTACCCCGGCGGATGTCGCGGCCGGTTCGTACACCTCCACGTTGACCCTGTCCCTGTTCGAGTGACATCCGGTGCGGCGGCCCGACCGCCGCACCGTCCGGGGGCCGTCGAGTGGCGGCCCCCGGGTTCGTACCCGGCCGACCTCGAAGGACTGTGATGATCCGACTTCTGCTACGGCGGGGGGCCGTGCTGGTCGCGTTGTCGACCATCGTGTCGATCACCTCGGTCGTCGCTCCGGTCGCCGCCTCGGCGGAGCCGACCGGCGCGGCGGTGACCTGGGCGGTGCAACCGGCGGACGGGCGCGGCCCGGACGGCCGTCGGTGGATCGAGCACACCCTGGATCCGGGTGCGGTGCTGACCGAGCACCTGGCGGTGCGCAACTTCAGTGACTCGGCGGTGGTGTTCACGTTGCAGGCCGCCGACGGTTACCTGACCGACAAGGGGCGGTTCAACATGCTCACCGCCGGCCAGGAGTCCGTGGACGGCGGCACCTGGATCACGCTGCCCGAGCGGGTGACCGTGGGCGCGAAACAGACGAAGGTGGTGCCGTTCACCATCACCGTGCCACCGGACGCGACACCGGGGGACCATCCGGCTGGTGTCGCCGCGACGGTGACCAGCACCGGTGGGACGGTGGCGGTGCAGAGCCGGGTCGGGTTCCGGGTCATGCTGCGGACCAGCGGGACGGTCACCGCTGCGATCGAGGTCGACGACCTGACCGTCAGGTACGACAGGTCGTGGAATCCGTTCACCGCCGGTGCGGTCCGGCTGAGCTTCACCGCGCGGAACACCGGAAACGTCGCGGTGACCGGAGGCGGCACCGCGACGGTGGGCGAACCGGTCGGCCGGGGAGGTCGCAGCGGCACCGTCGAGGTGCCGGAACTGATGCCGGGCGACGCCCGTCAGGTCGTGGCCCGGGTCGGCGGGGTGTGGGGACTGGGTCGGCTCACCACCACCGTCGAGGTGACCCCGGCGATCGTCTCCGGTGATCCGGCCGGCGCGCAGCTCCGCCCGACCACCGCCACGGTGACCGTCTGGACGGTGCCCTGGCCGCACCTCGTCCTCACGGCACTGGTCGGCGTGCTGGTCCTGGGGTGGTTGACCATCGCGCGCCGACGTCGCCGACACCTCGCCCGGCTGCTCGACCAGGCCCGCGCCGAGGGCCGGGCGGAGGGGCGTACGTCCGTGCTCACCGCCGACTGACCCATGTCGCTCCACGATGGAAACGGTCATCCCGTCCAGAACTTTTCCCATCTGAACAAAAAGATGGCTACCTATTGCGTGATACCTCGCCATCGCGAGGATGATTCGATGCGTCATCACCCCCGGGGCCCTGCCCGTGTGGCCGCCGCCCTGCTCGCCCTGGTCCTCGCGGCCGGTGTCGTCGTCCTCGGGGCCGCCACACCCGCGTCGGCGCACGGCACCCTGGCGATGTCCACCCCGGCCGATGGCGCGAAGGTCGGCGAACCCCTGACGGCGGTACGGCTCTACTTCACCGAGCGGGTCCGCGACGACGCGTACTTCACCGTCACCGCACCCGGCGGTGGGCGGGTCGACACCGGGTGGACGCATGGCGAACCCCGTGAGTTGGACCGCCCGGTGCGGGAGTACTTCCTGGTCGACGGCGTGTTCGAGCCACACGAGTACACGACCGGATTCCCGGCGGTGGTGACGCTCGCGCATCTGCCGGCGACCGGGCGGTACACGGTGAGCTACCTGTCGGTGGCCTCGGACGGTGACCCGGTGCGCGGCTCCGTCACCTTCCGGTACACCGGGAAGCCGACGGCCGCCCCGCCGAACTGGCGACCGCCCACCGGCCAGCCGGATCCGGCCCTGCTCGCCGCGGCCGAGCAGCACGGGAACTCCGAGCCGCAGGCCGCGCCGGGCACGAGTGCCGACCCGTCGCCGGTCACCCCGGCGACACCGGAGCCGACGGCCGAAGCCGCTGCGCCCATCTCGGACGACCCGGACAACGGCGGTCTGCTGGGCTGGGTCGTCGTGGCGGTGGCCGTCGTCGCCGGTCTCCTCTGGTGGCGGCTCCAACCGGCCCGCGTCCAGCCCAACCGCAAGGCGACACGTCGCACCGGTGCCGCCCGACCCCGTGGCACGCCCGCCAGTGCGACCAAGAAGCGCCGCACCCCCGCCCCCGGCGGGGACAAACGCCGGACGGTGGCCGCCACGGCCCGGCGCGGCACCCGGACGGCCCCGGCGGTGGAACCTGTCCAGCGACCGGCGGCTGCCGCCCCCGCGTCGGCCACCGGGGTGGCGGACCGCCCGGCGACGACGAACGATCCCGCCACGACGCCGGACGGCGCGACCCCGCGTCGACGGCCCCAGCTGGGCGACACGCGTACCGCATTGCTGGTCGGTGGACTCGTGGTGGCGCTGGTGGCCGGTTTCGCCCTCGGCCGGATCGGTGCCGCCGACAGCCCCACCGCCGCGCCGTCGGGCACCGCGCCAGGAGACGGCGGTCGGGACACCGCACCGGCGGTGGCGGTCGGCGACGGGCACCAGCACGCGCCGGGAACCGGCCCGCACACGCATCCGGGCGACGCTCAGGACCAGGCCACCGGTACGACGGTCAGCGTCGCCGGGTACACCCTGAAGCCGGTGCTGCGCTCCCAACCGGCCGGCGCGACCACCGACTACCGATTCCGGATCGTGGGCGTCGACGGGCAGCCGGTGACCGGCTTCGCGGTGGTGCACGGCAAGCCGCTGCACCTGATCGTGGTCGGTCGTGACCTCGGCGGATACCAGCACCTGCACCCGACCATGGCGGCCGACGGCACCTGGAGCGTGCCGCTGACCCTCGCCCGGCCCGGTGGTTACCGCATCTACGCCGACTTCACCGTCACCACCGGCGACAGCCGGGAACTGCCGCTGGTGCTCGGCGTCGACCACGAGGTGCCGGGCAGCTACCAACCGGCCGGACTGCCGCCGGCGCAGCCGCAGGCGAGCGTCGGTCCGTACACGGTGTCCATGGCCGGTACGCCCACCATCGGCATGATGGTTCCGGTGACCTTCCGCGTCGCCCGCGACGGGGTGACCGAGCCGGTGCGGTTGGAGCGCTACCTGGGCGCGTACGGCCATCTGGTCGTGGTGCGCGAGGGCGACCTGGGCTACCTGCACGTCCACCCGGAACCGGAACTGGTCGACGGCGGCATCGCGTTCTGGCTGACCGCGCCGAGCACCGGTCGTTACCGGGCGTTCCTCGACTTCCAGGTCGACGGAGCGGTGCACACCGCCGCGTTCACGATCAACCTGCCGTGACCTCCTCGTCCACCGTCGTGACCGGGCACCGGTCCCGGTGCTGTTCGGATGCAACCGATCGGCGACGGCCAACGTCGGATCGGCATGAGGATTCGTCGAAGCGGGCGGCTCGCGGTCGTCCCCTTGCTGTTGCTGACGTCCGCGGCCTGCGCCCAGCAGGCCGGTGGCGCCGGTTCGGGAGAGGCGGACTCGCCCGAACGGTCCTACTCCGCCGATACGGTGGTGTTCCGGATGGATCACACCGGCGGCTTCGTCACGCCGGCCATGCTCGCCACCCGGCTGCCCATGATCAGCGTCTACGGCGACGGCCGTGTGATCACCCAGGGCCCGGTCAACCTGATCTTTCCGGGACCGGCGCTGCCCAACCTCCAGGTGGGCAGGATCAGCGCCACGGAGGTCGACGAGCTGCTCAAGGCGGCCCGTGCCGCAGGGGTGGGCAGCGGGGCCGACCTGGGCAGGCCCCCGATATCCGACGCACCCTCCACCCGCTTCACCGTGCTCGGTGACAACGGGGCCGAGGAGTTCGAGGTGTACGCCCTCGCCGAGTCCGGCGACGTGACGACCGGCCTCTCCGCCGACCAGCGGGCGGGCCGGGACAAGCTGCGCGAGTTCGCCGAGTCGCTGACCGCCGAGTCCGGCCCGCTGGCCGCCGCGCAGGCGGACCAGCAGCCGTACGCGCCGAGCGCCGTCGCGGCCGTGGCCGAGCCCTGGGCCGCCAACGCCGACGCCGGGGAGCAGCCCGAGGTGACCTGGCCCGGTCCGGCGCTGCCCGGTGCCGACCTCGCCGAGGGTACGGGGTTGGGTTGTGTCACGGCGACCGGTGACGAGGCGCAGCAGGTGCTCACCGCCGCGGCATCGGCGAATACGGCCACGCCGTGGGTGTCCGACGGCAAGCGGTGGACGGTGACGCTGCGTCCGTTGCTGCCGGACGAGACCGACTGCGGCGACCTGACCACCAACCGCTGACACGCCGGTCCCGGGGCGGCCGATGAGCCGACCGCCCCGGACCCGGTGCACCGGCGCCCGGGTGGGCCGATGGCGGAACCGCACTAGGCTGCCGCCCGATGACCAAGAGGCTGTCTCGCATCCTGATCTACGGAGTTCACGGCTCCGGCAAGTCCACCCTGGCGCAGCGGCTGTCCCAGCGACTCGGGTTGCCCTGGTACCCGGTCGACGACATGCTCTGGGAACCCAACTGGGTCGAGGTGCCGGTGCCGGTGCAACGCCGCCGGATCGAGGACGTCTGCCGTCGGGACCGCTGGATCCTCGACGGGGCGTACCACGGTTGGCGCGATGTGCCGTTGGCCCGCGCGGACCTGGTCATCGGCCTGGACTACCCGCGCGGGCTGTCCTTCCGGTGGCTGCTGCGGCGTACGCTGCGCCGGCTTTCCACGGGTGAGCGGATCTGCAACGGCAACCGTGAGTCGCTGGGCAGCGTGCTGTCCACCGACTCGGTCCTGGTGTGGCACGTGACCGAGTTCGGCCGGGAACGACGTCGGCTGCGGGCCTGGCACGCCGATCCGACCGGACCACCGGTGCTGTTGCTCGACTCCCCCGAGGCGTTGGAACGCTGGCTGGCAGGCCTGTCCGGCGGTTAGAACTGCGCCGGTCGCCAGGACCGTCCCGCGATCTTCGGCGGCTTGGTCAGGGCGGGCTTGATGGCGCGCCAGGTGGCGTGCCACTCACTGGGCGGAAGGGCCAAGGTGGCGCACACCTCGCGTGCCATCTCCTCGGGGCCACGGCCACGCCACCGGGTGTCGACGAAGACCTGGTAGTCACGGTCGATCTGAAGGGCGACCCGGAACACGTCGTCATCGCAGTAGTCGTTGGCGACCCAACTGGTTTCGAGGCCGTGAGCGCGCAACCGTTCGCGGTCCAGTTCCGTCAGGACGAGTCGTCCGGCGGTGCGATCTGCCGTCTCCCACGAATGATCCGCAGCCACCCGGGCGACCTCGACGTCGTACTCGACGGCCGGGAAGGAGACGCCGCGGGCCATGGGCGCCTCGCCCGACCAGTCCCAGTGCACCAGCTCTCCGTCCCGGGTGATGGTGACGTCCGTGGACCCACAGCCATACACGCCACATGAGCAGCGGGCGATCGGAACGGTGCGCGGCTCGGCGGTGGCCACCAGATGATTGGTGGGGACAAAGATCTCGTACGGGTCCATCCCGAGTCCCGCTGCGGCCGAGGTCATCTCCGTACCGTTGACGTAGACCTGCACCTGGAATCCGTCGCCTACGTCCTCGAGCGTCGGCGCTACCTCCAGACGCAGCGAGTCGACGCCCGGTCGGCGCGCGACTCCTCCGCCGGTCGCCGGGGCGAAGCCTGGGGGGACAGTACCCGGAGCGGGGATCCCGAGTTCCTTGAGCGACTTGGTCACGAGTTCGGAGATGTCGCAGGATGGATCCCGCGCCGAAGCACCAGCGAGTTCGCGCAACATCGGCGAGTCCAGCCCGTCGACCAGCGCCTGGCAGGCGGCATGGATCATGTCCGCTGGGCCGTACCCGGGGTCGACGTTCCAGCGCGCCACAGTGTCGTACAGGCGCTGCTCGGCAGACCCGTTGCCCGTCTCGGTCACGCCGACATCATCCACAGCCACTGTGCGCACCGCACCGTCATTTCGCGCCTGCCATCCTCGCAGCGTCCGCTCATCGAGATGAGCGCCACGGCCGCCGACGCCCCCACCGGGCTGGCCACGTGGCCGCCCTCCGGACCTTGACCTGGGCTATGAGCGAAATTCCCTGGACAGCCTTGCGATCATGCGAGGATGCCCCACCTCGTCACCGAACGCCTTGTGCTTCGTCCGGTCGATGACACGGACGTCGACCGGATCCTGGAGTACCGCAACCTGCCGGAGGTCAAGCACTGGCTGCTCAGCACCGACGTCGACCCGGAGCGCTTCCGGGCGTCGTGGCGGCGCGCGGCCGATGATCCCAACGACCACAGCGTGGCTGTGACCCTCGACGGCACGGTGATCGGCACCGTCTCGTTCGACGTGGTCGACGGCATGGGCCAGCCCGGTATGCCGCCGCGGACGGAGGCGCTCCTCGGCTATGTCTTCGATCCGGCGTACGGCGGGCGTGGGTATGCGACAGAGGCGGTCACCGCGATGGTGGCGCACGCGTTCGACCAGCTGGGTATTCGCAGGATCACCGCTGGTTGTTTCGCCGACAACCTCGCCTCCGTGCGGATCCTGGAGAAACTCGGCATGCGCCGGGAGCAGCACGGGGTCGGGGACTCCTGGCACGCCGAGCTGGGCTGGGTGGACGGCTACACCTACGCCATCCTCGCCCACGAATGGCACGAGCGCTCGGCGCGGATGTGAAATCTTGGACAGTTCCTGTCAGGCGCTGACGGCAACTGTCCAAGAATGGCTACGCACCACCCGCGACCGGCTGGGGTCAGAAACCGAGGGCGGTCCGTCCGCCGACCACCGGTAGGCGTAGTTCGCTGTGCTGCGGCGCGACGCGCAGTCGGGTGCCGCCCAGCGGCAGCAGGGTGTACTCCTGGTCGGTGGAGAAGACCACCAGGCCGATCCGGTGGCCCGCCGGGAAGACGTGGTCCTTGGGTTCCAGCGTCCACCGCAGGTCGTACAGCTTGCCCTGGCGCAGCGGGTCGGTGCGCGACGCGCTGTGACGGTTCTGCGGGTCCATCCAGCCCCGGGTCACCACCGTCGGCGCGGCGTCCGAGCCGGGCGGGCCATAGTCGACCAGGTACGCGGTGAGGTTCGCGCCCGGCTTGTTGTCGATCGCCAGCCGGAGCCGCACCTGTGGGCGACCGGAGATGCGGACCTGCTGATCCAACGTGGGGGAGAGGTAGGCCAGCCGGTGTGGGCTGGTCGCGTCCGGAGCGGCGATGAGCGTGTCCGGGTGGATGGTGCGGCCCTCGTCGACGAAGCGCTGCTCGACCTGTTTCCTCGGCGGCTTCCCGGTGGTCAGTACGCCGGGGGTGGCGTCGGTGGCGGCCAGCCGCAGCGCGACCTCCCGGCTGCCCGGGTCGGGCCAGTTGGCGTACGTGGTGTAGGTGCTGTCCTCGCGCTGCACCACTGCGGTCGGTTCGTCCATGATCCCGTTGGGCACCTGCCACAGCCAGTGGTCGAACCAGCGGTTCTCGGTCTGCTTCCAGGTCCAGGTGCGGCCGTCGGGCAGGGTCACCGAGGCGGTGTTGCCCGGACCGCCGTGCCCGCCCTGGTGCAGCCAGATCCGGCGCGGAACGCGGTGCCGGGTCAACTCGTCCCACCAGCCGGCGAAGTGCTCGGTCTTCACGTTCCAGTCGTTGAGGCCGTGCACGACGAGCACGCTGGCCCGGACCTTCCGGGCGTCGAGGTGGTCCCGGTCGCGCCAGAAGGCGGAGTAGTCGCCGGTGATCCGGTCCTGCCGGTTGGTCAGCTCGGCGATCGCCGCGGCGCAGCGGCCCTCGGCCCGGGTCTGACCGGCGGTGAACCCGGCCAGCACGTCGGTGTCCTCACCCTGGTACGTCCCCGGCGCCACCACCAGACCGTTGGCGCGGTAGTAGTCGTACCAGCTGCTGATGGCGGCCACCGGCACGATGGTCCGCAGTCCCGGGACGCCGGTGGCGGCCACCTGGTTGGGCAGGGTGCCGTTGTAGGAGACGCCGGTCATGCCGACCGCCCCGGTGGTCCAGTCGGCGGTCACCGGCGTCCCGGCCGCGTCGTACCCCTGCGCCCGGCCGTTCAGCCAGTCGATCACCGCCTTGGTGCCGAGCGTCTCGGCCTGGTCTCCGCTGGTCGGGCAGCCGTCGGAGTCGCCGGTGCCGATGCTCTGGCCGACCACGACCGCGTATCCCCGGGGCACGTAGTAGTCGTCCAGCGTGCCGGGCAGGTTGGCCTTCGCCGCCGCCCGCTGCACCGCCGGATCGGACGTCCGCCGGTTCCCCCGGTGATCGATCCCGTTCTGCGGCAGCTCGTCCACCAGCACGCTCGGGTACGGCACGTCGTACCAGACGTCCTTGCGGTACGGGCTGTGCTCGAAGATGACCGGCACCTTGAATCCCTCGGTGGCGGTCTCCCGGGGCCGGGAGATGTCGATCGCCACCCGGTCGGGTCGGCCGTCGTCGTCGGTGTCGACAGTGGTCTCGACGTACACCCGTTCCTCGATCGCGTCGGCGAGCGAGAAGACCGGTTGGGTCATGCCGTCGACGACGACGATGCCGGGGACGGTGGGTGTGGGCCGTGCCGCCGCCGGAGCCGCGCTCAATGTCAGCGCGCCGGAGAGCCCGAGGCCGATCAGTGCCAGCAGGTGGGGGGATCGACGCACGTGCGGCTCCCTTCGGTGGCCGGACCGCCGGACGAAGGTGGCCATCGAAGTCATGCTATGCCGGTCGGAGTTGCCCGTGGTGATCCATTTATTTACATCTTGCGATGTTATCGATCACAGGTTAGGTTGCGGGGCAGGAGCGAAGGGCACGCTCCGACGTCCCCGCCCGGCCGGTGGCCAGGCGAGCCGAGGCGTGCAACGCCGGTTGACGGTGCGCTGCGAGCCCGTGTGGGACGGTCACGCCGACAGCTCAGGCGGCTGACGGCGCATCGCGGGAGCCATGGCACACGTCGAGACCGCCGTCCTGGGTCGCCCACCACCCTGACAGCCCGGGGACGGTGCCGCACCGTATCCAGGCGCATCTGCGCGTTGCGCCGGCCGTTCCCGGCGTCGCCACCACCGCGATGTGCCGCACCACCGCGCGTCCCCAGCGGGCGCGGAATGGAGTCCCGATGTCCAGGCGTAGATCGATCTTCGGACCGGTCGTGCTTTCGACCCTGATGGTGTTGGCCGCCGCCGGCACCGTGCTCACCGCGAACCCCGGCAGCGTGCCGGCCGCCCAGTCCGGCATCCTGGCCGCGACCGCCGGCTGCGGCAAGGCACCCACCTTGCGCAGCGGTACGCACACCATCCAGAGCAACGGCAAGAACCGCAGCTACATCCTGCGGGTGCCGGACAACTACAACAACAACCACCCGTACCGGCTGGTGTTCGGGTTCCACTGGCTCAACGGCTCGGCGACCGACGTGGCCACCGGCCAGACGGTGCAGCGCGACACCTGGGCCTACTACGGACTGCTGCCCCTGTCGAACAACAGCACCATCTTCGTCGCGCCGCAGGGCCTCAACAGTGGCTGGGCGAACTCCGGCGGCGAGGATGTCACCTTCGTCGACGACATGCTGCGGCAGATCGAGAACGACCTCTGCGTCGAGACCACACAGCGTTTCGCGCTCGGGTTCAGCTACGGCGGCGCGATGAGCTACGCCCTCGCCTGTGCCCGGCCGAACGTCTTCCGGGCGGTCGCCGTCTACGGCGGTGCGCAGTTGAGCGGATGCAGCGGCGGCAACCAGCCGGTCGCCTACTTCGGGGCGCACGGCATCCGGGACAGTGTCCTCAACATCTCCAACGGGCGGTCGCTGCGGGACCGGTTCGTCCGCAACAACGGATGCACCGCGCAGAACCCGCCGGAACCCTCGCAGGGCAGCCTCACCCACCGCAGCACCACCTACTCCGGATGCGCGTCCGGTTACCCCGTGGTCTGGGCGGCGTTCGACGAGGGACACATCGCCGCACCGCAGGACGGCGCGCCCGGTGACAGCGGCTCCCGGACCTGGCTGCCGGGCGAGACCTGGCGCTTCTTCACCCAGTTCGGTAGCGGCACCACGCCACCGCCGAACACCACCCCGCCGCCGAACACGACACCACCGCCGAACACCACTCCGCCGCCGGGCCCGACGACGCCGCCACCCGGTGGCGGGGCGTGCCGGGTCACCGCCACGGTCAACGCCTGGAACAACGGACTGACCGAGGAGATCACCATCACCAACACCGGTGGCTCCACCATCAACGGTTGGTCGCTGGTCTTCACGCTGCCCAGCGGGCAGACCATCACCGGCGGCTGGAACGCCAGCTACTCACCGTCCTCCGGACAGGTGACCGCGCAGAACGCGTCGTACAACGGCACCATCGCCGCGAACGCGTCGGTCAACATCGGCTTCCAGGCCACCCACACCGGCAACGCCGCGAAACCCACCGCGTTCACCCTCAACGGCGCGGCCTGCACCGTCAGCTGAGTCGTACGTCATCCGGGCGCGGATCCCACTCGGGGTCCGCGCCCGGTCCGTGCCGACCGGACGGCGTTGGGACTACATCGGGAACCGGCCGCTGCGCCACTGCCAGTGCCGACCGGCCTTGAGGTGGTCGATGACCGCGCGCTGGAGGACGGTGTCGCGCGGCAGCTCGTCGAGTGGTGTGGTCAGGCTGCGGAACACGAAGCGCAGCACCTCGGTGTCGGCGTCCAGCCCTTCCGGCTCCTCGTAGGGCGCCAACTCGAACCGGCGCTGGAACTTCACGATGTTGGAGTCCTCGGGCAGGTACTCCCGCAACTGCGGGTCGAGCAGCCACGATCCGCAGGCGAAGTCCGTGTAGTGCTCGTCGGGGAAGTGGCGCGGGAAGAACTCCCGCGCCTCGTCCAGTGACGCGTCGATCGCCGCCGGGGTGAGCGGTCCCGACTCGGGGATGTGCAGGCTGACGGCGTCGACGCCCCGGTGGTGCTGGAGCCGCCCCAACTCGTAGACGCTGCCCCGGGCGTGCAGCGTCAACCAGCTCTGCATCACCGGCCAGCCCTCACGGCGCATCCGCCGGTCGATCGCGAGGTTGCGGCCCAGGTCGGCGAGGGTCGCCCAGGAGACGGCGTCGGGGATGTCGTGGTCGCGGTGGTAGTCCCGGACCACGTCGACGAGGGCCAGGTACGCGTACACGTAGAGGTGTCGCCAGGCGGGGCCCCGCTCGCGCGGCAGCGCCGGCCCGGGCGGCAGCCATTCGTGCCCGCCGAGGTCGGCGCGGACCAGGGCGATCGAGCGGTCGAGCAGCCAGCGTAGCTCCGGGGTCCACAGTGTGGAGTCGGGGTCGGGCCAGCCGGCCATGATCTCGGCGGCGTCGTCCGGGCGTACCGCGAGCCGGTCGAGCAGCGCGGGCGCGTCGGCTCTGTCGGGCACCGGTGCCGACGGGTGGTCAGCGGCGAGTCGGTGTACGCGTTCGATCTCCTCGACGGGTACGCCGAGACGGGTGGCGATGACGTCCAGGTCCACGCGGACGACCCTAGCGCAGCGACCTGCCCCAACCGCACTGAGCGCAACCGTTGACGGGCGGCGTGACCGCGATGATCAGGTGGGCCGGTTGGTCGCCGGCGTCGCCGGGCGGGAGGTGGCCGTGGAGCACCTCCAGGTCACCGCGGCTGAGGCGGGTGCGCCTCAGCGTCGCCAGGCCGACCAGAGTTCGGCGTACCGGCCGCCGGCCGCCACCAACTCGTCCGGCGCGCCGAGTTCGACGATCCGGCCGTGCGCCATCACCGCGATCCGGTCGCAGGTGTGCGCCTGGCTGAGCCGGTGCGCGACCACCACGGCGGTGCGGCCCCGGATCAGGGCGGCGCTGGCCTGTTCGAGTTCCCGTGCGCCCGCGCTGCCGGCCTCGGCGCTGGCCTCGTCGAGAACGACGACCGGCGGGTCGAGCAGGGCGATCCGGGCCAGCGCCACCTGCTGCGCCTGACCGGCCGTGAGTGGGTGTTCGCCGTCGCCGACCCGGGTCGACAGCCCGTCCGGTAGGGCGTCGACCCACCGGTCGGCGCCGACCAGCCGCAACGCGGCGTGCAGATCCTCGTCGGTGGCGTCCGGCGCGGCCAGCCGCAGGTCCTCGGCGAGGGTGCCGGCGAAGACGTGGACCTCCTGGGTGACCACGCCGACGGTGCGGCGCAGCTCGACCGGCGGCAACTCGTCGATCGGGCGGTCGGCCAGCCACACCTCGCCCTCGGCGGCGGGGAAGACGCCACCGAGGATGGCCGCGAGGGTGGTCTTGCCGGCGCCGCTCTCGCCGACGATCGCCAACGACTCACCCTCGGCGATCTCGATCGAGACGTCCCGCACCACGGCGGGACCACCGGGGTAGCGGTGCCACACCGACTTGGCGGTGATGCCGGTCGGCCGCCGCTGCGGCACCGGTCCGGTCGGCCGCGTCGCGGGCACGTCGAGCCCGGTGATGCCGACCAGCCGGGCGAGCGCCGCACCGGCCGACTGGATGTCGTTGAACGAGATCAGCAACAGACCGAGCGGGCCGAAGAGGCGGTGGAAGAGCAGCGCCGCGGCGGTGACGTCGCCGACGCTGCTGTCGCCCGCGCGCACCAGGAGGAAACCGGTGAGCAGTACGGCGGTCAGCCCGAGCGCCTCCGCGTAGTTCATCGTGTTCGCGAACCAGAGGAAGCCGCGCACCGCGCGCAGCCGCGCCACGACCGCCTGCTGGGAGGTCTGCTCGACCCGTCGGCTCTGCCGCTCCTGCATCCCGTAGGCGTGCACCGTCCGGGCCCCGGTGAAGGTGGTCAACAGGCTCTGGGTCCGCACCGCGGCGGCTTCCCGCTCGGCGGCGTACAGCCGTTTCGCCTGAGGCACGAAGCGGCGCAGGCTCAGCACGTACACCGGGAACACGACCAGGAACGCCACGGCGATGCGCCAGTCGAGCGTGGCGAACCCGGCGAAGGTGATGACCACGGTGACCAGCGCGGTGAAGATCCCTGCCGCCAGCCGTACCGAGTCGGTCACCCGCTCCACGTCCTCGGTGACCCGCGAGGCCACGTCACCGGACCCGGCGCTCTCCAACCGGGTCGCGTCCATTCGCAGCGCCCGGTCGAGCACCTCCTCGCGCAGATCGGCGCAGGCGCGCATCCCCCACTCGGTGACCAGCCAGTTGGCGGCGCCGGTGAGGGCCGCGGCGGCCAGGCCCGCGCCGAGGATCAGCCCCGAGGTCAGCAGCAGTGATTCGACGGTGCCGCCGGTCACCACCAGGTCGACCAGCCGACCGAGCAGGATGGGCACGCCGACGGCGGCGACACTCGCGGCCGTGGCCGCCACGATCGAGGTCCAGGCCAGCAGCGGGTAGCGGCGCAGCGTACGCCAGAACGCGGTGAGCGTCGTCCGCCCGGACGCGACCGGCAGGATCGCGGTCATCGCAGCACCACCTCCGCGTACGACGAGTCGGCGAGCAGGTCGCGGTGGCGTCCCACGGCCACCACCCGCCCGTCCCGGAGGAAGACGACCCGGTCGCAGCGGTCGAGTAGCGGTGCGCTGGTGGTGACCAGCACGGTCGCCCGACCGTCGCCGGCCCGGTGGGCGCGGATGCCGTCGGCGATGGCGTGCTCGGTGACCGCGTCGATCGCCGTGGTCGGGTCGCGGAAGACGGTGACCGGCCGGTCGGCCAGCAGTGCGCGGGTCAGGGCGAGCCGTTGCCGCTGGCCGCCGGAGAGGTTCAGACCGTGGTCGACCAGTTCGCGGTCGAACCCGGCGTCGTGGGCGAGGAGGTCACCGACGGAGGCCGAGGTCATCGCGGTACGCAGGGCGGCGTCGTCCCGGTCGTCGCCGGTCTGGAGCACCTCGCGCAGGGTGGTGCCGAACAGGTCGACCCCGTGCGGTTCGACCAGCACTGCCCGGCGTAGCGAGGTGAGGTCCAGTTCCCGCATCGGCGTGCCGGCCAGGCGCACCTCCCCCCGGTCCGGCGACCGGGCACCGGCGAGCAGTTCGGCGACGTCGTCGGCGGTGCCGGTCTCCCCGGTGACGATGCCGAGCAGCTCACCGGGGGACACCACGAGGTCGACGCCGTCCAGGCCAGGGGTGTGCACCGTGTCGAAGGTCAACGTCCCCGGCCGGGCCGTACGCGTGCCGGACGGCACCCGCTCCGGGGCGGCGAGCACCTCGGCCACGCGGGCCGCGCTGGCCCGGGCCGTGGCCAACCGGAAGACGCAGTCGGCGAGGTTGAGCACCGGATCGGTGAGGAAGGTGGCCAGGCCGACGATCGTGATGAGTTGCCCGACTGTGATCCGCCCCTCCAGGGCGAACCAGCCCGCCAGCGCGGCCACCACGGTGATCAGCAGGCCGGTGGTGAAGGTGGAGGCGCCGATGAACGTGGCACCGGCCTTGACCGTGCTGACGCCGGCACGCAACGAGGTCCGGCTGGCCGAGCGGTAACGGCGTACGGCCTCGTCGACGCCGCCGAAGCCACGCAGCGGTCGGAGCCCGCGCAGCAGGTCCGACGCCGTGGCGGCGGCCCGGCCGACCGCCTGCTGCTGGGCGGACGTGCGGCGGCCCACGACCGGCCCGAGCGCGTTGAGCCCGAGCACCAGGATCGGCACGCCCACCACCAGACCGAGCCCGAGCAGCCAGTCGATCCGGAGCAACACCACCGTCGACACCGTCAGACCGATGAGCGCGCTCACGCCCCGGGTGCCCAGTTCGAGAAGCTCCGCGGCGGCCTGGGTGTCGGAGGTGGCGATCGAGAGCAGCTCCCCGCTCTGGCGGCTGGTCCGGATCCCCTGCCCACCGACCACGCGCCGGACCACCCGCATCCGCAACTCGTGGGACTCCTGGGTGACCGCCCGGGACAGGAACCAGAAGCCGGACCGCCAGCCCATGGTGAGCGCGGTGAACAGCGCGAAGATGCCCAGCACGGACCAGGCCATGGCCGCACTCGACCCGGTTCCGACGGCCTGGTCGATGACCAGACCGATGGCCACCGGGACGAGGGCCTCGCACACCTGGTGCAGTGACCAGAAGGCGGCACACAGGGCGGTGTCGCGGCGCTGCCGCCAGAACATCCGACGGATCAGTCGCCCCGTGGTCTGTGTCATGCCCCCGCCTCACGTACCGAGTCAGGGCAACCTAACCTGCCGTCCTCGTCCGACGCCATTTCGTGTCACCGACGCCACCGGGGCGGCGGAGCCCGGGGCACCCCAGGTGGGGCGCCCCGGGGCGGTCAGGTCGTGCCGGTCGCCGGTGACCACGGCCACGGCACGTCGGCGAAGGCTGCGGTGACCAGGAGTTCCTCCATGCCGCGCAGGAACGGCTCGATGGTGTCCACGGCGAGGTGACGGGTGTCGGCGGTGAGCGTGATCCCCACCCCGTCCGGTTCGTCGACCACGTGGGCCAGCAGGTGCCAGGACGCCTGGTGCAGCCCGGCGGTCCAGGAGAAGCTGCTGCGCTCCGTCGCGGCACGCAGGCCGGCCGGGGTCGTCTCCGGCACGGTGGCCTCGCCTCCGACCGGCAGCCGTACGTCGTTGAAGTAGTGGTGTGGCAGGAACGCGCGCTCGAAGTCCACCCCCTCGGCCTCGAAGGCCCGGCGCAGCTCCGCCGGTTCGTAGTAGGCGTGCCGCAGCCCGCCGAGGGAGGCGGCCCAGACGCGGGACAGCACCTCGGAGAAGTCGGGACGGCCGGTCAGGTCGATCACGCAGAAGCCGATCTGCCCCAGGTTGGCCACCGCGTTCGCGTACTCGGCGCGGAACCGGTTGTGGGCCATCGGGAACAGGCCGCTGAGTTCGCGCCCGGAGCCGCGTACCGCCATCACCTGGTACGCCGCCGCCAGCACGGCGGAGACGCTGACCCGCTGTCGGGCGGCGATCAGCCGGGCCGCCGTGTCGACGGCGGAGGAGACCAGCACACCCCGGCGCAGCGGCGGGTCCAGACCGGGCCCGGTCGGGGTCAGCGGTGTCTGGGGGAGTCGCCGGAACTCCCGGAGCCAGTGCCCGACGGACCGTTGCGAGCGGCGGCGGTCGGGGCCGTGCTGCAACCGGGCCACGTCCACCGACTGCGGGCCCGGCGGCGTGGGCAGCCCGCCGCGCAGCAGGAGCAGCCGCAGGTCCCGCAGCACCAGTTCGGCGGCGTACGCGTCGACGGTGGTGTGGCTGAACACCACGACGACCTGCCGTACCCGGTCGTCGACGGTGACCAACGCGATCCGCAGCGGCCATTCGGCGGTGTGGTCGAAGGCCACGTCACCGAGGCGGTTCGCGGTGTCCCGGGCGGCGTCGGCGCCGTCGCCGTCGCCGACCCGCAGCAGTATCGGCAGCACTCCGGCCGCCGCTGTCTCCTGGTGCGGCTCATCGCCGAGCACGCGCAGCCGGGTGCGCAGCGCGGAGTGCCGCCCGACCAGCGCGCTCACCGCCCGCACCGCACGGTCCACGTCCACCCCGGCCCGCGCGGACACGGCGACGGTACGGCGCAGGTTGAGGAACCGGTGGTTCGAGCCGAACCGGACGAGTGACCGCCACAGCACCTGCTGGGCCCAGGTCGGCGGTGCGGTCCCGCCGTCGGTGGCGGCGAACTCGGCGGGCACCAGCGTCTCCGCGGCCCACCCGGTAGGAATGACCACATCGGCGAAGCGCATTCCCGACGGTACGACGAGCCGTTTCGGCAGCGGATCGATCGATCGAGTCTTACACAGTGGACCGATCAGCCGATCCAAGGCGTTGCACACGAGATGCAGACTACTGACTCCTGTCCGTCACCGGAGGGAGGCGCTGCGTGACCAACGTTGACGTACCGACGCGGAACGCCACCATGTCGCCGAATGCCATCAACCCGGCCGGAACCCCCCGACTGTCGTTCGGCCAGGAGCGGATCTGGTTCACCGAGCAGCTCACTCCCGGCACCGCCGCTTACGTCATCCACGCCACGGTACGGCTGCGCGGCCCACTGGAGCTGAACCTGTTACGGGCCGCCGTCGACGCCACCGCCGCCCGGCACGACAGCCTGCGCATGCGGTTCACCGAGAACGCCGACGGCGAACCCGTCGGGCACGTGCTGCCGTCGGTGCGGGTACCGGTGACCGTCGCCGCCGTGTCGTCGCAGTCCCAGGCCCGCGACCTGGTGGCCGCCGCCGTGCACACCCCGTTCGACCTGGCCGTCGCTCCCCTGCTGCGGGTACTCGTCGTCCCGCTCGGCGAGCACGACCACCTGGTGCACGTCGCCATGCACCACATCGTCAGCGACGGCTGGTCGCTGGACCTGCTGTTGCGGGAGATCGCCGCCACCTACGGCGCGCTGCGCGACGGCACTCCCGCGCCGCAGACGCCGACGACCCGCTACGTCGACTACGCGGCGTGGCAACGCGACCGCCTCGACGGGCCGGCGACCGGCGACGGCTTCGCCTACTGGCGGCAGGCTCTGGCCGGGGTGCCTGCACTGGAACTGCCCACCGACCGGCCCCGCCCGGCTGTGCAGTCCTACGCCGGGGACACCTGCCGGTTCGCCTTCGACGCCGAGCTGACCGACGCGCTGCGCCGGCTGAGCCGTACCCACCGGGCCACCCTCTACATGACCCTGCTCACCGGCTTGCAGGCGGTGCTGTTCCGGTACAGCGGCCAACGCGACTTCGCCGTCGGTTCACCGGTCGCCGGTCGGGTGGTGCCCGAACTGGAGAACCTGATCGGTCTATTCGTCAACACCCTCGCCCTGCGCGCCGACCTGTCCCCGGTCGCCGCGAGCGCCGACACCCCGGCGACCGAGGTGAGTTTCGCCGCGCTGCTGCGGCGCACCCGCACCACCGTCGTACGCGCCCTGGCCCACCAGGAGATTCCGTTCGATCGCCTGGTCGCCGAACTCAACATGCCCCGGGACGTCAGCCGCACCCCGGTCTTCCAGGTGCTGTTCACCCTGCAGAACTACGCACAGGAGAGCGGCCACTGGCCCACCGGGCTCAGCGCCGAGGGGGTCGGCACCGACGCCGCCAGCGCCCGGTTCGACCTGTCGCTGTACGTCGGTGAGCGGGCGGACGGACTGCGCGGCATGTTCGTCTACAACACCGACCTGTTCGACGCGGCCACCGTACGGCGGCTGGCGGCGAGCTTCGAGACGCTGCTGCGGGCCGCGGTCGCCGACCCGGACCTGCCCGTGGTCGACCTGGACCTGCTCACCCCCGCCGAGCGGGAGCGTACGGTGGCCCTCGGTCGGCCCGAGCGCGACGATGTGGTCGGCGTGACCGGCTCGGCGCGGACCCTGGCCGACCTCGTCGCCCCGCACGTCGCCGCGACCCCGCAGGCTCCGGCCGTGACGTGTGGCCCCGACACCGTCTCCTACGAGGAGTTGGACACCCGGGCCAACCAGCTCGCCCACTGGCTGCGTACCCGGGGCATCGGCCCGGACCGGCTGGTCGGTGTCCTGCTGGAGCAGTCGGTCGACCTGGCGGTGACCCTGCTCGGCGTGCTACGGGCCGGCGGGGCGTACCTGCCGCTGGACCCGGAGCAGCCCACCGGGCGGCTCGGCCTGATGCTCGCCGATGCCCACCCGACCCTGGTGCTCACCAGTGGCGGGTTGGGTGACCGGCTACCCGACGAGGTGCCGGTGGTCGACCTGGACGAGGTCGACGTGGCGAGCCGACCCACCGACCCGCCACCGGCCACCGCGACCCCCGACCACCTCGCGTACGTCATCTACACCTCCGGTTCCACCGGCACCCCCAAGGGCGTGGCGGTGCCGCACCGGCAGGTGTTGCGGTACCTGGACGGGGTCGCCGACCGCCTCGCGGTGGTGCCGGCCGCCCGGTACGGGCTGATGCAGTCGATGTCGTTCGACTTCAGCGTCACCGTCTTCTACCTGGCCCTGGCTACCGGCGGCACGGTGCGGCTGCTGCCGCGTCGGTGCACCGGCGCGGAACTGGCCGAGGCGCTACGCAACCACCGGATCGACTACCTGAAGATCACCCCCTCGCACCTGGCCGCCCTGACCGCCGACGCCGCCGTGGCGGACCTGCTGCCGAGGCGCGCGCTGATCCTCGGCGGTGAGCCGTCCGATCTGGGCCGGACACGCCCGCTGGCCGCCGTCGGTCGAGCCCGGGTGGTCAACCACTACGGCCCCACCGAGGCGACCGTCGGTGTCACCACCTACGAGGTGAGCACCGACGGGCCGGACAGCGGGCCGGTGCCCGTCGGCAGACCCCTGCCGCACGCCCGGGTGTACGTGCTCGACGAGCGGATGCGTCCGGTGCCGGTCGGCGTGCCCGGCGAGCTGTACCTCGGTGGTGACCGACTCGCCCGGGGCTACCTCGGCCGCGGCGACCTGACCGCCGAGCGGTTCGTACCCGACCCGTACGGCCCACCGGGCGCGCGCCTGTACCGCACCGGGGACCTGGGCCGCTGGCGCTCCGACGGGAACCTGGTCTTCCTCGGCCGCCGGGACCATCAGGTGAAGATCCGTGGCTACCGGGTCGAACTCGGTGAGATCGAGGCCGCGCTGCGGGACTGCCCCGGTGTGGCGCAGGCGGCGGTGCTGCTGCGTGCCGACCGGTTGGTGGCCTACCTGGAGCCGCTGCCCGGCGAGACCGTCTGGGAACCGGCGCGGCTGCGTCGCCACCTGGCCGACCGACTCCCCGAACACATGCTGCCCAGCCGCTGGGTCCACCTGGACCGGTTGCCGTTGCAGGCACACGGCAAGGTGGACCGGCGGGCCCTGCCCGACCCGACCGACGAGCCACCGACCGGTGCGCGGGTGGCCCCCGACGGGCCGGTGGAGATCCTGGTCGCGGGGATCTGGCGGGACGTGCTCGGTCTCGACGAGGTCGGGGCCACCGACGACTTCTTCGACCTGGGCGGGCACTCTCTGCTCGCCACGCAGGTGGTGGCCCGGTTGCGCCGGGAGCTGCCCGCCGTGGTGGCCGGGACCGCGCCGACGGTCAGCGTGATGGACCTGTTCCGGCACCGCACCGTACGCGACCTGGCCGGTCTGGTCGCCGGGGACGCCGGGGGCAGCGTGGGCCTGTTGCACGAACTGACCCCGCCGATGCCCGCCGCCGCGCGGACCGCCACCCTGGTCTGCGTCCCCTACGGCGGTGGCAGCGCCGTGGTCTACCAGCCGTTGGCCGACGCGCTGCCGCCCGGCTACCGGCTGCTGTCGGTGGCGGTGCCGGGGCACGACATCGGCCTGGCGGACGACCCGGCACCCCTCGACGAGGTCGCCGCCGAGGTGGTCGCCGAGGTGCTGGAGCGGGCTCCCGGGCCACTGATCCTGTACGGACACTGCGGCCCCGGCGGAGCCCTGGCGGTGGAGGTCGCCCGGCGGTTGGAGGCCGCCGGGCGGGAGCTGACGGCTGTCTACCTCGGCGCGGTCTTCCCCTTCGGGCGGCCCACCGGCGGCCTGCTCGGGCCGCTGCTGCGGCTGCGTTTGGCCGAACGGCTGCGCAGTGACCGGATCTACCGCACCTGGTTGCAGGCGCAGGGCACCAACGTCGGATCGCTCGCTGCGGACGAGGTCCGGTTCCTGATCCGCGCGATGCGGCACGACGCCGAGGTGTCCGAGGAGTACTTCACCGAACTCATGCGGCAACGGGTGACTCCGCTGCGCGCCCCGATCGTCTCGGTGGTCGGTGAGCGCGACCGCAGCACCGACTTCTACGAGGAACGCTACCGGGAGTGGCACTTCCTCACCGACCGCACCGCGCTCGCCGTGATCGACGAGGCCGGACACTACTTCCTCAAGTACCGGGCCGCCGAGCTGGCCGAGATCGTCACCGGCGCACACCGCCGGCTCGACGATCCGGCTTCCGCCGGAACCGACCGGCCCCCGGTGACCGGCGCGCCCCCCGCGTGGCAGCTCGCCGGGGTGTCCCGACACGACCGGGCCGAGGCATCCGAGGCGCGGACGGCGGTCGATGCCGCGCCACCGCCGAGCCTGCGCCGCTTCGGCATGGTCGCCGCCGGTCAGATCCTCTCCGGCCTGGGCACCGCGCTGACCACCTTCGCCGTACCCCTGTGGATCTACACCCAGACCGGCTCGCTCGCCCGGTTCGCCCTCTTCGCGGTGCTCGCGCTGATGCCCGGCCTGCTCGTCGCCCCGCTGGCCGGTGCCGTGGTCGACCGCTTCAGTCGACGCCGCGTCCTGTTGGCAGCCTGCGCCGCGGCGGGCAGCGCCGTCGCGGTGATGGCCACGCTGGTGCTGGTCGACCGGGTCCAGGTGTGGCACTTCTACCCGTTCACCGCGTGGCTGTCGGTGGCGTTGGCCTTCCAACGGTTGGCCTTCGTCTCGGCGGTGCCGCAGTTGGTGCCCAAGCGTTTCCTCGGGCACGCCAACGGCCTCGCCCAGACCGCCGTCGGCCTCACCCAGTTCACCGTGCCGCTGCTCGCCGTGGCGTTGCTGCAAGCCGTCGGACTGCGCGGCATCCTGCTCATCGACGTCGCGTGCTACCTGTTCGCGCTCGGCGTGCTGGCCGCCGTGACGTTCCCTCGTACGCTGGCGCTGCGACGCCGGGAGGGCATCGGCGCGGAGATCCTCGCCGGGCTGCGTTACTCGCTGCGGCGCCGGCATTTCCGCGCCATGCTGGCGTTCTTCGCGGCGCTGAACTTCTTCCTGTTCCCCGTGCTGTTCCTGGTCTCCCCGCTGGTGTTGGGCTTCGCCGAGTTGGACCAGGTGGCGCAGGTGGCGCTGACCGGCGGGATCGGCGCGGCGACCGGCGGCCTGGTCATGCTGGTCTGGGGCGGCCCGCGTCGCCGCCGGATGCGGGCGGTGCTGTTCGGCACCCTCGGCATCGCGGTGGCGGCCGTGGTCACCGGGCTACGACCGAATCTGCTGGTCATCGGTGCCGGCGCGTTCGGCATGTACCTGGCGCTCGGCATCGTCAACGGCGTCTACAACACCATCATCCAGACCAAGGTGCCGCCGCGCGTCCACGGCCGGGTCTTCGCGCTCAACCAGATGGTCGCGCAGTCCACCCTGCCACTGGGCTGGGGACTCGTCGCACCGGCCGCCGCCCGGGTGGTGGAACCGATGCTGCTCGCCGACGGTCCGCTCGCCGACACCGTCGGCGTGGTCATCGGCGTCGGTCCGGGACGCGGACACGGGCTGCTCTACGTGCTGTTCGGCGTCTGCATCGCGTTGACCGCGTTGGTGTCGCTGGCCACGCCGGTGCTCGCCCGGTTCGACGACGAGGTACCCGACGCCCCGCCGGACGACCTGATCGGCCTCGAGGAACGCCGCGCGAGGACCGGCGGTGTCGAGGGCGAACCGGCACCGGCCACGGCGTCCGGGGTGGGCCGGTCGTGAGAGCCACCACCGTCCGTACCGTGCCCGACCTGCTCGACTGGCGCACCGCCGTGCATCCGGACCGGGTGGCCGTCGAGGTGCACGGCGTGGCCACGCTGACCTTCGCCGAATGGTCCGCCGGTGCGCGTTCGGTCGCCGCCGCCCTGAGCGCCCGAGGGCTGCGGCCCGGCGACCGGGTGGGCCTGCTGTTCGGCGCCCGGGACTGGACGTCGTTCGCCGTGGCGTACTGCGGGGTGCTGCGGGCCGGTGGGGTCGCCGTCCCGCTGTCCGACCGGCTCGCCGCCGGACAACTCGGGTACGCGTTGACGCACTGCGCGGCCACCGCCGTCGTCCACGGCGACAGCACGCCGGCACCGGCCGTGCCCGCCGCGACACCGGTGTACGGCTGCGGTGAACTGCTCGCCGAGGTGCCGACCGCCCCCGCCGTGACCATGCCCCGCCCCACCGACCTGGCGCAGATCCTCTACACCTCCGGCACGACCGGGCGACCCAAGGGCGTCGCGGCCAGCCACGCCAACCTCACCGCCGGTGCCCCGAACCATCCGCGTCGGCTGGCCCTCGGCCACTCGGAGAAGTTCCTGCACGCCTTCGCCATCGGCACCAACGCGGGCCAGACGATGCTGCTCAACGCGCTCACGGCCAAGGCCACCGCGCTCACCCTGCCGCGCTTCACCCCGGCCCGGTTCGCCCGGCTGATCGAGGCACCCGGGACCGGGACGCTCTTCGTCGTCCCGTCGATCGCCCACGAACTGCTCGACTCCGGGGCACTGGAGGGCCGCCACACCGGCGGCGTACACCTGATCGGCTCCACCGCCGCGCCGCTGGCACCGGCGGTCGCCGCCCGACTGGCAGCGACCTTCCCGACCGCCACGATCGTCAACTACTACACCTCCACCGAAGCGGCACCGGCCCAGACCACGATGGTGTACGACCCGTCGCGGCGGGACTCGGTCGGCCGGCCGCTCGGCGGCCGGTTGATGGTCGCCGACGCCGACGGGACACCACTGCCTCCCGGCAGCACGGGCGAGGTCTGGCTGCGCGCCCCGCACCCGCGCTCCTACTACCGCGACGACGCCGCCAACCGGGCCACCTTCCGCGACGGCTGGGTCCGGATGGGCGACATCGGTCGCGTCGACGCCGACGGCTACCTGTATCTCACCGACCGGCATCAGGACGTCATCAAGACCGGGGCGTTCAAGGTCTCCACCCTGGAGGTCGAGGCGGCGCTGCACGAACATCCGCTGGTCGCCCAGGCGGCGGTGGTGGGCGTGCCGCACCCGGTGCTCGGCTCGGCTGTCGCCGCGGCCGTCGTACCCCGACCGCACGCCGACCCGGACGGCCTCTCCCTGCCGGCACTGCGCGGATTCCTCGCCGACCGGCTGGCCGACTACCAGTTGCCGGCCCGGCTGCTGCTGCTGGACCAGTTGCCCCGCAACGAGGGCGG
Organism: Micromonospora sp. DT48; assembly: GCF_049844495.1. NCBI lineage: Bacteria > Bacillati > Actinomycetota > Actinomycetes > Micromonosporales > Micromonosporaceae > Micromonospora > Micromonospora sp. DT48. The sequence continues at coordinate 61,351 of NZ_JBNCLE010000007.1, forward strand.
CAAGGTGCTCAAGCGGCAGCTCACCGACCTGTTCGACGACTGACCACCACCAGCACAACCCAGGGAGCGCATGTGGGCACCGCCGAGGCGACATACGCACAGCACGCCGTCTGGTTCACCGAGCAGGCCGGGGTCGCCGGCACCGCGTACCACATGGCGCTGGGCATCCGGTTCGCCGCTGACCTCGATCGCACGGCACTCGTCGCCGCGTGCGTCGCGTCGACCGAGCGGCATCCGATCCTCCTCGCCCGGGTCACCGGCGACGACGACGGCGGTCCGCGTCTCGCCCCCTCCGACAGCCGTTCGTCGGTCACCTTCGGCGAGTTGACCGAGGCGCGTATCACCGAGGAGATCGCCCGGCCGTACGACCTGCGCACCGGCCCGCTGGCCCGGTTCACCCTGTTGTCCGCCGCCGACGGCACCCACCTGCTGCTGGTCACGGCACACCACCTGGCCTTCGACGGCATGTCCAAGGACGTGCTGGTCCGGGAGCTGGCCGAGGCGTACGCGGCGGCCCGTGACGGCGCACCGCTCCGCCCCGCTCCGCCCGCCGACGGGTACGCCGGTCTCGCCGCCGCCGAACAGCACCGCGTCGCCGCCGACCTGCCCGCCGCCCGCGCCTACTGGGCACGGCACTGGACCGGCCCGCAGCCGGTGGTGCTGCCCGGCCTGCGTCGCTGCCCGACCGGTGCCGAGCCGGGGGTCGCGGTCGCCGTCGACCTGCCGGCCGAGGTGACCGACGGGCTCGACCGGGCAGCCCGGTCGCTCGGGGTGACTCGCTTCGAACTGCTCTTCACCGCGCTGCACACGCTGCTCGGGCGGTACGGCAACGGCGCGATCCCGCTGGGGGTGTCACTGTCCACCCGGACCCCGGACCAGGCCGACCGGATCGGGTTGTTCGTCAACGAACTGCCGGTGACCGTCGACCCGGCCGAGGGCACCTTCGGTGAGCACGCACGCGCCGTTCGGGCCCGGCTGCGCGAGGTCTACCGCCATCGTGCGGTTCCGCTGACCCACGCGGTGCCCGGTCTGCGGCCGACCCCGGCGGTGACACCGGTCAGCATCGGCTACCGGCGGCGCGGCGCGGAGCCGACCTTCCCCGGGGTGGCCAGCCAGGTCGACTGGACCATGTTCTGCGGGGCCGCCCGCAACGCCCTGCACGTGCAGATCGTCGACGCATCCACCGGGCTCACGATCAGCCTCCAGCACACTCCGGCGGCGATCGACACCGAGGCGGTACGCCGGGTCGGTGACCACCTGCGGACCCTGCTCGCCGCGGCGGTCGCCGACCCCGACCGACCGGTGGCCGACCTGCCGGTGCTGCCCGCCGACGAGTTCGACCAGGTCACCACCGGCTGGAACGACACCATCCGCGGCTACCCGCAGACCACGGTGACCGCCCTGTTCGCCGCCCGGGTCGCGGCGGCGCCGGACGCCCCGACACTGGTCGACGGCGACCGTACCCTCAGCTACGCCGAGGTGGACGCCGCCGCCAACCGGCTCGCCGAGGTCCTCCGGCAGCGCGGGGTGGGGCCCGGCGCGCTGGTCGCGGTCGCGCTGGACCGGTCCTGGCAGGCGGTGGTGACCCTGCTGGCGGTGCTGCGTCGCCGGGCCGCGTACCTGCCGATCGATCCGGCGCATCCACCGGCCCGGCAGGAGATGGTGCTGGCCGACGCCGAGCCGGCCCTGGTGGTCACCCGCACCGAGGGCCGGTCGACCCGGCCAACGCTCGCCCTCGACCGGCTCGACCTGCTCGACGGCCCGCAGCCGCCGCCTCCCGCCGAGGAACCGACCACGCGGGACCTGGCGTACGTGCTCTACACCTCCGGCTCGACCGGGCGGCCCAAGGGCGTGGCGGTACCCCACGGCGCGTTGACGAACATGCTGCTCGGCGTGCGTGACCTGCTGGGCAGCGGACCGACGGACCGGTGGCTGCACCTGACCTCGCTGTCGTTCGACATCTCCACGGTGGAGGTCTTCCTGCCGCTGGTCACCGGCGGCCGGGTGGTCGTCGCCTCGGGGATCAGCGCCCTGGACGGCCCGGCCGTGCTCCGCCTGCTCCACGCCGCCGGAGTGACCCACGCACAGGCCACCCCGTCGGGTTGGCGGGTCTTGCTGGAGGCCGGTCTCGGCACCACCGCTCCGACCGGCGAGGGCACCACGGCGTCGCCACTGGTGGCGCTCACCGGCGGCGAGGCGCTGCCGGTCACCCTCGCCCGCAAGTTGCGGGCCCGCACCGCTCGACTGGTCAACGGGTACGGCCCGACCGAGGCGACCGTCTACGCGACCATGGCCGAGATCCCGGCCGAGGTCGACGAGGTCACCATCGGACGGCCGCTGCCGAACGTGCGGGCGTACCTGCTGGACGCCGCGGGCCGGCCGGTGCCGGTCGGGGTGCCCGGCGAGCTGTACCTGGGCGGTGCCGGGCTCGCCGACGGCTACCGGGGGCGCGTCGACCTGACCGCCGAGCGGTTCGGACCGGACCCGTTCGCACCGCCCGGCGGTCGGCTCTACCGCACCGGTGACCGCTGCCGCTGGCTGCCGGACGGGCGGATCGAGTTCCTCGGCCGCCTCGACGACCAGGTCAAGGTCAGGGGACACCGGATCGAGCTGGGGGAGGTCGACGCCCGACTGCTGGAGCACCCGGACGTGGTCGGCGCGGCCACCGTGCTGCGGGAGGACGCGGGGGAGGCGTCGCTGGTCGCGTACGTGGTGTGCCGGGCCGGTGTCGTCGTGACCCCGGCCGAACTGCGTCGGCACCTGACGCTGAGCCTGCCGCCCGCCGTGCTGCCCAACGCCTACGTGGTGCTCGACCGGCTGCCGCTGAACCCGAACGGCAAGGTGGACCGGGCCGCCCTGCTGGCCTCGACGGCTCCGGCGGTGGACCCCGGGCCGGTCGCCTCGGCGTCGCCCACCACCGGTGACCCGGCCGAGACGGACGACGACCCGGTGGTGTCACAGCTGCGGCTCATCTGGCAGGAGGTGCTGCGCATCCCCGACATCGGCGTGCACGAGGACCTGTTCGACCTGGGTGGGCACTCGTTGCACATCACCCGGATCAGCGGCCGGATCCAGCAGCGGCTCGGTGTGGAGGTGCCGCTGGACGCCTTCTTCGACACCCCGACCATCGCCGAGATCGCGGAGGTCGTCCGTACGTCCGGAAAGGAGTCCTGAGCATGACCGCCACCGAACGGCGCGTACGGATCGCGGAGCTGGTCAGCGCGGCCACCGGCGGTGCCGTCGCGGTCGACGACGTCCTCTCCGGCGAGTCCATGATCGCCCTGGGCGTCGACTCGCTCGCGCTGCTGCGTCTGGTCGACGCCATCGAGCTGGAGTACGGGGTGGAGGTCGAACTGGCCGGCGGTGGCCGCGCGGTGGACAGCGTCGACGACGTCGTGGCGTTGCTGGCCGACCAGGACGATCGGGCCACGGCACCCGGCACCCGAGAGGTCTGATCTGACCGGGAACCGCCCGGCACCAGAGCGACACTGGTCTGGTGCCGGGCAGGCCGCCCGGACAGGTCCTGTGGGTGGGTGCGTGGTTCGTCAGCCGGCCGTGCAGGTCAGCGTCGGTGTGCTGGGCGTGCCGCTGGTGGAGCCGAGGAATCCGAACGTGGTGCTGGCACCCGCGCCGAGACTGCCGTTGTAGCTGACGTTACGAGCGGTCACCGTCGATCCCTGACTGGTGACGGTCGCGTTCCACGCCTGGGTGACCGTCTGACCGGCCGGGTAGGTCCAGGTCACCGTCCACCCGGTGATCGGCGAACTGCCCGCGGTGACCTGAACCTCGCCCTGGAAGCCACCTGCCCACTGGTTGACCACCGTGTAGGTCGCGGTGCAGCCACCTGCGGTGGGCGGCGGCGTGGTCGTCGGCGGCGTGGAGGGCGGGGGAGTCGTCGGCGGGGGCGTGGTGGGCGGCGGCGTGGTCGGCGGGGGAGTGGTCGACCCGCCCCAACCGGCGGTGGAGTCGAGCCAGGCCGCCCGGCGCAGCATCCAGTCCCGCATGAAGTCGACCTGCCCCTGCCAGGTCGGCGCGGTCGGCGTGATGAACGGCCCGACCATCCGGCTGCTCAGGTTGGGCCAACGCTGGAAGTTGCGCTGCGCGGCGGCCGTCAGCGGTGCGCTGAGCTGGTTGACCAGGGACTGCAGCGACGCGTCCGAGAGCAGACCCTGACGCAACGACTGCCAACGTAGCCGTACCTCGTTGACGAAGGCCGGGTCGCGCATCAGCTGCGTGTACCAGTCGTTGGCCAGCGGCTGGCGGATCTGCTGGTACTGCCAGCCGGCGATCTGGTCGTTCTGGAAGAAGCCACCCACCCCGAAGCTGAGGTCGTAGTCCCAGAGCGGACCGGCGAAGATCTTGGTGTCGCGGTCCTTGTAGAAGTACGCGCTGCGGATGTACGAATCCATCTCCCGGCTCAGTTCGTTGATGATGAGCTGGTCGATGAAGGAGTCCACGTCGATGTACGCCCGGTAACCGGTTGTCGGGTCGGCGAAGTTCGGTGCTCGTAGCACGTTGTGGAACTCCTGGATGTGGTTGCGCAACCAGTCACGCTGCTCGGGTTGCAGCGGCGACGGATCGGCGACCTCCAGGTAGTTCCAGCAGGTCGCCGTCGGGCCGGTGCAGGGCAGGGTGGGCTCCTCGGCCGCCATCCACTCGAACTTCCAGATGTAGCCGCCGGTGATCCTCGGCAGGGTCCGGTCGTCCTCGCGTAGCTGCTTGAGGTCGAGACGGTTCTTGGAGTTCTTGATCGTCTCCACGATCATGTAGACGCCCATGTAGTCGTCGGCCCCGACCGGTCCGGCGTCGGTGTTCAGGTAGAACTCCGCGAAGGCGTACCGGGGCGCGGGCAGACCCATCTGCCGCCCGAGGTCGTAGATGAACGCGTCGCGGATCAGGGACTTGTCGCTGAACGGCCCGCGCAGCACCCAGTCGGAGTCGGCCGGCATGCCGAGCACCGGGTAGTCGGCGTCATCGTCGTCGTTGTCCCAGAATTCGATGCGGAACGGTGTCTTGTCGAACATCGACGACGACTGCCCGCGCAGCCGGAACCCGGCCCGGGTGGCCACGGCGGGCGCGGCGGCCAGGGAGGTGCTGCCACCGTTCGGTTCGAAGATCATCGTGGTGGAGTCGAAGTACTGCCGGTCGGGTCGGCCCGCGCCGTACGAGTCGATCAGGATGATCGGCAGGTCGTGTGCGGCGCTGGTGTTGCGGGCCACGTACATGGCGGTGCCGGGCGCGCCCGAGGCGGTCTGTCCGACGAACGCCTGCGCCCGCAGCTGGGTCGTACGGGTGAACCGCAGCGCCGATCCGGAGTAGAGCGGCGACTGTGCGTTCGGCAGGCTTCCGTCGGTGGTGTACCGGATCTGGGCGCCGCTGACGGTGGTGGTCAGCGACACCGAGACCTCGCCGGAGAAGGTACCGCTGGGTACGGAGAAGCCGATGTCGCCGACCAGGTCGTCGGCGGCCTCGGCAGCCGCCGCGGTGTCCGCGGCGGTGCGGGCGGCCTCGGCCTGGTCGACCCGGGTACTGGAACTGGACGTGTCGGCGACGGGTTCAGCGCCGGCCGGTGTGGGCGACGGGACGAGGATCCCGGCGACCAGCACGGCGACGGCCGCGACCCCCGCGATGCGCAGGGGTGCCGCCGAGGTGCCGGCGCTGCGGTCGGTCAGACGCACGATGCCTCCTGTACGGGACGGTGGGTGGTGGCGGTCGGTGCCGTGCCCACCGACGTCGTGGTACGGAAGTGGCGGCGCAGTGTGCGACGCCAGGGCGCGTCCGGCAGCTCCGGACGTAGCGCGGCCAGACCTGTGGCGTACTTGGAGATGCGGGCGGGCCGCAGCCCCTGTTGCCACAGCATCCGGTCGGCGGGTGACGCGGCGGCGCTGGTCTTGGTCTCGACCACGGCCAGGGCGGGCAGTTGCAGGGACGCGTCACCGGCCTGCCAGGCGAGTTCGGTGTCGATGGTGACCCGGCTGGCGGTTGCCGGCAGCAGCAGCGTGGCCCGTCGGTAGGCGGTGACCAGCACCGGGTCGAGCACGCTGCCGGCGGGCGGGCAGATCGCCTCCCGCACCAGCGCGTCCTCGACGAAGTCCTGACCGGGGCCGACGGTGGTGCGATGGCGCGGGTCGTACGGCAGCCGGTGCTTGGTGATGCTGTCCCGCGCTCCGCTGATCTTGACTTCGAGCCAGCACTGGGCCGAGTCGAGGTAGGTGCGGGTGCGTACCTTGAAGCGGCGTCGCCGCCGGTAGGCCGCGCCGTGATAGCTGACCAGCCTCGCGGTGTCGAAGTACACCGACTCGTAGCGGAAGCTCCGCGCGCCGTCGATGTCCAGCACCCGTGCGTGCGGCACGAGCTGCTCCAGCAGGTGCGGCAGTCGGTCGAGTGGGACGAGGTACTTGCGGTCCACCCTGGTCTGCAACGCGGCCCGCTCGATGAGTTCGGTCAGGCCGATGGGGTCCATGTGGGTCAGCGGCGCGGTGATCGCCTCGGTGCTCATCGGTTGGCTCCCGCCTGCGCCGGGGCGGGCGTGGCCCGGGTGGCGCGGCCGTTGACCGAGTATCGGACGTCGACCACGGTGGTTTCGTTGACCATGTCGAGTCGTTGCACGGTGGCGACGTGCACGCGTGCGCCGAGCAGCTGTTCCAGCTGGGCGACGAGGGTCACGTGGTCGGTCACGGCCGAGTCGAGCACCATGATCTGGTGCCGGTAGTGACGGAGCAGCCGGGGATGGTCGCCCAGGAACATCACCACGAGGATGAGGGCCATCAACCCGGCGCTGAGCCAGACCGAGGTGGTGCTCAGCGCGCCGAGGATGCCCAGGGCCAGCGCTGAGAAGTAGTACGCGACCTCGTGCTGGTCAAGCTCCGTCGACCGCAGGCGAATGATCGACAGTACGCCGAACAGCGCCAGCCCGAGCCCGAGCCCGGCACCGACGTTGCTGGCGCTGAGCGCGCTCGCCACCGCGAGGACACCGACGTTGACGCCGAGGTAGGCGACGACGAGGTCACGGCGGCGGTGTCTCGGGAAGTAGAGCCCGAAGACGAGCAGCACCACCGCGCCGATGTCGATCGCGAACAGGATGAGCTGCGACATCTGCTGTCTTCCTCCTGGGTCCTGTCGCGCCGGCCCGACACCGTCCCTCGTCGGCACGAGTTGCGACCAGCCGACCGAACGCGACCGAAAATCTCGGTAAACTTACGACAACTATTCCGAGAATATAGGCAGAACAATCGAATCAGGTCAATGGTTGCGCGGGGGTTGACGTGGGCTTCGTGTGTGCCGCTCCCACCCCGGTCCGCCGATTCGGGTCGACGTCACTGGTCAGCGCGTGATTGGGGGCGGTGCGAGCCCGAACATTGAGCACGACGAATGCAAAAAGGTGAGATCCGATCGCCGCTCGCCGTGCTGGCGGTCGCTTGCCCCCGGGTTGCGGTCGGTGGGCGCCTTGGCGCGCTCCGATCATCCGGGTGCGCCTCGCGCGGTGCCGGGTCGGTCGGCTCGGAATGATGTCGGCTTCGCGCGCGATCGGTGGCGGCAGGTCGTGATCGATTGTCCCGCTGTCGGATCGGTCGCCGAAAACCACCGAAACCATATTGACATGTTTCGCTGCCCGGGTCGAAACTTCCCCTCAACCGGCTATCGATGTACCTCGATTCTGCTGGTTGTCCCTGCGCTGCCTGCCCCCGAAGAGGTTCTCCGTGATCACGAAGCTGGGCCGTTCCCGGACCCGCGTGACGGTCGTCGTGCTGGCGGTGACGGCACTCACCCTTACCGCGTCATGGCTCGTGGCGCCGGCCGACACGGCCCGGGCCACCGCCCGGCTAGCGGCCGTCTCGCCGGTGGAGGACGAGGGGGTCGACTGCCCCACCCCGGATCCTGGCTCGACCACGGCCAACTCCCGACTGCCCGACCCCTTCCGCAAACCCGACGGGAGTCGGATCGCCACCAAGGCGGACTGGCGCTGCCAGCGCGCCGCCACCAAGCAACTCGCGCAGCGGTACGTCTACGGTGACAAGCCGGCGAAACCGCAGACCGTCAGCGGCACCGTCTCGAACACCTCCATCACGGTGAACGTGGCGCACAACGGTCGCAGCGCCAGCTTCTCGGCGAGCGTGCAACTACCCAGCAGTGGCACCGCGCCCTATCCGGCCGTGGTGGTGCTGGGCGGGTTCGGTGCCGACACCGCCACCATTCGGGCCGCCGGCGCTGCGGTGATCAGCTACGACCCGCTCGCGGTGGGACGCGAGGGCACCCCCCGCAACAACAAGCAGGGTGCCTTCTACACCATCTACGGCTCGTCCAGCAGTAGTGGACTGTTGGTCGCCTGGGCCTGGGGCGTGAGCCGGATCATCGACGTCATCGAGCAGTCCGGTGGCGGCATCCTGCGCGCGGACGCGACCGGTGTCACCGGGTGCTCCCGCTACGGCAAGGGCGCCTTCGTGACCGGGGCGTTCGACCAGCGCATCGCCCTGACCATGCCCATCGAGTCGGGCAGTGCCGGTTCGCCGATCTTCCGGGGCATCCCGGGCGAGTCCGGTTCTCAGCCGCTGAGCAGCGCGTACGGTGAGCAGCCGTGGCTCGGTGACGCCTTCGGCTCGTACACCGGCAACCCGGCCAACCTGCCGGTGGACACCCACCAGACGGTGGCCATGGTGGCCCCGCGCGGATTGTTCATCATGGACAATCCGCACATCGACTGGCTCGCAGCGCGTTCGTCCAGCGTCGCGGCGCTGGCCGGCGCGGAGGTCTACCGGGCGCTCGGCGCGGGCGACAACATCACCTACTGGTCGGACGTCCAGGACGGCACGCACTGCGCCGCCCGGTCGGAGTGGCGGACCCCGTTGCAGCAGCACATCCAGAAGTTCCTGCATAAGACGGGCAGCTCGGCGGGCGTCTTCCGGATCTCCAGCCGTAAGGCCGGCAGCCTGCCCGAGTGGCGGGACTGGCAGACCCCGGTCCTCGCCGACAGCCCGACCACGCCCCCGCCGACCACGCCTGCGCCGACCACGCCTGCGCCGCCGACCACGCCTGCGCCCACGACTCCGCCGCCGAGCACGCCGCCGCCGAGCGGTGCCTGCACCGCGTCGGTGTCGGTCGACCAGTGGACGGGCGGCTTCGTCGCCACCGTGCGGGTCACCGCCGGCCCGGCCCCGGTCAACGGCTGGACGGTTGCCATGACGCTGCCCTCCGGCGTCAGCGTCACCAACGCCTGGAACACCCAGCGCAGCGGCTCCAGCGGCGCGGTCACGTTCAGCAATGTCACCTACAACGGGTCCATCTCCGCCGGCGGGTCGACCGAGTTCGGTTTCCAGGGCACCGGCACCGCCGGCACGTTGAGTCCCACCTGTACCGCCGGGTAGTACCGACAGCACCGCCCCCCCCCCGGGGCGCGACGGCGACCGCCGTCGCGCCCAGTCATGCTCCGAAACTTCCGAGGAAACTTCCGGAAACCATTGACGTGTGTGAAATCCCGCTGCAATACTTCGGCCCCGTAAGGGCGCTGCGAACCATTAGCCCGGATCGCGTAGTCAATCAAGTCCGCACCCAAAAGTCCGGATTCATGCTGCCCGGCTACGGGCCACCGGACCTGGAAGGAGCGTCAGATGGCCAACTCTTCCCGAGCACCTGGACGGTCGAGGCGAGTGCGTACCGCGTTCGCCGTCTCGGCCGCCGTCGGCCTGCTCGCCACCGTGGCCGCCGTGGTCCTTCCCGGCAGTGCCAGCGCCGCGAGCACCCTCGGTGCCTCGGCGGCTGAGCGCGGCCGGTACTTCGGCACCGCCGTCGCGGTGAACAGGCTCAACGACTCGGCGTACACGAGCATCCTGAACCGCGAGTTCAACCAGGTCACCGCCGAGAACGAGATGAAAATCGACGCGCTCCAGCCGCAGCAGGGGCAGTTCAACTACGGCACCGCCGACCGGCTGGTCCAGCACGCCCGCAGCCAGGGCATGCTGGTCCGGGGGCACACCCTCGCCTGGCACTCGCAGCAGCCCGACTGGATGCGCAACATGTCCGGTCCCACCCTGCGCAACGCCATGCTCAACCATGTGACCCAGGTCGCCACCCACTTCCGGGGCCAGATCGAGTGGTGGGACGTGGTGAACGAGGCGTTCGAGGACGGATCGAGCGGCGCCCGCCGCGACTCGAACCTCCAGCGCACCGGCGACGACTGGATCGAGGCGGCCTTCCGGGCCGCGCGCCAGGCCGACCCGAACGCCGACCTCTGCTACAACGACTACAACATCGACAACTGGAACGACGCCAAGACCCAGGCCGTCTACCGGATGGTCCAGGACTTCAAGAGCCGTGGCGTGCCGATCGACTGTGTCGGCCTTCAGTCGCACTTCACCGGCGGTTCGAACTACCCGAGCAACTACCGCACCACGTTGTCCAGCTTCGCCGCCCTCGGCGTCGACGTGCACATCACCGAGCTGGACATCCGGAACGCGCCGTCCGACGCGTACCGCAACGTGGTCAACGACTGCCTCGCCGTCGCGCGCTGCAAGGGCATCACCGTCTGGGGCATCCGTGACTCGGACTCGTGGCGTTCGAACGAGAGCCCGCTGCTGTTCAACGGCAGCGGCCAGAAGAAGCCGGCGTACGACGCGGTGCTCGCCGCGTTGAACAACGGCACCCCGCCGCCCACCGGCGACCCGACCACCCCGCCGCCCACCGGTAACCCGACGACCCCGCCGCCCGGTGGTGGTTGCACCGCGACGGTGACGCCGGGCCAGGTCTGGGGTGACCGCTACAACACCTCCGTGACGGTCAGTGGGGCCAGCACCTGGTCGGTGGTCGTCGAGATCACTCCGCCGCAGCGGATCTCCGCCACCTGGAGTGGCAACCCCACCTGGGACAGCAGCGGCAACGTGATGACCATGCGCTCCAACGGCAGCGGCAACACGTTCGGCTTCACCACGATGATGAACGGCAACTCCAGCGCTCGACCGCAGATCAGGTCCTGCACCGCAGGTTGATCTGACCGAGTCGCACCGGCCGTGCGGGGCTTGCCCCGCACGGCCGGTCTGTGTCGCGGCACCGACCATGGTGGTCGGCCGACAAGGCGTGGTTCGGCGAATGCGGGCCACCGAAGAGCTCATTGACGGCCGTCCAACCGTTACCGTACCGTCGCTGCGACAGCCATCGATGCCGGGCGGTCGAGTGGGCACCGTGTCTGCCGGGTGACCTTTCGGGCATGGTCGCCGGGCGAGACGGGCCGCGACGGCCGGGGCCACTGCCGCTGGCGCGGCTCGACCACGCACATGCCGCTGCCGGCTGCCGCATCAGTACGCGCTCACGACCTGCTCGGCGGAGTCCCGTCGCTGTGGTGAACGCGTTCGATCCCGGCCGTCCGGACGCGGCCGGGATCGAACGGAGAAAGCAATGGTGAAACGCAAGCGCACCACCCTGCTCGCCGCCGTGGTAGCCAGCACCGTCGTCACCGCCGCCGTCGGAGTGGCGGTCGCACACGCCGCCGCCGTCGGTTGTGCGGTGCGCTACGCCATCCCGTCGGAGTGGCAGGGCGGCTTCAACGCCGACGTGACCATCACCAACCTCGGCGATCCGGTGTCGTCGTGGCGACTCACCTGGTCGTACGCCTCGGGGCAGCGGGTGACGCAGGCGTGGAACGCCACGGTGACCCAGGACGGCGCGCAGGTGACCGCGGTCAACGCGTCGTACAACGGGTCGATCGGCACCAACGGCACCGCGAGCTTCGGGTTCAACGGCTCGTGGAACGGCAGCAACCCGGTACCGACCTCGTTCGCGCTCAACGGGGTGACCTGCACCGGCTCGGTGAACCCGGGCCCGACGCCGACCGTGACCACCCCGGGGCCGATACCCGACTGGCCGCCGGTCGGGCCGCTGTGCGACAGCAGTGACGTGATCGAGATCGGCAGGTACTGGATTCCCAACAACCAGTGGGGTGCCACCGGTGCGACGGGCAACCAGTGCATCTGGTCCCGTGGCGGGCCGGGGAACCCCCTCTCGTGGAGGACCAGCTACAACTGGAGCGGCGACCCGAGCAGCGTCAAGTCGTACGCGGCGGCGATCCTCGGCTGGCACTGGGGCTGGCGGAGGTCGAACACCGGGCTGCCGGTGCAGCTCGCGGAGAACCGTAGTGTCGACACCCATTGGTTGTTCAACGTCACCTCCAACGGCGACTCGCGGATGAACGTCGCGTACGACATGTGGTTCCACCCGATGGCGAACCCGGGCGCGGACGACCAGCCCACCGACGAGCTGATGATCTGGCTCTACCGTTCCAACGCCTCCCCGGCCGGCACTCGCCAGGGCACCGTCACCATCGCCGGTACCACCTGGGAGGTGTGGCGTGGTCACGTGGGCAGTTGGAACGTCTACTCGTACGTGCGGACCACCAACACGACCAGCGCCACACTCGACCTCCGCGACTTCACCAACGACGTGGTCTCCCGTGGCTGGATGAGCAGCTCGAAGTACCTGACCAGCGTCCAAGCCGGACCGGAGATCTTCACCGGCGAGGGTGAGGTCGACACCACGTCCTACTCGGCCACCGTCCGTTGACCCTCGTCAGGACCTGACCGCCTCGCGGCACCCAGCACCCGTAACGCCTCGGCCGGTCATCGGCGGCTGCCAGCGACCGGCCGTGGCGGCGCGGCACCTCGGCGCGGTGTTCCGCGCTCTCGCCTACCCCGCCTCCAGGGCCAGGATTCCTGACGGACCGTATTGCTGACTGTCACGAACCCGGAGTGTCACGGGCGCAGATCGCGGCGGCCGCAGGGGCGAGCGTCGGGTGGTGGGGCGATCGGCCTACGCGATCAGCATGCTGCGGGCCTGGGCGAGGCCGCCGACGAGTTCCCGCAGCGCCGCGACGATCGCCGCTTCGAGATCCGGTCGCAGCCGGCTGACCGGCACCGAGACGCTCACCGCGTCGACCGCCGGGCTGGCTAACGGTACGGCCATCGCGAAGCACGTGATGCCCTCGGTGTTCTCCTCGCGGTCCACGGCGTGCCCGGCGGCTCGCACGGCGGCCAGCGTGACGTGCAGGTCCTCGCGGTCGGTGATCGTGTGCGGGGTGAGCCGGGGCAGGGGCGAGGGCAGCGCGTGGTCCACCTCGTGTTCGGGATGTTCGGCGAGCAACGCCTTGCCGAGTGCGGTCGCGTGGGCCGGTAGCCGACGGCCGATGGCGCTGTAGAGACGCAGCCGGTGCACCGATTCCCGTTTGGCGAGGTAGACGACCTGGTCGCCGTCGAGTCGGCCGAGGTGGACGGCTTCACCGAAGCGGCGGGACAACTCGTCCAGCACCCCGGAGAGCAGACCGACCAGGTCGTCCCCGTCGAGGTAGGCCGCACCGACCCGCAGGGCCCGCAGGCCGAGCCGGAACCGGGTGCCGGTCTCGTCGGTGCGAACCCAGCCTCGGCTGGTCAGCGTCCGGAGCAGCCCGTGCAGGCTGCTCTTCGGGATGCCGAGCGTGCGGGCCAGGTCGCCGAGCGCCCAGGGCTGCGGATGGTCGGCGAGCAGTTCGAGCAGATCGAGGGTGCGCCCGGCCGACTTGACGGGCTGGAAGTCGTCGGGGGCGGTGGACACGGGGCCACTCTAGCGAAGGGTGAACAGCTCCAGTAGGGTCACATACGTGACCAACGTTCATGAGTCTGAACAGCTTCCGGTCGGCCGGGTGCTTCCAGTGGTGGTGCTCGACGACGCGCGGCTCGCCGAACCGCTCGCCGACGCCCTGGTCAAGGGCGGTGTGACGGCGATCGAGGTGACCCTGCGTACCGCCGCCGGGTTGGACGCCATCGCGGCGCTCGCCGCTCGCGACGACCTCACGGTGGGCGCGGGCACGGTGCTCACCGTCGAGCAGGCCGAGCAGGCGATCGGAGCCGGTGCCCGGTTCGTGGTGACCCCCGGCTTCGCGCCCGCCGTGGTCCGCGCCTGCCGAGAGGCCGGCGTGCCGGTGGTGCCCGGAGCCGCCACCGCCACCGAGATCCAGATGGCCCTCGACGCCGGTCTGAACGTGGTCAAGTTCTTCCCCGCCCAGCAGCTCGGCGGCGCGGCGATGATCAAGGCTCTCGCGGCGCCGTTCCGCAACGTGCGGTTCATCCCCACCGGCGGCATCACCGCCGAGGTGATCGCCGACTACCTGGCCCTCCCGGCGGTCCTGGCCGTCGGGGCGAGCTGGATGGTGGCGGCCGACCTCATCGCCGGTGAGCAGTGGGACGAGATCACCTCCCGCACCCGGGCGGCGCTGGCCGCCGCCGGAGGTGCGGCATGAGCGTGCTGAACCCCCGACCGAAGGCCGACTGCCACTACGACCTGGTCTCGCTCGGCGAGGTCATGCTGCGGCTCGATCCGGGCGAGGGCCGGGTACGCACCGCCCGCCAGTTCCGGGTCTGGGAGGGCGGCGGCGAGTACAACGTGGCCCGGGGCCTGCGCCGCTGCTTCGGCCTGCGGACCGCGGTCGTCACCGCGTTCGCCCGCAACGAGGTCGGCCTGCTGCTGGAGGACCTGATCCTGCAGGGAGGCGTGGACACCCGTTTCGTCACCTGGCTGCCGTACGACGGAATCGGCCGCGCCGTCCGCAACGGCCTGAACTTCACCGAGCGCGGCTTCGGCGTCCGGGGCGCGGTCGGCACCTCGGACCGCGGCCACTCCGCCGCCAGCCAGCTCAAACCAGACGATGTCGACTGGGACCACCTCTTCGGCACGCTCGGGGTCCGGTGGCTGCACACCGGCGGCATCTACGCCGCGCTGTCCGACACCGCCGCGCAGACCGCCGAGGCCGCGATGACCGCCGCCCGACGGCACGGAACCATCGTCTCGTACGACCTGAACTATCGACCCAGCCTCTGGAAGGCCGTCGGTGGCCAGGAGCGCGCCCAGGAGGTGAACGCCCGCCTGGCCCGCCTGGTGGATGTCATGATCGGCAACGAGGAGGACTTCACCGCCTGCCTCGGCTTCCCGGTGCCGGACACCGACATCCACAGTGGCGCGCTCGACACGGGCAACTTCAAGGCGATGATCGAGGCGGTCGTGCGGGCGTACCCCAACTTCAAGGTGGTGGCGACCACCCTGCGTGGGGTGCGCAGCGCCACCGTGAACGACTGGGGTGCGGTCGCCTGGGCCGGTGGCGCGTTCGCCGAGGCCACCCACCGACCCGGCCTGGAGATCCTGGACCGGGTCGGCGGCGGCGACAGTTTCGCCTCCGGGCTGATCTACGGCCTGCTCGAACGCGACGGCGACCTGGCGCTCGCGGTGGAGTACGGTGCCGCGCACGGCGCGTTGGCGATGACCACTCCGGGCGACACGTCGATGGCCAGTCTGGCCGAGGTGGAGGCGTTGGTACGTGGGGCCGGTGCCCGCGTGCAACGCTGACTCGCGCCGCGTCCGGACGCAGCGAGTGTCGGCACGTGCTGGCATGCTGTCGCAGTGACCACGACACCCACCGCCGTCGAGGATGTCCGCAACCAGCCGCTGCGGGCGCAGTTCGAGGCGTTTCTCGACCAGCACCGCGCGATGCTCAACAGCTGCCTGGACGGGCTGACCGAGGAGCAGGCGCGCCGGTCGCTGGTGCCGTCGCGGACCACCCTGCTCGGGCTGGTCAAGCACGCCACGTTCGTGGAGAAGGTCTGGTTCGACGAGGCGGTCACCGGCCGGTCGCGCGCCGAGATCGGCATCCCCGCGACGCCGGACGAGTCGTTCGTGCTCGACGACACCGACACCATCGACGGCATACGGCGGGCACACCGGGAAGCGTGCGCTGCCGCCCGCCGTGCCACCGCGGCTCTCGACCTGGACGATCTGTTGCCCGGCAACCGGCGCGGACCGTTGCCGCTGCGCTGGGTCTACCTGCACGTGCTGCGCGAGCTCGCCCAGCACTGCGGGCACGCCGAGATTCTCCGCGAGCAGATCCTCGCCGCCGAGTGAGCGCCGGGCGCCGGGCCGGCCCGGCACCCGGCGCCGACGTCGGATTCCGGTAGCACGGCGACACGACCGGCTGTCGCCGTGGGTTGTCGGACGCGGCCACTATCCTCGCGCGCCATGACCACACAGTTGAACGAGATGCCGGCGGAGTTGTCGGAGTTGTTCGTGACCGCCGCTCCGCGCACCCGGGCGCTGTCGGTGCCGCTCCCGCCCGGCCGGACGGTGCGCGGCGACGGAGGCGACGCCGACCGGCCCTCACTGTGGCTCAGCGACGGCCCGGCCCCGGCCGAGCTGTGGTCGCGATTGCGGGCGGCGCATCCGCAGTCGGGGTTGTGGCCGTTGCTGCTGGACGGCTACGACGGTGCGCCGACGCGTCCCTGGGACGACGGCGAGTTCTGGCCCGACCGTGTGTCGTCGCCCAGCGAGCATGATCCGGAGGATCTGCTCGCCGGTTGGTGGGCCGACCAGACCGCGCCCTACGACGGCGACGACGACCTGTCCAACGACAGGCGGGTGGCCGTCACCGCACCGTACGGGCGGGACTGGCCCGGGCTGGCGCCTGCCGGCGAACCCTGGACGACGCCGGAGCGGCACGCGGACCACTGGGCCGAGCAACTGTCGCTGGCCCGACCGGCGATGCGCCTCGGCCTGGTCCCCGCCGAGCGGGGCAGCGACGCCCTGGCCGTCCTCGGTTGGCAGGGCGCGGTCAACCACACGAACGATCCGGGGCGGCTGTCGGCCGTGCTGCGCAGCTGGGAGGACCGGTTCGGGGTACGGGTGATCGGGATCGGCTTCGCCGAGCTGTATCTCAGCGTCGCCGCGCCACCGGAGGAGACCGATGAGGCGTTGCGGGTGGCGGCCGAACACTTCGCCTTCTGCCCGGACAACGTGTGGCAGGGGCAGCGGCCGTGCACCCTGGCCGCCTACGCCGAACGGATCGTCGACGCCCCGACCTGGGCGTTCTGGTGGGACTGATCGGCACCCCTCAGTGCGCGGGATCGCCCTGACCGGGCAGCGTGAGCCTCACCAGGAAGGCCGCGTGGTCGGTTGTCCGTTCCATGCTCACCGGTCTGGTGACGTCGATCCGCAGGTCTGCGGTGGCCATGAACTGCTGCACCCCGCCGTCGTGCCGGTGGTGGTAGTCGGCCGGCACGCAGGACCGCACGTCGGGTGTGCCGCCGTGGCGCAGGTTGAGGTCGCCGCTGACCACGGTGGGGCGGTAGCGACC
The DNA here is from genome assembly GCF_049844495.1 of Micromonospora sp. DT48. Classification (NCBI taxonomy): domain Bacteria; kingdom Bacillati; phylum Actinomycetota; class Actinomycetes; order Micromonosporales; family Micromonosporaceae; genus Micromonospora; species Micromonospora sp. DT48. The sequence goes on from NZ_JBNCLE010000007.1 coordinate 78,482, forward strand.
ATCGGCGTGTAACCGGGGGATCGCCGTGCCGACCAGGTGTGCGCACTGGGCGAGCGCCAGGGTCGAGCTGGTGTACGCAAGGTGCGTGGTGCAGGCGAAGAAGAGGCCACTGGCTTCGACGCAGAGCCAGGCCCGCTGCTCCGGGTCGGCGGGGTCCTGGGCCGGGTAGATCCCGGCGTGCACCTCGTGGTCACCGCCGGACCCCGGGATGTGCGTGAGCACCCCGACGCCGTACTGCTGCCCGTTGAGGCAGCGGTACGGCTCACCGGTGCGGCCGTTTCGCGCCGGTTGGAAGGCGGCCACCACCGTGCCGTCGTGCACCTGCGTCATCACGCGTTCCAGCGCGTCCACGTCGTCGGCGCAGATCTCGTTGAGGGTGACGACGTCGGGTGTCTCGGCGCGGATCACCTCGGCGGCACGGGCGACCGCGCGGCCGGTGTAGCAGCCGGTGGCCATGCCGCTGTTGCACAGGTTCAGTTGGAGCACCCGCATCCGCGTCTGGGCGGTGGCCGTCTCGACCGTCGAGCAGTCGGTCAGCAGCGCGGCGAACGAGACGAGGGCGACGAGGGCGACCACCGGTCGTGGTACGCGGCACGGAGGGGAGAGCATGCACCAGCCCTGGGCTCGTGGAGCGGGCTGACAGTGTATCCGGACCGCCCGCGACACCCGGCCCGTTCGTCACGGTGGGTGAGTGGACCCTGCGGCTGGGTGGCCGTGGGCTCAGGTGCGCAACGGGTACGGGATGAAGGTGCTGCGGTTCTCGTCCACGTCGAGTTGGCGGCTGATCGGCGGGGCGGCCCGCTGCGGGCAGGTCAGCCGCTCGCAGGTCTTGCAGCCCGGCCCGATCGGCGTCGCGGCCTCGGCCGCGTGCAGGTCCATCCCGGTGGAGTAGACGAGCCGACCGGCGTGGCGCACCTCGCAGCCCAGCCCGATGGCGTACGACTTGCCGGGCTGGCCGTAGCCGCCGTGGTGCCGGGTGATGGTGCGGGCGATCCACAGGTAACGCTGCCCGTCCGGCATGGCGGCGACCTGGGTCACCACCCGTCCCGGGGCGCTGAACGCCTCATACACCGTCCATAGTGGACATGTGCCGCCGGTGCGGGAGAACGGGAAGCCGGTGGCCGACTGGCGTTTCGACATGTTCCCGGCCCGGTCGACCCGGACGAAGGAGAACGGCACCCCCCGTGCCCGGGGCCGTTGCAGGGTGCTGAGCCGGTGGCAGACCGTCTCCCACCCCATCGCATAGTGCTGGGTGAGCAGGTCGATGTCGTAGCGACGCTGCTCCGCGGCCGCGAGGAAGTGCTCGTACGGCAGGATCAGCGCCGCCGCGAAGTAGTTGGCCAGACCGACCCGGGTGAGGATCTGCGTCTGCACGTCGTCGAACTCCTCCGACTCGACGATCTCGTCGATGACGTCGGCGAACTCCAGCAACGCGATCTGCGCCGCCATCCGCATCGCCTCCTGCCCGGCGCGCAGCGACGTGGACAGGTGCAGGGTGCGGGTCTGCGGGCGGTAGCGGTGCAGGTCTCCGCCGAGTGCGGCGGCGTCCTCGCGGGCGACGCGTACGCCGTGCCGCTGCGCCAGCCGGTCGCGGAGCAGGGCGCGGACCTCGCCGCGGCGCAGCCCCATCCGCCCGGCCAGCCGCTCGGCCTCCTCGTCGAGGTCGGGTACGTAGTTCTGCCGCCGGTAGAAGAACTCGGTGACCTGGTCGTGCGGGCTGCGGCCGATCCGCTCGCGGTCGCCGACCAACTCGGCGAGCTGCTCGTCGGCCTGCTGGTAGCGGCGGTGCAGCTCGATGACCGCCGCAGCGACCTCGGGCAGCCGGGTGGCCAGTTCGGTGAGTTCGGTGAGACCGGCGCGTCCGGGCAGCGCCTCGCGTAGCCCGGCGACCAGTCGAGGGGTGTCGTGTGCGGCGAACACGGTCGGGTCGACGCCGAACAGCTCGGTGATGCGCAGCAGCACCGGCACGGTCAGCGGCCGGGTGTCGTGCTCGATCTGGTTGAGGTAGCTCGGGGAGATGCTCAGATGCCGGGCCAACTCCGTCTGGCTGAGCCCGCGCTCCTCGCGCATCCGCCGCAGCCGAGCCCCGGCGAAGGTCCTGGCGATGGTCCCCACCTCCCTGGTCCGGCGATCCGATCCGGGTCACATTAGCACTGCTGCGAATAGGCCCTTTCACAAGTTTTCAGAATCGCCTGTGGACTTTTCAAGAATTGGCTTTTTCCGTCCCTCGACCACCTCCGGTCGGCCGTGTGACCGTGAGTCACACACCCGGCGACCAGCATCGGCGCAGCGTCACCGGGTGATGACGGAATCCGAAGGGAATGAGCAACGATGGTTACCGCGGTCGAGCAGTTGCAGCACGAATGGGACACCAACCCCCGTTGGCGGGGTGTGCGGCGCAGCTACCGCGCCGAGGACGTGGTGCGGTTGCGTGGCGCGATCCAGGAGGAACACACCCTGGCCCGGCACGGCGCGAACCGGCTGTGGCGGCTGTTGAACAGTGAGGACTACATCCACGCCCTCGGAGCCCTCACCGGCAACCAGGCCGTGCAGATGGTCCGGGCCGGGCTCAAGGCCATCTACCTCTCCGGCTGGCAGGTGGCCGCCGACGCGAACCTGGCCGGGCACACCTACCCCGACCAGAGCCTCTACCCGGCCAACTCGGTGCCCGCCGTGGTGCGCCGGATCAACAACGCCCTGCTGCGCGCCGCGCAGATCACCACCGCCGAGGGCGACACCTCCGGCATCGACTGGCTGGCACCGATCGTCGCCGACGCCGAGGCCGGCTTCGGTGGCGTGCTCAACGCGTACGAGCTGATGAACGCGATGATCGCGGCGGGCGCCGCCGGCGTGCACTGGGAGGACCAGCTCGCCAGCGAGAAGAAGTGCGGTCACCTCGGCGGGAAGGTGCTCATCCCCACCGGTCAGCACGTGCGCACCCTGGAGGCGGCGCGGCTGGCCGCCGACGTGGCGGGCGTGCCGTCGGTGGTCATCGCCCGCACCGACGCCCAGGCCGCCACCCTGCTGACCACCGACGTCGACGAGCGGGACCAGCCGTTCGTCACCGGCGAGCGCACCGCCGAGGGCTTCTACCGGGTCCGTAACGGCATCGAGCCGTGCATCGCCCGAGGGTTGGCCTACGCCCCGCACGCCGACCTGCTCTGGATGGAGACCAGCACGCCGGACCTGGAGGTCGCCCGCCGTTTCGCCGAGGCGATCAAGTCCGAGTACCCGGACCAGCTGCTCGCCTACAACTGCTCGCCGTCGTTCAACTGGCGCAAGCACCTCGACGACGCCACCATCGCCAAGTTCCAGCGGGAACTCGGCCACATGGGCTACAAGTTCCAGTTCATCACCCTGGCCGGTTTCCACGCCCTCAACTACTCGATGTTCGACCTGGCCAAGGGCTACGCGACCGACGGCATGTCGGCGTACGTCTCGCTCCAGGAGCGGGAGTTCGCGGCCGAGCCGGCCGGATACACCGCCGTCAAGCACCAGCGCGAGGTGGGTACCGGCTACTTCGACCTGATCAGCACCGTGCTGAACCCCACCGCCGAGACCACCGCGCTGCGGGGGTCGACCGAAGAGGAGCAGTTCGCGTGAGGTACGAGATCATCGGCGACATGGCCGAACGGTTCGACGAGGTGCTCACGCCCGAGGCGCTGGAGTTCCTGGTCGCGCTGGACAGCGAGTTCGCCGCCCGCCGGGTGGCCCTGCTCGACACCCGCCGCGCCCGCCGGGACCGCTACGCCACCGGCCAGTTGCCCGACTTCCTGCCGGAGACCGCCGCGATCCGGGAGGACCCGAGCTGGCAGGTGGCACCGCCCGCGCCGGGCCTGGTCGACCGGCGAGTCGAGATCACCGGGCCGCCGGAACGCAAGATGACCGTCAACGCGTTGAACTCCGGTGCCAAGGTGTGGCTCGCCGACTTCGAGGACGCCACCGCCCCGACCTGGCACAACGTCATCAGTGGACAGCTCAACCTGATCGACGCCCTGGACCGCCGGATCGACTTCACCGACGCCCGGGGCAAGCAGTACACCCTCGGCGAGGAGCTGGCCACCATCGTGGTCCGTCCGCGCGGCTGGCACCTGGCGGAGAAGGGCATCGTGGTGGACGGCCGACCCATCTCGGCCAGCCTGGTCGACTTCGGGCTCTACCTCTTCCACTGCGCCCGCCGCCAGCTCGACGCCGGCAAGGGCCCGTACTTCTACCTGCCGAAGCTGGAGACCCACCGCGAGGCGCGGCTGTGGAACGACATCTTCGTCTTCGCCCAGCGCTACCTCGGGCTGCCGCAGGGCACCATCCGGGCCACCACGCTGATCGAGACGATCACCGCCGCGTTCGAGATGGAGGAGATCCTCTACGAGCTGCGCGAGCACTCCGCGGGGCTCAACGCCGGGCGGTGGGACTACATCTTCAGCGTCATCAAGAACTTCGGGCAGTGGCCGGACTTCGTCCTGCCGGATCGCGCCGAGGTGACGATGACGGTGCCGTTCATGCGCGCGTACACCGAACTGCTGGTGCGGACCTGCCACCGGCGTGGCGCGCACGCGATCGGCGGGATGGCCGCCTTCGTCCCGGCCCGCGACCCCGAGGTCAACGAGGCGGCGCTGCGTAAGGTGCGGGCGGACAAGCAGCGCGAGGCCGGCGACGGCTTCGACGGCTCCTGGGTCGCCCACCCCGGCCTGGTGGCGACCTGCCGCGAGGTCTTCGACGCGGTGCTGGGTGAGCGTCCGAACCAGCTCGACCGGCGTCGCGACGAGGTGGCGGTCACCGCCGCCGAGTTGCTCGCGGTGGACAAGACCCCCGGCCAGGTCACCGAGGCGGGGGTACGGGCCAACGTCGCGGTGGCGCTGCGCTACATCGACGCCTGGCTCGGCGGTACGGGCGCGGTGGCGCTGTGGAACCTGATGGAGGACGCCGCCACCGCCGAGATCGCCCGCTGCCAACTCTGGCAGTGGCTGCACCACGGCACGCCGCTGGCCGGTGGGGGAACGGTGACCGAGGAACTGGTCCGCTCGATGCTCGCCGAGGAGCTGGCCGCCCTCGCCGAGGGGCGGGTGGGCGCGGAGCGCGAGCGCGCCGAGCACGCCGCCCGGATCGTCGAGGAGACGGCCCTCGGTGAGGACCTGCCGTCCTTCTTCACCACCAAGGCGTACGCCCGGCACCTCGGGGTCACCCGGGAGCCGGCGCTGGCCGCTCGCTAGCCAGGACCGGAGCGCGGCCCCCGGTGAGAACCGGGGGCCGCGCTCATGCCCGAACGCCCTGGCGGCCGTCACTCACGGTGTCGGGTCCGCGTCGAGCCGGGTGATGTTGCGGATCTTGTTGGAGGCGTCCAGGGCGGCCACCTTGTACGCCTCGGCCAGCGTCGGGTAGTTGAACACCGTGTCGACCAGGTAGTCCACCGTGCCGCCGCAGCCCATCACCGTCTGCCCGATGTGGACGATCTCGGTGGCGCCGGTACCGAAGACGTGCACACCGAGCAGCCGGCCGTCCGTCGGCGAGACGAGCAGCTTCAACATGCCGTACGAGTCGCCCACGATCTGGCCGCGCGCCAGCTCGCGGTAGCGGGCGATGCCCACCTCGAACGGCGTCGCGCTGTCGGTCAGCTCCTCCTCGGTCTTCCCGACGAAGCTGATCTCCGGAATGGTGTAGATGCCGATCGGCTGCAACTCGTGCATCGGACGGTCCGGCTCGCCGCAGGCGTGCTGCGCGGCCAACCGTCCCTGCTCCATCGAGGTCGAGGCCAGCGCCGGGAAGCCGATCACATCGCCGACGGCGTAGATGTTCTCCACCGCGGTCCGGTAGTGCGCGTCGACCTCGATGCGTCCGCGCCGGTCAGCGCTCAGTCCCGCCGCCGCGAGGTCCAGGCCGTCGGTCTGACCCTGCCGGCCCGCCGAGTACATGACGGTGTCCGCGACGATCTTCTTGCCGCTCTTGAGGACGCACAACGCGGCCGTCGGGTGCTTCTCGACCGAGGCCACCTCCTCGCCGAAGCGGAACGTCACCGACAGGTCCCGCAGGTGGTACTTCAGCGACTCGACGACCTCCTCGTCGCAGAAGTCGAGCATCCGCTCGCGCCGCTCGACCACCGTCACCTTCGTGCCGAGGGCGGCGAACATCGAGGCGTACTCCATGCCGATCACGCCCGCGCCGACCACGACCATGCTGCGGGGTACGGACTGGAGGTTGATGACCCCGTCGGAGTCCACGATCGTCCGGTCGTCGAAGTCGACACTGTCCGGCCGGGCCGGTCGGGTGCCGGCGGCGATGATGGCCTTGTCGAAGGTGATCCTGGTTTCCCGCCCGGAGTCGCCGTCGATCCAGACCGAGTGCTGGTCGGCGAACCGCCCGGTGCCGGTGATGAGCGTGACCCGATTGCGGGCCAACTGGTTCCGGATGACATCGGTCTGGCGGTTGATGACGTGCTGGGTCCGCGCGGCCAGATCGCTGACCGTGATCTCCTCCTTGACCCGGTAGCTGCTGCCGTAGAGCTCGCGCTGGCTGAGGCCGGTCAGGTAGAGCACCGCCTCGCGCAGGGTCTTCGACGGCACGGTGCCGGTGTTGATGCACACCCCGCCCAGCATGTCGCGGCGCTCCACCAGGCCGACCCGCCGGCCCAGCTTCGCGGCGGCGATGGCGGCCTTCTGACCGCTGGGCCCGGAGCCCAGCACCAACAGGTCGTAGTCATACATGATCACCAGCGTCGCAAAGGTGTGCCACCGCGCGCCATACCTACGGCCGGGCGGGGTCGAGACTTTGTGGCCCGCCCGGCCTAGCTCGGATCAGCAGCTGCGCAGCTCCGGAGACTGGTTGAGCAACTGGCCCCGGACCGAGATGAACTGGCGGTAGGTGTCGGAGTCGACGGCGGACGGTCGGAACGCCGCGATCCGGTGGCAGTTCTGGAAGGCGAGCTTGACGCCGAAGTGACGCTCCAGACTGGATCGGATGGCGTCGCTGGCCAACGCGCGCAACAGTTGGCCCCGCTCGGCCTCGCTGGGTGGGGGCACCTGGTTGTCGGCAAAGTCGGCGTCCGAGGACACGAGTTCCGACACCACCCGGTTGACGGTCCGCCAGGCGTACGGCAGTGACTCGCGGACGCAGGCCACGAATGCCTCGTCGTCGACGGGGCCGGATTCGGCGGCCCGCAGCAGGCTCGGCGACACGGTGAGAGACATGATCCTCCTTAACTAATGACAACGATTGTCGTTACCATTGCGTGCCGAGCACATCACGTCACCATCGGGGCTGTCAACGCTGACGGGCCGAGTCGATGAGCACCGCCGCGACACGATGCGGGCCGGTGGCCGGGTCGGGATCCCGGCCACCGCGCGCCGGGCGGAACGGGCGGGAGCGGTAGATGCCACGACGGGAGCGACTGGTCCGGTACTGGGACGGTCAGGCCGACGGCTACGACCGGAAGGTCGTCTCGGTCGCGCGACGGCTGCTCGCCGAGCAGTTCGAGATCAGTCGACCGGCGATTCAGTCGGCACCTGCGCGTACTGTGCGACAGCGGAGTGGTCCGCGACACCGTCGTCGGTCGCCACCGGCTCTACGAGCTGGATCCGACCCGGCTCGCCGACCTGATCCGGTGGCTGATCCAGCTCACCCGGACCGACCTCTGGGAATGCCGCTTCGACGCCCTGGAGACCGAGGTCTACCGTGCCCGCCGCGATCGCCGCACCGGCGAGACGCCAACCGCCCCACAGGAGCGCACCGCATGACCCGTACACCGACCGGCCGACTCCTCGACGCCGAGAACGGCGTCGACCTGGTCCTCACCCGAACGTTCCGGGCCCCGATCGACGATGTATGGGCCAGCCTCACCGAACCGGAGCGCACGGCACGATGGTTCGGCCCCTGGGAGGGCGAGGCCGCACCCGGGCGCACCATCCGGGTGCGGATGACCCTCGAGGAGGGGGCACCCTGGTCCGACCTGGATATCGAGGCGTGTGAGCCGCCCCACCGGCTGGCCGTGTCCCTGCGGGACGAGTACGGCCACTGGGTGCTGGAACTGCTGCTGACCACCCTGGGCGATCGCACCGAGCTGCGCTTCGTCCAGCACCTCGTCGACGCCACCGGCATCGGTGAGGTGGGGCCGGGCTGGGAGTACTACCTCGACTGCCTGGCGGCGGCTCATGACGGTACGGCGATGCCGCCGTTCGACGACTACCACCCGCCGATGAAGGCGTACTACGAGCAACTGCGGCCGGAGTGATCGAGGATACCCACATCCGCGCCATTCGCTCCGTTTTGCTCGTTCTACCCCGGGTACCGCCCTGACATCTGGCTCTCGTGTCCCAGGAGGTACCCGCAGAAATGAACGCCCGCAACCCCGCCAAGGCGGTCAAGGATGTCGTGGAGGCCGCGGCGGAGAAGGTGACCGACGCCCTCGCCCCGGAGGTGCCGGGAGCGCCGGGCAGCGCCCCGCCACCGCTCGACGAGCCGACGACCCCACACGATCCGCTGCCCGCGAAACCCGAACAGGGCGCCCCGCAGACCCGTACGCCGACCGGTGCCGAGACCGGCGCGACGGCCGAGGCGTACGGCCAGCAGGGTTCTTTCCTCACCACCGCGCAGGGCGCGCGGCTGCGGGACACCGACCACTCGCTCAAGGCCGGGCCGCGTGGGCCGGTCCTGCTCCAGGACCACCACCTGCGAGAGAAGATCACCCACTTCGACCACGAGCGGATCCCCGAGCGGGTGGTGCACGCCCGGGGCGCGGGCGCGCACGGCGAGTTCACCGCGTACGGCACCGCCGAGGCCGTCACCCGGGCGGGTTTCCTGGCCAAGGGCCGGACCACCGAGGTCTTCGTCCGCTTCTCCACCGTCCTCGGGTCGCGTGGCTCGGCCGACACCGTCCGCGACACCCGGGGCTTCGCCACGAAGTTCTACACCGACGAGGGCACCTTCGACCTGGTCGCCAACAACATCCCGGTCTTCTTCATCCAGGACGCGATCAAGTTCCCCGACATCATCCACGCCGGAAAGCCGCACCCCGACCGCGAGATCCCCCAGGCGCAGAGCGCGCACGACACCTTCTGGGACTTCGTCTCACTGCACACCGAGGCACAGCACCACGCCATGTGGACCATGTCCGACCGGGGCATCCCGCGCTCCTACCGGACGATGGAGGGCTTCGGTGTGCACACGTTCCGGCTGGTCAACGCCGCCGGGGAGACGGTGCTGGCCAAGTTCCACTGGAAGCCGAAGCTGGGCGTGCACTCGCTGGTCTGGGAGGAGGCCCAACTGCTCGGCGGCATCGACCCGGACTTCCACCGGCGTGACCTCTACGACGCCATCGAGGCGGGGGCGTTCCCCGAGTGGGAACTCGGCCTCCAGGTCTTCCCCGACACCCCCGAGGAGACCTTCGCCGGCATCGACCTGCTCGACCCGACGAAGATCGTGCCGGAGGAACTCGCGCCGGTCCAGCCGGTCGGCAAGCTGACCCTGAACCGCACCCCGAGGAACTTCTTCGCCGAGACCGAGCAGGTCGCCTTCCACGTGGGCCACCTGCCGCCGGGCATCGACGTCACCAACGACCCGCTGCTGCAGGGCCGACTCTTCTCGTACGTCGACACCCAGCTGACCCGCCTCGGCGGGCCGAACTTCACGCAGATCCCGATCAACCGGCCGCACGCCCAGGTCAACGACATGCTGCGCGACGGCTTCCACCAGCACGCCGTCCACGCCGGGGTGGCCCCGTACCGGCCGAACACCCTCGACGGCGGCAACCCGTTCCCGGCCGGTGCCGACGACAACCCGTTCGTCGAGGTGCCGGTCCAGGTCACCCAGGCACCCAAGGTACGCGCCAACCCGGCCTCGTTCGACGACCACTTCAGCCAGGCCCGCCTGTTCTGGTCGAGCATGTCCCCGGTCGAGCGGGAGCACATCATCCGGGCGTACACCTTCGAGCTGGGCAAGTGCTACCACCAGGCGATCAAGGAACGGCAGCTCCAGTGCCTGGCCAACATCGACCCGGTGCTCTGCGCCGAGGTCGCCACCGGCCTCGGTCTGCCCGCGCCGGAGCCGACGATCCCGCTGGCCGACGTCGAGCCGAGCCCCGCGTTGTCCCAGGTCGGGCGGGAGTGGCCGGCCGACGGCCGGATGGTCGGCATCGTCGTCGGACCCGAGGCCGACCTCGACGGCGTCCGGGCGGTCCGCGAGGCGGTCTTCGCCGCCGACATGGTGCCGCTGCTGATCGCGCCGCACGGCGGAACGATCGGCGACCTGCCCGCGCAACGGAGCTTCGCCACCGGCCGCTCGGTCGAACTCGACGCGCTCCTGCTCGCCTCGGCACCCGCTCCGGCACCGGATGCGACGCCGGCCCGCGACGCCAAGGCGGGCACGACCGGTTCGGCCACCATCGACCCCCGGGTGCTGCTGATGGTGGACGAGTGCTGGCGGCACGCCAAAGCCATCGGCGCGTGGGGGACCGGCGTCACGGCGCTGGAGCAGTCCGGTGTCGTCGGCACACCCGGCGTGGTCACCGGCGACTCCGCGACGGAGGTGTTGGCCGCCGTCGGGCAGCTCATGGCCGGTCACCGGGTCTGGGAGAGGTTCCCCGCCCCGGTCGGCTGACCGCAAGCGCGGCACCGGCGCCAGGTCACGAGCGGCCACGCCCTCGTGACCTGGCACCGGTTCGTGGGGTGAGCCCTGCTCGGCTCACCCCGCGTCGAGGACGCGGTGCAGCCTGCGGGCCTCGGTGACCAGGCGACCTGACCCGCCCCGCCCGGCGACGGCGGCCAGGCCCGGCACCTCGATGCGGACGCCGGTCGTGGCGGCGGTCTCGGCCGCCACGGTCAGCAGGTCCGGCAGGCCACGCGGTGCGGTGGGCATGGCCAACACCGCCGGGAGCGTGGCGGCCAGCAGCCGCCACACGGTCAGCGGCGCACCCGCCTGCGCGACGTCGCGCAGCGGCTCGACGACCCGGGACAGCTTCACCAGGTGCCGGGCGACGAGGGTCCCGAGTTGCTCCCCGATGCCGGCCGCGTCGATGTCGCCGGTGGCCGCCAAGGCGAGCAGGGCGTCCACCGTGGCCACCCGGTCCGGGCCGTGCCGGGCGCTGAGCCCGTAGGCCAACGCCAGGTCGAGGGCCACCCCGCCCGGACCAGCGATCTCCGCGAGCAACGGCAGCAACGCGGGCCCGCCCCGCTCGTCCATGTCCGCGGCACCGGCGATCAGCGGCAACGCGTACGCGGTGACCAGCCCTCGGTGCCCGGGCAACATCGACGGCCACAGGTCCACCCAACCGACGTGCTCGCCGGTGAGCGGTGACACGGGCGTGGTGAACAGCCCGTACCGGTCGACCGCTCCGTCCGGTGGGGCCAGTTCGACCAGGATCCGCTCGTCCGGCAGGTACGCGTCCGCCCAACGTCGGCCCTGGCTGCTGGACTGGGTGACGGTGCGGGGGCGGACGACCGGCTGGGGTAGGCCACCGTCGCGCACCCAGGCGGCGAGCCGTCGACCGGCCGCCGTGCCGAGCGCCGCCGCCTGACCGGCGATCGCCTCGTCCACCTCGGTCGGCAACCGCAGCAACGCCTGGGTGAGGTCCCAGTGGCCGGGCTCCCGGTCACCGAGCGCGGCGAGTCGGTCCACCAACGCCGCCGGGTCGAGCTGACCGTTGGTCGTGGTGGGAGCGGCGAGCAGCCCCGGCTGCCCCGGCCCGGTGAGGTACCCGCCGATCTCGGCCAGCCGGGCGTGGAGCAGCCGGTGGACCGGCGGCACCCGGGGGTCGGTGACCACCAGCTCCGGTGTCGCGTCGACCCGGTGCAGCGCGGTGCGCAGCCGCTCCCACCGTTCCCGCTGACCGTCCGAGCACCCGGCGCTCGTGAACAACTCGACCACCGTCGCGCAGAGGCAGAGTGGATCGGAGCGGTGCGCGTCCGCCCAGGACCAGTGCCGCCGTTCGACCACCGGGGCGAGCGCGGCGTGGACCCGAGGCCCGTCGGTCGCGGTGAGCCGGACCAGCCCGTCGAGGACACGCTCCAGGGCCGTCCCCCGGTACGGCGTGGCGAGCAGCGCGGCGACCTCCTCGGTCAGCTCGTCCAGGTCCGTGATCGGCGCGGGCGACTGTGCGGGCGTGGGCGGCGGGGGCAGGTCGTCGCCTCGGGGTCGGGTGACCGCCGGGGCCGGCCCGTCCGCTGCCGGGTCGAGGCCGTGCCGGGCGGCCAGTGCCACGGCACGCTCCCGCAGCTGCACGGCGGGATGGTCGGCGGCGACCGCGATCACCTCGGCGATCTCACCGGCCCGGTCCCGGTGCTGGCGGGCGAGCTGGTCGAGCCAGCCGAGCTGGGCCCGGACCAGTGTCTTGTCGGGTCGGGTGAGCATCTGGCGGGAGGCGTCGAGGATCGACTCCAGTTCCAGTTCGGGCAGCGTCCGGAGCGCCTTCTGCGCCATCGTGGCCACCGGCGCGGGTGCGTCGACGAGCAGCCGGAGATAGTCCGTGACCCGGGCGGTGACCTCGGCGGTGGTCGGTGCGAGCTGGTCGAGCAGCATGGTGAAGGCGCGCAGCGCGCCCGGCCGGTCGCCGCGCAACAGCCGACCGAGGGAGCCGTCGAGCAGGAGCGACCGGTCGACCACCCCCTCGGCGGCGAGCTGGGCCAGGGCGGGCGGCAGGACGGGGCGGCCCGGGTCAGTGCGGTCGTGGTGATCGGTGATGCCCAGCATCAGGTTGCCGATGTCGTCCACCTCGAACAGCCGAGGCAGCATGACGGCCAGGAACGGGTCGTCGCGTAGCCGGTCCGCCACCGGCGGGGGCTGACCCTGGTGGAACGTGGCGGGGGAGTCCACCGCGGTCAACCACAGGCGTACGGCCATGTCGTCGGTGGGTGGCGCGCCACCGTCCAGGTGCAGAAGCGTGGCGACGAAGTGCCACTTGCCGACCCAGGTCTGCTCGGTGAACCGGGCCGCGATCCGATGGGCCAGGTCGACGAGCCAGTCGACCCCTCGCTCCCGCGCGACGGCGTGCACCAGCTCGGCCGCGAGGCGACCGTGCGGGTTGACCGAGGGACGGCCGAGGATCGTCGCGGCCTGGGCGGCGGTCGGTAGGCAACCGACCACGGCGATCGCCAGGGCCGTGCCGGTGCCCGACCACCAGATGCCCCGCTGGTGCTGCTTGAACCAGGCGGTCAGCTCGACGCCGATCTCCCGGCGGCGCTGTTCCGGCAGCCCGTGCAGCGCTGCCGCGACCGCTTTGATCGCACCCCGGTCCACCAGGTCGAACAGGTCGCTCGTGCCGCCGTTGGCCAGCTCGTGCCGACGTCGCACAGTGCGCAGGGAAGGGTCCGCGTGCGTCATGCCGACTCCTCGACCTGTTCGGTGACCAGCATCCGGGCGGCCAGGGCGTGCCGGCACGGCCCCCGCTGCCCCCGATGTCTCGCCCACCATGGACAGGTGCAGGTCAGCCCGCCGTCGGCGAGCCGACGGACCCGGTACACCTGGTCGCCGCCGCGTACCGTCGCCGCCGTGCCGTCCCACCGCACCGCTGCGGCGTCGAGCAGCGCCCGCGCGCCCACCAGCCGGGGATTGTCCCGCTCGGCCCGGCCCGCGTCGTACGGCATCACCCGGTGGAAGTACGCCCCGTCGGCGACGTCGTAGCCGACCCGACCGGCGGTGCCGAGCTGGGCCAGGGCACCCCGTACCCGGGCGGTGTCGATACCGGCCTGCCTGGCCAGCCGATCCGGGTCGATGGTCGGATCCCAGGACAGCAGGGCCGAGACCAGGTCGGCGTCGTCGACGACATCGTCTCCGGCGAGTGCGGCGAGCGCGGCCCCCTCACCGGAGAAGCCACGGTACGGCTCGGGGGAGAGGGTCAGCGACAGTCGTAGCGCGCCGGTGTCGAGTTCCCAGACGCTCGGGGCCGGGGCGGAGCCGGGCGCCACCGTCGGGCCGTACACCCGGAGGGTCTTCGCGAAGCGCAGCATCGGTCGCAGTGCGGTCAGCCGGTCGGCCCCGGCCAGGCAGACCGCCCCGGCGACGGGCCGGGAGGTCAGCCGCAGGGACCGACCGGCCGGTACCACCCAGAGCACCGACCGGTCGCCGCGCGGCAACCGACGCAGGAAGGCGCCGGCCTCGGTCGCCGGCAGCTCGGCCCGGGGCTCGAAGCGGGCGGCCAGCACGTGGACCTCGGCGAAGCCGCGCAGCCAGCGCGCCGGCAGCGGCACCTTCTTCTCCACCACCGTGCCGTCCAGAGTGGAGACGGTGAGGTCATCGGGGCCGACCGACAGGTGCAGCGGATCCAGGCCACTGACCCGGGCCAGTGACTCGCGCAGCGGATTGTTCACGTCGACGTTGGTGGTGCCGTGCTCGGCGACGTCGCCGTCCAGACCCGCGGGCAACGCGTCGAGCCGCGCGTACACCCCGCAGCACCCGGAGAAGGACTCGAAGCGGAGCCGGTCGCGGCTGCCGGTGACCACCGGATCCAGACTCGCCGGACTGACCGGCCGGTGGTAGCGGGTGCGGGCCACCTCGGCCACCGCCAGCAGCCCCACCGCCGCCGCCTGGCCGGTGGTGAGGAAACCGGTGAAGAAGCGGGGATTGGGTGCGGGTCCGCCGCTGGTCTGCAGGGCGAGTGAGCGTTGCGTGAGGGTGGAGGGGGCGAGGTAGCGGTAGGTCTGGACTGTGGTCACGCCGCCGCACGGTAGAGGAAGCCTCTGACACCGGCGGCGGCGCGGCAGGTCACCCGCGATCGGACGGTCAGTGTGCCACGACGGTCGCGGCCGCCACGGGCTCCGGCACGGCCAGTCGGCCGGGGCGGACCACCACGACGAACACGATCAGCGCCGAGGCCAACCCACCGGCGATCACCACGGCCATCGCCACGGCCCCGGTGCCGAGCACCCCCACCAGCGGCGCGGCGATCGCCCCGATGCCGAACTGCACCGCGCCGAGCAGGGCGGAGGCGGTGCCGGCCGCCTCGCCGTGTCGGCTCAGGGCCAGCGCGGGCGCGTTCGGCAGCGCCAGCCCGGCCGTCGCCAGCACCAGCCAGAGCGACGCGAGCAGCGCCGGCAGCCCGCCGATCCCGGTCGCGGCGAGCCCGACCAGCACCAGACTGGCGGCCGTACCCACGATCAGGGCGGTCAGCAGGATCTGCTGCGGGGACCAGCGGCGCAGCAGGCGTACGTTGGCCTGGGTGGCGATGATCAGCCCGATCGCCCCGGCACCGAAGGCGAACCCGAACTGCTGCTCGTCGAGCCCGTACTGCCCTTGCAGGACGAACGAGGAACCACCGACGTAGGCGAACAGTGCCGCCATGGCGAACCCGGCCACCAGCACCAGCCCGACGAAGGGGCGGTCACGCAGCAGCGAGGCGTAGAGCCGGCCGGTGGACGACACACCGCCGCGCTGACGGCGCAGCGGCGGCAGCGTCTCCGGCAGGCCCAGCATCGCGACCAGGAGCAGCAGTACGCCGAACACGGCGAGCGCGGCGAACACGCCCCGCCACTGCGTCCACCGGAGCAGCTCACTGCCGAGGGTCGGCGCGAGGACCGGGGCGGCACCCATCACGAGCAACAGGCGGGACAGCAACTGGGCGAAGGCCGAGCCGCTGAACAGGTCGCGGACCACGGCCATGGCGATCACGGCAGCCGCCGCCGCACCGAGGCCCTGCACCACGCGCATCGCGCCGAGGGCCGCGATGTTCGGGGCGAGGGCGCAACCCACGGAGGTCACGATGTGCAGCGCGGTGCCGGCGATCAACGGAGTACGGCGGCCGACGGCGTCGGAGAGCGGACCGATCAGCAGTTGTCCCAGGGCCAGACCGATCAGGGTGCCGGTGAGCGTCAACTGGACCGCCGCCGAGGTGGTGCCGAGGTCGTCGACGATCGAGGGCAGCGCCGGGAGGTACATGTCGATGGTCAGCGGGCCCACCGCGATCAGCGAGCCGAGGACGAGGATGAGGCGCAGACGTTGGCGGCGAGTCATCAGGTCGCCCGGCATCGGCGCGGGTGGCGCGGCGACGGTGTCGACGCCGCTCACCGGAGCGTCTTCCGCGAGCAGGTGCAGCGGGCGGAACGTGGTGCGATGGTCATATCTGGCTGCAACCCGCCGCCGCCGACCTCATTCCCCACATCTGCAGAGGTTACGCACCTCACACCGCTGGTGGAGCGGACGACGGCAGGGAACCGCCGCCTCAGGTGGTGCTGAGGCGGCGGCTTCCCCCCACTGTGGTGATGGCTCTGGAGTGCCGGGTGTCAGGTGCCGGCGGTCACCTCCCGCCGGGACGCCGGGTAGCGGATGCCCTCCACCATCTCGACGATCTCGTCCGGCGGTGGTGCCGTCAGCTTCGACACCACGATGGCGACCGCGAAGTTGACGATCGCGCCGATGGTGCCGATGCCCTCCGGGCTGATGTCGAAGATGTGCGGGTTGGCCTCGGTGCCGAACACCGGCAGCGTGTAGATCATGTAGCTGGCGGTGAACACCAGACCGGTGAGCATGCCGGCCGCCGCGCCCGTGGCATTACATCGTTTCCAGAAGATGCCGAGCACGATGGCCGGGAAGAAGGTCGACGCCGCGAGACCGAACGCGAAGGCGACCACCTGCGCCACGAACGCGGGCGGGTTGATGCCGGCGTAGATGGAGACCAGTACCGCCAGACCCATCGCGATCCGGCCGACGAGCAGCCGTTGCTTGTCGGTGGAGTCCCGCTTCACCCGCCGGAAGTACAGGTCGTGCGAGAACGACGACGAGATCACCAGCAGCAGTCCGGCCGCCGTGGACATCGCGGCGGCCATACCGCCGGCCGCCACCAGACCCACGATCGGTGCCGGCAGGCCGGCGATCTCGGGACTGGCGAGGACCAGGATGTCGTTGTTGACGATCAGGTCCGCGCCGGAGGTCGGGTTGTTGCTGACCGTGTTGATGGTCGTCGCTCCGTCGCTGACCGTGACCAACCCGGTCGCCGCCCAGTTCTCGATCCACCTCGGCAGCGCGTCGGCGGCGACGCCGTTGACGTCCCGGAGCAGGTTCAGCTTGGTGAAGGCGCCCACCGCCGGGGCGGTGGTGTAGAGCAGCGCGATGAAGAACAGCGCCCAGAACGCCGAGTAGCGGGCACCCCGTACGCTCTTCGTCGTGTAGAACCGGACGATCACGTGCGGCAGACCGGCGGTGCCGATCATCAGCGCCATGGTCACCAGGAACACGTCGATCTGCGGCCGGGCCGCGAACGCCTCGGTGTACTGGTTCAGCCCCATCTCGACACTGATCGCGTCGAGTTCGGCGAGGATCTGTCCGAACGACACCTGCGGCACCGGGAAGCCGGTCATCTGCTGCGCCACCGCGATCGCGGGAATCAGGTAGGCCACGATCAGCACCGAGTACTGCGCCACCTGGGTCCAGGTGATGCCCTTCATGCCGCCGAGCACCGCGTACAGGCCGATGATCAGTGCCGCCACGATGACGCCGCCGGTGACGTCCAGGCCGAGGAACCGGCTGAAGACGATGCCGCCACCTCGCATCTGCCCCACCACGTAGGTGAAGGAGATGATGATCGCGGCGACGGCGGCGATGGTGCGGACGGTCTCGGAGTACCGGTCACCGACGAACTCGGGCACCGTGAACTTGCCCCACTTGCGCAGGTAGGGGGCGATCAGCAGGGCCAGCAACACATAGCCGCCGGTCCAGCCCATCAGGTAGATGGTGCCGTCGGAGCCGAGGAAGGCGATCAGGCCGGCCATCGAGATGAACGACGCGGCGGACATCCAGTCGGCGGCGACCGCCGCGCCGTTGGCGATGGTCGGGATGCCCTGACCGGCGACGTAGAAGCCGGCCGTCTCCCGCACCCGGCTGCGCCAGGCGATGTAGAGGTAGACCGCGAAGGAGCCGACGATGAAGACGAGGGTCCAGGTCTGGATCTGACTCATTTGCCAGCCTCCTGGATCTCCTGCTCATCGACGCCGAACTGGTTGTCGAGGCGGTCCATCAACTTCGCGTAGACGAAGATCAGGATCACGAAGACGTAGATCGATCCCTGCTGGGCGAACCAGAACCCGAGCGGGAATCCGGCGATGACGATGTTGTTGAGCGGCTCGACAAGCAGAATGCCGAAGCCGAACGAGACGATGAACCAGATGGCCAGCAGGATCACCATGAGCCGCAGGTTCCGGCTCCAGTACTCCTTGCGCCAGCCGTTGTCCGGCGGCGACGCCGGTGGCGGTGCCGACGGTGGCGGCTCACCGCCACGGGTCTCCTTGTCGGGGGTTACCTCGGTCATCTCTGGAGCCTCCTGGTCGATACGGGACGGGCTGCTCGACGTTGTGCGGTCAGTCACACCTCTGGTGTGGGAAGAGAACGTGACGCGGCCTGGCCAGGCAAGAGTTGATCCGGTCAGGTTCGGGTTCGGGTCGCTGAGCGGTCCGTTGGATCCCGTGAACGGTTCAGCGGTAGGAACTGTCGTGCGGACTCGCCCGATTTGCGGTCGTTCGCGGACCCGCTTCGGCCGCCCACCGACACCGGCCGACCGTTCACCGATTTGCCCGTTCGGTCCGGCGGCGCTGACCGCCTAGCATCCGGACATGGCCGATACCGCATCCACCGCCGCCCCGGTTCGCCGGCGCGTCTTCCACGCCGGCAGTCTCGGCATGCTCGTCGGCGGCGTACTCGTGCTGGTCGGCTCGCTGCTGCCCTGGGTCATCACGCCGTTCGGGTCGCTCTCCGGCGCGGCCGGTCCCGGGCTCTGGACGCTGAGCATGGCGTTCCTCGCCGTCGCCGGTGCCCTGCTGCCGTACCGGAAGGTGGCCATCGCGCACAGCCTGATCCCCGGGCTGGTCGTCGCCGCCATCGTCGGATGGCAGGTGGTCCGCCTGATCAGTCTCAGTGCCAGCACCGACGCCTGGGGGCAACTGATGCCCGGCATCGGGCTGGTCATGGCCGCCGGTGGCGCGGTCGTCCTGATCCGCGCCGGCATGCGCCTGATCGCACTGCGCTGACCGGTCCGCCACGTTTCTGCCGGAGACACGCCCGGCCCGGTGCCTGGGCTACTTCGGACCGGTGCCCCAGCTGCCGCCCGCTCGTAAGAGGTTGGCACGAGATCTTGGGCGGTTTCCGTTGGCAGCTAACGGGAACTGCCCAAGATCTCGTCTCGGCGAGGGCTCGGCTGTCCCGGTGTGTCGGTCGGTGCGCAAGGTGGGGTCCGGCGGTCGGGACAGGCAGGCTGAGCAATGGCACGGAGGCACCTGCTGCACCTGTGGCGGCAGCGGGGTGCCCTTTCCCGCTAGGCGTTCGGGCGCGGGCTGGGTAGGCGAAGGCCGTGCATGCCGCCGTCGACGGCGAGGACGGTGCCGGTGGTCGCGGCGGACAGCGGGCTGGCCAGGTACGCGACGGCGGCGGCCACCTCCTGCGGGGTGGTGAGGCGACCGATGGGCTGGCGGGCCCGCAGCGCGGCCAGTTCGGCCGCCGGATCGTCGGCGGCGTCGAGCAGTCGGCGTACCCACGGGGTGTCCGCCGTGCCGGGGTTGACGCAGTTGACCCGGATGCCGGCCGTCACGTAGTCGGCGGCCATCGCCAGGGTGAGTGCCTGCACCGCGCCCTTGCTGGCGCTGTAGAGGGCCCGCTGGGGCAGGCCGAGCCAGGCGGCGATGGAACCGATGTTGACGATCGCGGCGTGGCCGGAGGCGCGTAGGTGTGGCAGCGCGGCCCGGGTCACCCGGACGATGCCGACCACGTTGACGTCGAGCACTCGGTGCCATTCGTCGTCGGGGTCGGCCTCGACGGTGCCGACCGCGCCGACGGCGGCGTTGTTGACCAGGATGTCGAGACCGCCGAACGTGTCGTGGACGGTGTCGATCGCGGCCCGTACGGAGGCGTCGTCGGTCACGTCGGCGGCCAGACCGAGCAACGGCTCGGGTACCTGCTGCGGGTTCAGGTCCAGGCAGGCCACCCGGGCGCCACGCTCGGCGAGCAGGGTGGCGGTGGCCAGTCCGATGCCGGAGGCGCCCCCGGTGACCACCGCCGACAGTCCGGCGAAGTCGCCGGTCATGCCGGTGCCAGCGTCTGACGTTGCCGACCCAGGCCGTCGATCTCCAACTCGACCACGTCGCCGGTGACCAGGTACGGCTTGGGTTCCGGCTGCCCGAGCGCGACACCGGCCGGGGTGCCGGTGTTGATCACGTCACCGGGGTAGAGCACCATGAACTGGCTCAGGTAGCGGACGATCTCGGCCGCCGGGAAGACCATGTCCTTGGTGGTGCCGTCCTGCCGCAGCACCCCGTTTACCCAGAGCCGCAGCCGCAGATCCTGTGGGTCGGGGACCTCGTCGGCGGTGACCAGCCACGGACCGAGCGGGTTGAACGTCTCGCAGGACTTGCCCTTGTCCCACTGGCCGCCCCGGTCGAGTTGGAACTCCCGCTCGGAGACGTCGTGGGAGACGGCGTACCCGGCGACGCAGTCCATCGCCGCCTCGGCCGACGGCAGGTAGCGCGCCTTGCGGCCGATGACGACGGCGAGTTCGACCTCCCAGTCCGTCCTGGTGCTGCCGCGGGGCACCAGCACCGGGTCGCCGGGACCGACCACCGTGTCGGCCGCCTTGAGGAAGACCACCGGCTCGGTGGGCAGCGCCGCCCCGGTCTCGGCGGCGTGGTCGCGGTAGTTCAACCCGATGCAGACGATCTTCCCGGGGTGCAGCGGGGGGCCGATCCGCAGCCCGGTGCCGTCGATCGGCGGGAGTTCGTGGGCGGCGATGCCGGCCAGGCGGGCCAGCCCGTCGGTGGCCAGGAAGGCGGGGTCGACGTCGTCGATCACGCCGCTGAGGTCCCGGAGTCGGCCGGTCTCGTCGAGCAGTGCGGGCGTTTCCCGCCCCGGCGGGCCTACTCGCAGCAGCTTCACCGTCACCCCCAGATACCGCGACGCGAACGAGTCGCAAGACGTGTGATGTCTATCAGGTGATCGTGACGCCTCACAAGGCCCATGGTGGACGGCGGCTCTCCTCGGTCGGCGTGGTCGGGTGGCCCGACCGGGTCGCAGGTCCCGCCCGGCGCAGGGCCGTCCGACCTGTCCGCGGGGGACTCCGGCCGCTGGTCCGCGCCACGTCCGCACGCTGCACTGGAAGCAGGACGGAGAGGAGTGAGGACGATGTCGTACCTGATTGTCGTCGGTGTCGACGGTTCGGACGGTGGGCGACGTGCCCTGCGCTGGGCGGTCGGTGAGGCGGCCGAGCGCAACGGCACCGTGCAGGCGGTGATCGCCTGGCGGTGGGACGGCCTGGACGGTGGGGCCATGGTCGCGCCGAACCCGTTCGAGGAGGAGGAACGGGCCACGGACCTGCTGGCCCGGGAGATCGGCGAGGTCACCGGAGGTACGGCGACGGTACCGGTCTCGGTCGAGGTCGTCGAGGGGCGGCCGGCCGATGTGCTCACCGCCGCCGCCCGTGGCGCCGACCTGCTGGTGCTGGGCAGCCACGGGCACGGCCGGCTGCGGCACACCGTGCTCGGCTCGGTCAGTGAGGAGTGCGTACGCAAGGCGACCTGCCCGGTGGTGGTGATCCCGGTGCCGGTGTCGGCGCCGGGCGGTCCGGTCGTGCCGGCGGTGCCGGCCTGACAGCGGCCGACGGAGGTTGCCGATCTCTGTCATGCTCTGGACCGTGACGACCGGCCAACCTCGTTCCCGTCGCCGAGCCCGCCGGACCAGGCCCGGGCTCCTGTTCACCCTCGGAATCGTGGTCGCGCTGGTCGTGGCAGCGGTGATCGTGCTGCGGCCGGCGGGGCCCCGCCCGCTGTTCCAGATGCCGGTCGGCTGCGGGGAGACGTGGCAGCTCGGCACCTATCCCGGGCACGGTGACTACGACGTGGACTTCTTCCCGCTCTCCGGTGACCCGTGGGGGCAGCCGGTGCTGGCGTCGTACGAGGGCACCGTCACCGTGGCCGGGATCAACGGGTCGCTGGGTGGGCGTACCCCGGACAACCCGGACGGACCCCGGGGCCGTGGTGGTGGCTACTGGGTGAAGATCGACCACGGCGGCCGGTGGGAGACGCAGTATCTGCACCTCTTGGAGCCGCCGATGGTGGAGGCCGGTGAGCGGGTCGTCCAGGGTCAGCAGATCGGGCGGATCGGCAGCACCGGCAACTCCGGTGCCCCGCACCTGCACTACGAGCAGCGCCGGGGCTGGCAGAAGGTGGAGACCTTCTTCGACGGCGTCCCGTCGGGCATCACCGTCGACGACTCCGAGTACACGGTCCGCCGGACCAGCAACAACTGTCCGTAGCGGGAGCCTGTCGGTCGGTATCTGCCCTGGTGGCCGGGGCGTAAGCGCGGCCTTGGGCTGCCCCGACGCGCCGGGTCACAGCTTGACGGCGATCGGGACGATCACCGGTCTGGGCCCTGCGACCAGCGGGATCACGGGTTAGCGTGGGCGAACCGGTGGATCGTCAGCAGGGCAATTTGCCACGTTTTGTGTTGACATCGGCTGACCAGCGAGCCAGACTCGCAAACTCTTCGACCGCCGGAGAAGGAATCCAGGGGAGGACCATGTCCAGGGCCAGATTCAGGTTGGCCGGCGCGACGATCGCCCTGATGCTCGCCGCCGTCGCGGGATGCAGCGGTGGCGAGGGCGTCGACGTCGACGGCAACGACACGGCGGGCGCCGGGGGCGTGCTCAACGCCGCGATCGGCGGCGAGCCGGACCAGCTCGATCCGCACAAGACCTCCGCCTACTACAGCTTCCAGGTGTTGGAGAACGTCTTCGACACCCTCGTCGAGCCGGACGAGAACCTGGAGATGAAGCCTGCCCTGGCCACCGAGTGGACCACCAGCGACGACCAACTGACCTGGACGTTCACCCTCCGTGAGGGCGTCACGTTCTCCGACGGTTCGCCGCTGACCGCCGAGGACGTCGTCTACTCGTACAACCGGATCATCGACGAGAAGCTGAACAACGCGTACAAGTTCGGCACGGTGAAGTCGAT
Organism: Micromonospora sp. DT48; assembly: GCF_049844495.1. Taxonomy (NCBI): domain Bacteria; kingdom Bacillati; phylum Actinomycetota; class Actinomycetes; order Micromonosporales; family Micromonosporaceae; genus Micromonospora; species Micromonospora sp. DT48. Next base: position 101,383 of record NZ_JBNCLE010000007.1, read on the forward strand.
CGAGGCCGCCGACCCGAAGACCGTCGTGGTGACGCTCAACGCGCCGACGCCGAACCTGCTGGCCAACCTGGGTGGCTTCAAGGGCGTGGCGATCGTGCAGAAGTCCAATGTGGAGTCCGGCGAGATCACGACCAAGCCGGTGGGCAGCGGCCCGTTCGTCGTGGAGAACTACAGCTCCGGCGACAGCATCCGGCTGGTCCGCAATGACAACTACTGGGGCGAGAAGCCCAAACTGGACGGCGTCCGGTTCACCTTCGTCAGCGACCCCACCGTCGCCCTGCAGAACCTGCGCGGCGGTGAGGTGCACTGGACCGACAACCTGCCACCGCAGCAGGTGCCCGGGCTACTCGACGGGGACGACCCGACGGTGCGGTCGGTACCGTCGACCGACTACTGGTACCTCTCGCTGAACCAGGCGCGTAAGCCGTACGACGATGTCAACGTCCGCCGGGCGATCGCCTTCGCGCTGGACCGCGAGGCGATCACCAAGGCCGCGAAGTTCGGGCTGGCGACGGTCAACCAGACGGCCATTCCGCGCAACAGCGCCTTCTACTACGAGTACGCGCCGTACTCGCACGACGTCAACCAGGCCCGGCAGCTGCTCGACCAGGCCGGCGTCAGCGGGCTGACCATGGACCTGATGGTCACCAGCGAGTACCCGGAGACGGTCACCGCCGCCCAGGTCATCGCCGCGCAGCTGGAAGCCGTCGGGATCACCGTCAAGATCCGTACGCTGGACTTCGCGCAGTGGCTCGACGAGCAGGGCGCGGGCTCGTTCGACTCGTTCATGCTCGGCTGGCTGGGCAACATCGACCCGGACGAGTTCTACTACGCGCAGCACCACAGCGACGGCTCGTTCAACTTCCACAAGTACGCCAACTCGACCGTGGACCGCCTGCTCGACCAGGCCCGGACGGAGACCGACCAGGCCGCCCGCAAGCAGCGGTACGAGCAGGTGGCCAAGCAGATCGTGGACGACGCCAGCTACATCTACCTCTACAACCCCGACGTCGCCCAGGGCTGGTCGAAGCAGGTCACCGGCTACGAGGTACGCACGGACAGAGCCATCCGCTTCCGCGAGGTCGCACTCGCACGGTGACCTGGCGGGGGACCTCTCAGATGGCCCGTTTCGTAATCCGTCGGCTGTTGCAGTCGGCAGTCGTGCTACTCGGCGTGACGCTCGTGGTGTTCCTGCTGCTCCAGTTGGTGCCGGGCGACCCTGTACGGGTCGCCCTCGGCACCCGCTTCGACCCGCAGACGTACGAGGCGCTGCGCGCCCGTGCGGGGCTCGACCAGCCGTTGGTGGTGCAGTACTTCGACTACCTGCGACGGGCGTTGACCGGCGACCTCGGGGTCAGCTTCCGTAGCGGACGCCCGGTCACCGCGATCGTGCTGGAGCGGCTGCCGGCGACACTGTCGCTGGCGGTCACCGCGGTGCTGTTCGCGGTCGTGATCGCCTTTCCGCTGGGGATCGTCTCGGCCATCCGCAGCGGTTCGCTGGTCGACCACGCGGCGCGGGTGTTCAGCCAGTTCGGTGTCTCGGTGCCGGACTTCTGGATGGGCATCATGGCGATCCTGCTCTTCTCCGGGGTGCTCGGTTGGTTGCCCCCGTCGGGGTACGTCGCGCTCACCGAGGATCCGGGCCGCTGGGCCTCCCACGTGGCGTTGCCCGCCGCCACGGTCGGCCTGGTGACCGCCTCGATCCTCACCCGCTTCGTGCGCTCGTCGATGTTGGAGGTGCTCTCCGAGGACTACGTGCGTACCGCCGAGGCGAAGGGGCTGCGGACCCGGGTGGTGGTGTTGCGGCACGTGCTGCGCAACGCCCTGATCCCGGTGGTGACCGTGGTGGCGGTGCAGTTGGCCAGTCTGCTCGGCGGGGTGATCGTGATCGAGGTGCTGTTCGCCTGGCCCGGTATCGGGCGGCTGACGTACGACGCCGTCGCGGCCCGGGACTACCCGGTGCTCCAGGGTGCGGTGCTGCTGGTGGCGGCGCTGTTCCTGCTGGTCAACCTGGTGGTCGACATCCTCTACGCCCGCCTCGACCCGAGGATCACGGTCAAGTGAGCGGCGTACGGATGATCAACCGGGACGGTCAGCTGGGCCGGGCGTTGTCGGCGCTGCGGCGGGATCCGCTGGCGCTCACCGGAAGTTTGGTCCTGGTGGTGCTGGTCGTGGTGGGCGTGGGCGGGGCCTGGCTGGCGCCGTCGGGGATCAACGAGGTCGACGTCGACCGGATGCTGCAACCACCGAGCTGGGCGCACCCGTTCGGCACCGACGAGCTGGGCCGCGACGTGCTCAGCCGGGTCATGGTCGCCGCCCGGGTGTCGTTGCAGGTCGGCCTGGTCAGCGTCGGGATCGCGCTGACGGTGGGGGTGACCCTCGGGTTGTTCGCCGGCTACTACCGGGGCTGGCTCGACAACGTGGTGATGCGCTGCATGGACGTGCTGTTCGCGTTCCCGGTGCTGCTGCTGGCGGTGGCGATCGTGGCGGTGCTCGGCCCGGGGTTGCTCACCGCGATGGTGGCGATCGGGGTGGTCTACACGCCGATCTTCGCCCGGGTGACCCGAGCCGGCGTGCTCTCGGTGCGGGAACAGGTGTTCGTCCGGGCCGCGGTGTCGGTCGGCGCGTCCGACCTGCGGATCATGCGTCGACACGTGCTGCCGAACATCGCGGCCCCGTTGATCGTGCAGACGTCGCTGTCCCTGGCCTTCGCGATCCTCTCCGAGGCGGCGTTGTCCTTCCTCGGCCTCGGCGTCCAGCCACCCGATCCCGCCTGGGGTCGGATGCTGTTCGACGGTCGCGGGTTCGTCACCGAGGCGTGGTGGCTGGGCGTCTTCCCCGGCGCGGCGATCTTCCTGACCGTCCTGGCGTTCAACCTGGTCGGTGACGCGCTGCGGGACGTGCTCGATCCCCGCCAGCTCACCGTCAACGAAGCCAGGAGGAGCACGTCATGAAACCCGTGCTGGCCGTCGAGGACCTCACCGTCACCATCGACACCCGGCGGGGACCGGCCCGTGCGGTCGCCGGGGTCGACTGGGCGGTGCGGCCGGGGGAGACGCTGGCGCTGGTGGGGGAGTCCGGCAGCGGCAAGAGCATGAGCGTGCTCGCCGCGACCGGGCTGGCACCCCGTACCGCCCGGGTGTCCGGGCGGATCCACCTGCTCGACACGGAGTTGACCGGGCTGCCCGAGCAACGTCGTCGTCGGCTGCGTGGGCGGCACGTCGGATTCGTCTTCCAGGATCCGATGACCTCGCTCAACCCGGTGCTCACCGTCGGCCGGCAGGTCGTCGAGGCCGCCCAGGAACACCTCGGGCTGACCCGGAGGGCCGCCCGGTCCCGCGCCGTCGAGCTGCTGGACCTGGTCGGCATCCCGTCGGCCGGGCAGCGGGTGGACGCGTACCCGCACCAGTTCTCCGGCGGGATGCGCCAGCGGGTGGTGATCGCCATGGCGCTGGCCTGTGAGCCGGATCTGCTGATCGCCGACGAACCGACCACCGCCCTCGACGTGACCACCCAGGCCCAGATCGTCGAGCTCGTCGCCGACCTGCAACGCCGCCTCGGCACGGCGGTCGTCTGGATCACGCATGACCTCGGTGTGGTCGCCGGCATCGCCGACACCGTGGCGGTCATGTACGCGGGCCGGATCCTCGAACAGGGGCCGGTCGACGCCGTCTTCGGCGCGCCGTCGCATCCGTACACCCGGGCGTTGCTGGCCGCTCGCCCGGACCCGGCGGCCGGTGACGCCGATCTGGTCACCATCGCCGGTGCGCCGCCGAGCCCGTTGGACCTGCCGCCGGGCTGCGCGTTCTGGCCCCGCTGCCCGGTGCGGGGCGACGCGCGTTGCGAGCACGAGATGCCGCCGCTGGTGCCGGTCTCGGCCGGGCACCAGGTGCGGACCTTCTATCCGCAGGCGACCGACCGGAGGGACTGACAGGTGAGCGAGGTGGTGGCCGCACTCGACGATCTGGCCGTGTGGTTCCCGACGGCGGCCGGTGTGGTCCGCGCCGTCGACGGCGTGTCGTTGCAGATCCGGCGGGGCGAGACGCTGGGGTTGGTCGGCGAGTCCGGCAGCGGCAAGTCGACCACCGGGCTGGCCCTGCTGCGGCTGGTGGATCCCACCGCCGGCACGGTCCGGGTCGCGGGTGAGGACGTCACCCGGTGGTCCCGGCGGCAACTGCGGACGCTGCGTCGCCGGGTGGCGATGGTGTTCCAGGATCCGCAGGCGTCCCTGGACCCTCGACTCACCATCGGGGCGAGCATCGCCGAACCGCTGATCGTGCACCGGCTCGTCGACGGCGGCGCGGCCCGACGCCGCCGCGTCGACGAACTGCTCGACATGGTCGGGTTGCGCGGTGACCTGGCCGACCGGCATCCCCACGAACTCTCCGGCGGCCAGCGGCAGCGGGTCGGCATCGCCCGTGCCCTGGCCGGCGAACCGGACCTGATCGTGCTGGACGAACCGATCGCCTCCCTCGATCTGAGCGTGCAGGCGCAGATCATGAACCTGCTCCGTCGCCTGCAACGGGATCTCGGCCTGACGTACCTCTTCATCGCCCACGACCTTGCCGCCGTCGAGCACATGAGTGACCGGATGGCGGTGATGTACCTGGGCCGGATCGTGGAGAGCGGCACACCGGCGCAGATCTGGCAGGCTCCGGCGCACCCGTACACCGCCGCGTTGTTGTCGGCGGTGCCGGTCGCCGACCCGCAGGTCGAGCGGGACCGCCGTCGGATCATCCTCAGTGGAGACATCCCCAGCCCGGTGGACCCGCCGGGCGGCTGCCGGTTCCGCACCCGCTGCCCCCAGGCGCGGCCGGAGTGCGCCGAGACCGATCCGGTGTTGGCCGAGGTCGCCCCGGAGCACCGCGCGGCGTGCCTGTTCGCCGGGGAGGCCGTGCGCGCGATGCGGGCGGCCTGAACGCCCACGCCACCACCGTTGCCGGCTCCGTCCGTCCGTAGTCGTACCGCATCACCGTCGGCATCTTGACGATGGTGACCTCCACCCTGTCCACTATCCCTACATGTTTTGTGTGGAATAGCGGGACGGGGGTGCGGTCGTGCACATCTCGGCGCGGTCGGATTACGCCGTCCGGGCGATGCTGGCGGTGGCGCAGCATCACCCGGAGGTGGTGAAGGCGGCGGTGCTGGCGGCCAGCCAGGACATTCCGTACCCCTTCTTGCAGGGCATCCTGCTCGACCTGCGACGTGCCGGTCTGCTGCACAGCCTGCGCGGCACCGACGGTGGCTACGCGTTGACCCGGTCGCCGGCCGAGATCGCGGTGGGGGACGTGCTGCGGGCCACCGCAGGTGCGTTGACCACGGTCCGGGGGGCGCCCGCCGAGGTGGCGACGTACCACGGTGTGGCGACCGGTCTGGGCGAGGTGTGGCTGTCGGTGCACCGGGCCATCGAGGGGGTGGTCGACCGGACGAGCCTTGCCGACCTGCTCGAGCGCGAGCATCCGGGGCGGCGGCCGGTGGTCGACCAGGGCACCGGCGCGGCGTGACGGCGTCGCGGTGCCCCGGTGTCGGTCAGGTGTCCGACACCAAGGCTTGAAAACCTGTCGAGTTAGTGGGATATTCGGTTCGCGATCGACGTGGTCGATCGCGGGCTCGCCGTACGGCTGTGCGGCGATCGTTCTGGTGGTGCGCGCCGGGCATCGAGGCTCGGGGCGTGATCCGCGTCCGTCGTGTCCGTCCAATGTGACGGCATGATGCTGGGCAAATTACCTATTTAACCAGTCGGATTTATATAGTGCGGGGCACTGAAGGAGGACGGGTTCGCAGATGAGGCACCGGATCAGAGCAGTCAGCGCCCTGGCCGTGGTCGTCGGCCTGGCCTTGGCGGGCTGCGGTGGCGGGGACGCCGCCAGCGGTAACGCCACGTTGAGCATCGTCGGTTTCGCGGTACCCGAGGCGGCGAACAAGGCCATCGCCGCGGAATGGAACAAGACCGAGGCGGGCAAGGGGGTGCGGTTCCGCACCTCGTACGGCGCGTCCGGCGACCAGAGTCGAGCCGTCGTCTCCGGGCTGAAGGCCGACTACGTCCACTTCTCCGTCAGCAGCGACGTGACCCGGCTGGTCGAGGCCGGTCTCGTCGACGAGAGCTGGGACGACGGGCCGAACAAGGGCATCGTCTCCTCGTCGGTGGTGGTCCTCGCCGTGCGCCAGGGCAACCCGAAGAACATCCAGGGCTGGGACGACCTGATCAAGCCGGGGATCGGCATCGTCACGCCGAACCCCGCCTCGTCGGGCGCCGCCCGCTGGAACGCCCTCGCCGCCTGGGGACACATCGCCGCCAACGGCGGCACCGACGCCCAGGCCGAGGAGTTCCTCAACAAGCTCTTCGCCAACGTGGTGTCGCTGCCCGGCAGCGGTCGGGACGCCACGACCACGTTCCTCGGCGGCACCGGCGACGTGCTGCTGGCCTACGAGAACGAGACCATCCTGGCCCGGCAGAAGGGCGAAGAACTGGACTGGGTGCTGCCCGCCACCACCCTGCTGATCGAGAACCCGGGCGCCGTCCTCTCCAACGCCGACCCGAAGGCGAAGGAGTGGCTCGACTTCGTGCTCGGCCCGCAGGGTCAGCGGCAGTTCGCGCTGACCGGTTTCCGACCGATCATCGAGGGCGTCGACACCAGCGGCATCGAGGGCGTCCTCGACCCGAACGACCCGTTCCCGGCACCGCAGAAGCTGCTGACGGTCGACAAGGACTTCGAGAGCTGGTCGGCGTTGTCGAAGAAGTTCTTCGACGAGAATGACGGCATCGTCACCAAGGTCATCGCGGCCTCCGGGAAGGCGAAGTGACCTCGACGGCTGTGACACCGGACCGGCCGGCGGGCGACCGCCGGCCGGTCCGGGCCGGTCTGCCGCTGACCCGGCTCTCCGGTCTGGGCCTCGGTGTCGCCATGGTGTGGTTCAGCCTGCTGGTGCTGATTCCGCTCGCCGCGGTGGTGGTGACCGCCTCCGAAGGCGGATGGGACGGTTTCTGGCAGACGGCCACCAACGAGCAGACCGCCGCCACCCTGCGGCTGACCGTGGGGACCGCGCTGCTCGTCACGCTGGTGAACATCGTCATGGGCACCCTGATCGCCTGGGTGCTGGTGCGCGACAACTTCGTCGGTAAGCGGGCGCTCGAAGTCCTCATCGACGTGCCGTTCGCGCTGCCGACGATCGTCGCCGGTCTGGTGCTGCTGTCGCTGTACGGGCCGGACAGCCCGCTCGGCGTCAACGTCGCCAACACCCGGGTCGCGGTGTTCCTCGCCTTCCTCTTCGTCACACTGCCCTTCATCGTGCGGACGGTGCAGCCGGTGCTGGCCGAACTCGATCCGGAGGTCGAGGAGGCGGCGGCCTCGCTGGGCGCGAGCCGGTTCGTCACGTTCCGACGGATCATCCTGCCCAGCCTCACCCCGGCCATCGCGGCCGGGGCCGCGCTGTCGTTCGCCCGCGCCGTCGGCGAGTACGGCTCCCTGGTCCTGCTCTCCGGCAACCTGCCGATGCGTACCGAGGTGGCCTCGGTACGGATCCTCAGCAGCATCGAGAACGACAACCCGGACAGCGCGGCGGCGGTCGCGGTGATGCTGCTGGCCGTCTCGCTCACCGTCATCGTGGTCCTCGACGTCATCCAGCGGAGGGTGGTGCGCCGTGGCTGACAGTTCGATCGCCACCCGTAGCCCGGTCGGTCGACGCCCCGGTCGCCACCTGCTGCGGCTCGTGGTGGTGGCGTACCTGTTCTTCCTGGTGGCCTGGCCGTTGTACCTGGTCGGAAGCAACGCCTTCGCCGACGGGTTCACCAGCTTCGAGGACATCCTCACCGACCCCGACGTGACCCACGCGTTGCGACTCACCGTGGTGATCGCGGTGACCGCCGTGGTCATCAACACCGTGTTCGGTGTCGGCATCTCGATCCTGTTGGTCCGTTACGACTTTCCCGGCAAGCGGGTGCTCAACGCGTTGCTCGACGTGCCGCTGTCGGTCTCCCCGATCGTCGTCGGGCTCGCGTTGATCCTGGTCTACGGCGGCCGCGACGGCTGGTTCGGTCCGACCCTGGAGTCGGCCGGAATTCAGATCATCTTCGCGGTGCCGGGCATGGTGATGGCCACCGTCTTCGTCGCCCTGCCGCTGGTCATCCGGGAGGTCGTGCCGGTCTTGCAGGAGGTCGGCGACGAGCAGGAACAGGCCGCCCGCAGCCTCGGCGCCAACGCCTGGCAGACGTTCCGCCGGATCACGCTGCCGTCCATCAAGTGGGGCGTGATCTACGGCGTCGTGCTCAGCCTCGCCCGCTCGCTCGGCGAGTTCGGCGCGGTCAAGGTGGTCTCCGGCAACGTGCTCGGTGACACCCGCACGGCCACCCTCGTGGTGGAGGAGAAGTACCTCAACTTCGACAAGGGCGGAGCGTACGCCACGGCCTTCCTCCTCGCCCTCGTCGCGGTGGCCTGCATCATCGTCGTATCCGTTCTCAGGCCGAAGGAAGAGCGTTGAGCATCGAGATCTCCAACGTCGGCAAGCGGTTCGCGGACTTCGTCGCACTCGACGACGTGTCGGTGAGCATCCCGGCCGGTCGGCTCACGGCGTTGCTGGGCCCCTCCGGTGGCGGCAAGTCCACCCTGCTTCGGATCATCGCGGGACTGGAGCGCGCCGACACCGGACGCGTCGAGATCGACGGTGTGGATGCCACCACGTTGCCCCCGCAGAAGCGCAACGTCGGATTTGTGTTCCAGCACTACGCGGCCTTCAAGCACCTGTCGGTACGCCGTAACGTGGCCTTCGGTCTGGAGATCCGCAAGCGGTCCAAGGAGGAGATCCGTCGGCGGGTCGACGAGCTGCTCGCCCTGGTGCACCTCGGACAGTTCGGTGACCGGCTGCCCACGCAGCTCTCCGGCGGGCAGCGGCAGCGGATGGCGCTGGCCCGTGCCCTGGCCGTGGAGCCGGCGGTGTTGCTGCTCGACGAGCCGTTCGGCGCCCTCGACGCGAAGGTCCGCAAGGAACTGCGGGACTGGCTGCGTCGGCTGCACGACGAGGTGCACGTGACCACCGTCTTCGTCACCCACGACCAGGAGGAGGCCCTGGAGGTCGCCGACGAGATCGTGGTGATCAACGAGGGGAGGGTGGAACAGATCGGCTCGCCGGACGACCTCTACGACCGCCCGGCGAACGAGTTCGTCATGCGGTTCCTCGGCCCGGTCACCCAACTCGGCGACCAACTCGTGCGTCCGCACGACCTCCAGCTCTCCACCGACTCGGGCGACGGGGTGCCTGGCCGGGTCACCCGGGTCACCCGGATCGGTTTCGAGATCCGGGTCGAGGTCACCACCGCCGACGGGCAGCCGGTCACGGTGACCCTCACCCGCAACGAGTTCCTCGCCCTCGGCATCGGGACCGGTGACGACGTGCGCCTCCGGATCGCCCCGAACAGCCCCACCACGGCGGTGTCCACGCCCGCGCAGCGGGCCGACCTCGCGGCCGCCAACAGCTAGGGCCCTGCGTCGAGGTCCTCGGCTCGGCCGAGGACCTCGACCAGGCCCTGAAGCCGCTGTCGAACGTTCACCGGGCCGGCGACCGACGGTGTCGGGGCCGGTCGGGAACGACCTCACTCACCCACGGATCGCGCGACCAGGCCGACCGACGGGTCGTAGCGGACCGGGACGGGATCGCTGAGTTCGCCGACGAACTCGCCGTCGGTGTGCTCGACGAAGCCGATCAGGGACCAGCCGTCACCGTCCGGGACCAGGCGTGGGGCGTACAGGTGGGGTTGGGCGACCGGCCGGGCGGCGGCGACGTCCCAGGGGCCGCGTACCGTCGGCCCGGTGGCGACCCAGATCCGCTGCCCGGCCTCCCGGTCGGCGGCGAAGGCGTTGGTGCAGAACAGCAGTAGGGGCTGCCCGTCGACGACCGCGACCTGCGGTACCTCCAGGTGACCGAACCCGGCCGGGGTGGACAGCGGCGGTCGCACCGTCCAGTTCACCAGGTCCGGTGAGGTGGCGTGGCCGACGACCCCGCGCGCGTCGCCTGGTCCCTGGTTGCCGCGTGCGGTGACGAGCATGTGCCAGCCGTCGCCGTCCGGGTCCGGGAAGACCCACGGGTCGCGCCACGCCTCCTCGTACCACATCTCGTGATCGAGCAGCTCGTACCAGGTCGGGTCGGCCTCCACCACCGGGCCGCAGCCGTGCCGGTGCCAGCTGACCAGGTCGTCGGAGACGGCCAGGCCGATGCGCTGGACCAGACCGTCCTCCGCCCGGCTGACCCCGGTGTAGAAGAGGTACCACCGCTGGTCCGGGCCGCGTACCGTGCAGCCGGTCCAGGTCGCCAGGTCGTCCCAGGCGGGCGCGTCGGCGGGCACCAGGGCGTCGGCGCGCAGGTCCCAGGAGCGCAGGTCGGTGGAGACGGCGTGGCCGATCGAGGCCCGCCGATGGCGACGGTGTGGGTCGAGTAGGGCCCGCGACGCGCGCAGGAAGAACGCGTGCCAGCGGCCGTCGTCGTCCTGGGCGTACCAGCTGTCCCACACCCAGTGGTCGGGCAGTCGAAGCATGGCCGGAAACGTACCAGTGAATCGGTTTAGCGGCTATGGCGGGTGGTGGTCTGCCCGGCTCAGGGACGGTCGGATCAGTCGGCGGGAGCGGCCACGGACCCTCGCCGCCGCATCGGCATCGGGACGAACGACGTGGCGGCGTCGCCGCCGTCGAGCAGCACCTCCACCGCTCGGCGGCCCATCTGTTCGTGCGGCAGCGCCGCGGTGGACAGCCCCGGACGCAGCCACGCGGCGATCGGGTCGTCGTCGAAGGAGATCACCGAGAGGTCGTCGGGGATGGTGAGTCCGGCCTCGCCGAGCGCCTGGTACGCGCCGAAGGCGAGGCGGTCGTTCATGCAGATCACCGCGGTGGGGCGGGTCGGGTGCTCCAGCAGCTCACGCATGGCGTTGTGGCCGTGTTCCGGCAACCACTCCGGGCAGAAACTCTCCTCCAGCAGCGAGACCCCGGCGGCGGCGAGGGTGGCCCGGATGCCTCGCAGTCGGGCGTCGGCGGCCAGGGAGACCTCCGGGTCCTGTTCCTTCTCCAGGTTGCGACCGATCAGGGCGATCCGGTCCCGGTGACCGGAAGCGAGCAGCGCCTCGGCCGCCGCCGCGCCGGCCCCCTCGTCGTCGGGAAGCACGCAGGGCAGCGGCTCGGGACTGGTGGCGTTGAGCAGCACCACCGGGCCGCCGAGGATGGCCGGCGGCACCGCCAGCCGACGGGTCGCCATGGCGGCGTAGACCACGCCGTCGACCTGGCGGTCGAGGATCGCCTCGATGGCGTACCGCTCGAACGTCGGGTCCCCCTGCGTCTCGGTGATCAGCAGGGCGTGGTCCCGCTCGCGGGCGGCGTCCAGCGCGCCACGGATGAGGCCACCGGCGAAGCGGGTGGTGGCGACGATGTCGGAGACGAACGCGATGGTGGCGGTCTTGCGGGTACGCAGGCTGCGGGCGGCCACGTTGGGGCGGTAGCCGAGCTCCTCGGCCGCCGCGAAGACCCGTTGGTGCGCCTCGGCGGAGAGCCTGGTGCCCTCGCGCCCGTTGAGCACCATCGACGCGGCGGTCTTGGACAGACCGGCGCGTCGTGCCACGTCGGCCAACGTCGCTCTCTCACGACCCATGTGCGTCCTCCGTTCACGGCGGCCGTCCCGATGCCGTCGTCGTCCCATCATCGCGCGTCGAGTCACCCCCGTGGCACCGACGGTGTGTCGCATCGGCGCGCGGACGGTGGCGGACCATCTGTTTCCAGACCGTTGCGAACTCGTCCTTGACAGTCACCGGGCGACGCGCGCATGCTCTGCTAAATCAGTTTAGCGACGAGTTTCGGCTCTGCGGTGGACGCCTCGCGCCTACCGATGTCGTATTGGGTACCGCGCGCCGCGCGCCGGAGTTTCGGCACGCGACGGGCGCGACATGTGGTGGTCGGCGGACCGATGGCCGCAGGTCGCCACGAACGGCCGTCACAACCGGCTCGGCGCGCGGATGAGTCAAGGAGCAAGAGGTGCCGGAGTTCTCGACGAGATTCACCCGACGCCGGGTGGCGTTGCTGACGCCACTACTGGCCGTCGGTCTGGCTGTCACCGGCTGTAGCGCGCCCGGTTCGGAGCAGACCCCCTCCGGGGACTCCGACGCCCCGGTCAGCACCGAGCTGGGGACCGACCCAATCACCCTCGAAATGTACGCCGAGACCGGCTTCCCGCTGGCCAAGGCGCTCGCGGAGGAGTTCACCAAGCAACACCCGAACGTCACGTTCAACATCCGTGAGGACCAGTTCACCGTGATCACGGAGAACGCGCCCCGGGTGCTCGCCTCGGACAACGCGCCCGACCTCATCCGGCTGCCCACCATGGTCGACCTGGTCAAGGACGGGCTGCTGAAGAACCTGGACCCGTACTTCGACGCGTACGGCTGGGACGCCTTCCCCGCCTCCCAGCTGATCCAGCTGCGCCTGTCCGACGGTGGGGCGGTGCGGGGCAGCGGATCGCTGTACGGCATGGGCCTGGGTTACAGCGTGACCGGCGTCTTCTACAACCTCAAGCAGGCCGAGCAGATCGGCATGACCCAGCCGCCGGCCACCATCGCCGAGTTCGAGGACCTGCTGGCCAAGGCGAAGGCCGCCAACCTGCTGCCGATCATGCAGTTCAACAAGAACACCGCGGGTATCAACTTCCCGCACCAGGCATTGCAGAACCAGTACGGCGACCCGAACGCCATCGCCGACTGGATCTTCCAGAAGCCGGGCGCGACCTTCGACACGCCGGCCGCGCTCAAGGCCACCCAGACCATCCAGAAGTGGGCCGAGGCCGGTTACTTCCCGAAGGACGCGAACGCCATCGACTACACGGCGATGATGGGCGAGTTCCAGAAGGGCAACGGCCTGTTCATGTTCAACGGCGACTGGGAGTCGGGGAACCTGGACAAGAACATGGCCGGCGAGGTCGGCTTCTTCCTCTTCCCGGGGGAGACCGCCGACGCCAAGCGGGTCGCCATGTCCGCGCCGAACACGTTCGGCGTCGGTGCCCGGGCGAAGAACCCGGACGCCGCCGCCTTCTTCCTCAACTGGGCGCACACCAACGACAAGGCCCGCGAGATCTCGGTGACCATCGGCGGCTCGCACCCGGGCGGCCCGGCCGACCTCGCCCTACCGCCGGTGGTGGAGGGAACCGTGCTGGCCGAGACGCTCAAGGCGTCCCAGCAGCTCGGGGCGGACAACGGCGCGGTCGACTTCACCGCGAACGCGACCGGCGGCATCTTCGCCGCGGCCATCACCCCTGAGATGCAGAAGCTGATCGCCGGACAACAGACCCCCGAGGGGTACGTGAAGGCGGTCCAGGCCGAATACGAGAAGGAACTGTCCCGATGACGTCTGCCCTCGGCAGCGCCCCGGCCGGGTCGGACACCGCGTCCCGACCCGGCCGGGGGGACACCCGGGCACCCGTGCGGCTCCACCAGAAGCGGTGGGGCCGCACGGTCCGGTGGGCCGGGTGGCTCTGGGTGCTGCCCGCACTGGTCATGTACGGCATCTTCGTGCTGCGTCCGCTCGTGTTGACCGTGCAGTACTCGCTGTACCACTGGAACGGCATCGGCGCGGCCCGCTGGGCGGGGCTGGACAACTACCTCACCGTCTTCACCGACCGCGACCTGTTGAAGATCATTTCGAACGCCTTCATCCTGATCATCTTCTTCAGCTTCATCCCCGTCCTCCTCGGCCTGCTGGTGGCCAGCCTGGTCCGGCGGATCACCACCGGCCCGGCCGGCACGCTGGTCCGGACCGTGCTGTTCCTGCCCCAGGTGATCCCGCTCGTCGCGGCCGGCATCGCCTGGAGTTGGGTGCTCTCCACCAACGGCCTGGTCAACCAGGCGCTGCGGGCCGTCGGGCTGGACGTCGTCACCCGGGCCTGGCTCGGCGAGTTCAGCACCGCGCTGCCGGCGGTGGGCGTGATCGGCACCTGGGTCATGCTCGGCCTCTGCACGATCCTGCTGATCACCGGCATGAGCAAGATCGACCCCTCGCTCTACGAGGCCGCGCGCATCGACGGCGCCGGTCCGGTACGCGAGTTCTTCGCGGTGACCCTGCCCAGCCTGCGTCAGGAGATCGGGATCTGCCTGACCGTGACCATCATCGCGGCGCTGGCCAGCTTCGACATCGTCTACATCTCCACCAGCGGTGGACCGGGCATCCAGACCACCGTGCCCGGCCTGGAGATCTATCGGCTCGCCTTCTCCCAGCGTCAGGTCGGCCTCGCCTCGGCCCTCGCGGTGGTGCTGATGCTGCTGGTGCTGGTGTGCGTCCTGCCGATCCAGCGGCTGACCCGGGGAGAGAAGTGATGAACCTGACCACCCGCAGCGAGCGGCTGACCGGACGCATCTTCCTGATCGCGCTGGTCGTGGTCACCCTGCTGCCGTTCCTGAGCATGTTGTCGGCGGCCCTGCAACCACGCGGCACCGTGCCCACCGGCCTGGCCTGGCCCAGCGATCCACAGTGGGGCAACTTCGCCGACGCCTTCACCGCCGCCAACATGGGCGCGCTGCTGAAGTCGAGCGCGCTGATCGTGGCCGGGGTGGTGCCGGCCGGTGTGCTCATCGCGACCATGGCCGGATTCGGCCTCGGTCACCTGCGGGTGCCCGGCGGTCACATCGCCTTCGGGCTGCTGCTGCTCGGCCTCACCCTGCCCTTCGAGGCGGTGGTGACCCCGCTGTACTACCAGATGCGGGACCTGGGCCTGCTCAACACGCGATGGGCGATCGTCCTGCCGTTGATCGGCCTCTACATGCCGTTCGCGGTCTTCTGGATGCGCGCCCACTTCATCAACGTGCCCCGCGAACTGTCCGAGGCGGCACGGGTCGACGGCAGCAACACCTGGCAGCTGTTCTGGCGGGTCCACGTGCCGTTGGCCCGGCCGGCCATCGCCTCGCTGACGATCCTGCTGTTCCTGTGGACGTGGAACCAGTTCCTGCTGGCCATCGTGCTCGTCGACGACGCGACGAAGCGGACGATGGCCGGTGCGCTCGGCGCCTTCCAGGGGCAGTGGGGAACAGATCTGGTGCTGCTCTGCGCTGGCTCTCTGCTCATCCTCACGCCTACCCTCATCGTATTCCTGATCTTCCAACGGCAGTTCATCAAGGCTCTGCTCCAAGGCTCCGTGAAGGGATAGCTGGCGTGAGTGACACCCCCCAGATCCACGGTGACGTCGACGAGGGCTTCGGTCGGGTCGCCGACGTGTTCCGGGACAACTTCGCCCACCGTCAGGAGGTGGGTGCGGCCGTCGCGGTGTACCTGCGCGGCCGGAAGGTCGTCGACCTGCACGGCGGAGTCGCCGACCCGAGGTCGGGACGTGCGTGGTCGGCGGAAACCCCCGCCGTCGTCTTCTCCTGCACGAAGGGGATGATGACGATCTGCGCGTACCTGCTGGTGCAGGAGGGGCGGCTGGACCTCGACGCGCCGGTGACCCGCTACTGGCCGGAGTTCGGCCAGCACGGCAAGGCGGAGATCCCGGTCCGGTGGCTGCTCACCCACCAGTCCGGTCTGTCGGCGTTGGACCGGTCCTTCACCCGCGAGGAGGTGCTCGCCTGGGATCCGGTCATCAAGGCGATCGAGGAACAGGCTCCCCTGTGGAAGCCCGGCACCGCGCACAGCTACCACCCGATCACCTTCGGCTGGCTGATCGGTGAGGTGATCCGCCGGATCACCGGTGAGCTGCCCGGCAACTACTTCCGCCGGGTCCTCGGCGAGCCCCTCGGCCTGCGTACCTGGATCGGACTGCCGGCCGCCGAGCGCGACGCCGTCGCCTGGATGCTGGGGCCGATCGGGGATCCCGGCCCGGACTTCGACCCGGTCTCCGAGCGGGCCATCACCATGGGCGGTGCCTTCCCGTTCCCCGCTGACGCGGACGGCCTGGTCAGCTTCAACGATCCGGCGATCCAGGCCGCCCAGATCCCGGGCGCGGGCGCGGTCAGCACGGCGGAGAGCCTGGCCCGCCTCTACGCCGCCTGCGTGTCCGAGGTCGGCGGCGAGCGGCTGCTCAGCCCCGAGTCCGTCGAGGACGCCATCGCGGTCCGCGTCAGCGGGCAACAGGTCTACGGCCTGCCCGACGCCGGACACCGATGGGGCACCGGTTTCCTGGTGCACTCGGTGCCACGGCCGATGCTCGGCGTACGCAGCTTCGGCCACGACGGTGCGGGCGGGCACCTGGCCTTCGGTGACGACGCCCACCAGGCCGGGTTCGGCTACGTCGTCAACCAGATGGGCGGCGTCGACGACGAACGCGCCAACCTGCTCTGCGCCGCCGTCCGGGACTGCCTGGAGCGTTAGAGCCGGTGCCCGGCCGCGTCCTGTCGACGCGGCCGGGCCCGGTGGACGCCCTGCGAACCAGCCGATCTGCCGAACCTGCGCACCGGACCGGACGGGACCGGTCCGCCGCCGACCGGCGTACGGTGGGCGGATGTCACTCGTCGATGCGGATCTGGCCATCCAGGCCGCGCGGGCCGGTGCCGCGGTGGTGCGCTCGCACTACGGGACGCCGGTGGCCCGGATCGCGAAGTCGGGGTGGGATTTCGCGACCGCGGCGGACATCGAAGCCGAGGCGGCCATCCTCGCCGTGCTGCGGGCCGCCCGGCCCGAGGACGCCCTGTTGGCCGAGGAGAGCGGACTCAGCGGTTCCGCCGGTGACCGGCGCGTCTGGTTGGTCGATCCGCTCTGCGGGACGCTGAACTTCGCCGTGCACACCATGCTGGTCTCGGTCAACGTGGCCCTGCGGGTCGACGGGAAGGTCGTGGTGGCCGCCGCTGCGGACCCGTTCGCGCAGGAGGTCTTCTGGACCGACGGCACCGGCGCCTGGGTGCGGCGTGCCGGCACGGACCAGCGACTCACACCATCGGCCGAGTCCGCGTTGGTGGACGTCAACCTTGATCCGCCCTATCCCAACGAGCGGGTGTTCCGGGCCGCCCGGCTGCTGGCCCAGCAGGGTTTCGCCGAGCGGTTCCGGCCCCGGGTGGTGTCGACCTCGTTGGCGTTGGCCTGGGTCGCGGCCGGGCGGCGGGCGGCGTACGTGACGGACGGCCAGCCGCGCGACAGTGTCCACTTCGCGGCCGGTATCGCGCTCTGCGCGGCAGCGGGTTGTGTGGTGACCGGGATCGACGGCCAGCCGTGGGGGAGCGGCCTGGGTAGGCTCGTCGCGGCGGCCGACGCCGGTACGCACGCCGAACTGGTGGCGCTCATCGCACAGCAGCGCGAGTCGGCGTAGGGCCGGCACGGCTGCCGGCCCTACGCCTCGTGGGTAAGGTCGGCCCGGTGCGGCTCGGCGGCCCGTCAGTCGAGGCAGAACTCGTTGCCCTCGGGGTCGGTCATCACGATGAAACCGGCCTCGAGCGGGGGTGCGGGCTCGACCCGACGCACCTGCGTGGCGCCCAACGCGACCAGCCGATCGCTCTCGGCCTGCAACGCGGCCATCCGTTCCGCGCCGGTGAGCCCGGGTGCGGCCCGTACGTCGAGGTGCACCCGGTTCTTGACCATCTTGTCCTCGGGCACCTGCTGGAAGAAGAGTCGCGGGCCGATGCCCTCCGGGTCCTCGATGGCCGCCCTCGTGTTGCGCTGCTGCGGCGGTACGCCGATCCGGGCGAGGAAGTCGTCCCACGCGGCCAGCGGGTCGGCTCCCTCGGGCAGGTCCACACCGGGCGGGCCGGGATGCACGTAGCCCAGGGTGTCCCGCCAGAACGTCGACAGCGCCGTCGGGTCGTGGGCGTCGAAGGTGACCTGGATGTGGCGGCTCATCGGGTGCCTCCAATCGTCGTGCGTTGCGGATCCACCCTGCCAGCCGGGGCTGACATTCCTGCTGGATTCGCGACGAACGATCGCGGCACCTCCTGGTCGTTCGAGCGGAGGCTAGCAGTATCAACCTCGTCGATGTTAACGTTCGCAGGAGCCTCCTCAGCAGTGGTAACGGCCGTTGTGGCGAGTGCCGATGTGATCGTCAACATCAGGCGACCTCCGACGAGCCGTCCCGAACGTCGCGTGGATGTTCGCCGGATTCGGCCCGGGAAGTGGCCGCTTGCCGGCCGTCATCCATCTGATGTATTCGGCTGGGTTCGTGTCCGTCGGGCAGCCTGATCGCCTTACGGGCAGGCTTTGAAAGCGTTGACGTCACACGTCTGTAACCCCTAACGTCTGATGTCTGAGGTACGCGAACTCCACCACCCATCACCGTGTTCCTGGAGGGATCGCCATGTCCCGTCCCCCTGCCAGCCGTCGGGCCCGGTCGAGGCGTCCCCGGTGCGGGTGGGCGCCCGTGGTCTGGTCCGTCGACCCGCATGAACCCTTCGCACCTCACATCCGAGGTGTACGTCGCCGCCCGGTAGCGGGCGTGACGACGCGCTTCGGGTGATGCCCCGGATATGGAGGAACGACCATGGCAAACAGGGCGCTGCTGAGCCTGGGCCTGACGTTGACACTCGGCGCCTCGGCCACCTTGGTGGCCGGCTGCGGTGACCGTGCGGCCGACGGATCCGGATCGACCGATTCCCCGGTCGTCGGGGTGGACTACCCCCGCTCCGACACGGACTTCTGGAACTCCTACATCACTTACGTTCCGCAGTTCGCCAAGGAACTCGGTGTCGAGATCAAGACGACGAACTCACAGAACGACATCGCCAACCTCATCTCGAACACCCAGACCTTCATCAGCCAGGGGGTCCAGGGGGTGGTGATGGCACCGCAGGACACCGCCGCCATCGCGCCGACGCTGTCCCAACTGGACGACAGGAAGATCCCGGTGGTCACCATCGACACCCGACCGGACACCGGCAACGTGTTCATGGTCGTCCGTGCCGACAACCGTGCCTACGGCATCAAGGCGTGCCGGTTCCTCGGCACCAAACTCGGCGGCACGGGCAAGGTCGTCATGCTCCAGGGCGGCCTCGACTCGATCAACGGCCGGGACCGCACCGAGGCGTTCAACGAGTGCATGCAGCAGGAGTTCCCGGACATCACCGTCTTCGGCGAGGCCACCGACTGGAAAGCGGACGTGGCCGCGTCGAAGCTCCAGACCCGGTTCGCGTCGGACCCGGACGTCAAGGGCATCTACATGCAGTCCTCCTTCGCCCTCTCCGGAACCCTCCAGATCCTCAAACAGCGCGGTCTCCAGGTGCCACCGAGCGATCCCAAGCACGTCTTCGTGGTCTCCAACGACGGCATTCCCGAGGAGCTGAAGCACATCGGTGACGGTCTGATCGACGCCACCGTCAGCCAGCCGGCCGACCTCTACGCCAAGTACGGCCTGGAGTACGTGCAGGCGGCGATCGAGGGCAAGACCTTCCAGCCCGGACCGACCGAGCACGGCAGCACCATCATCCAGGTGCGCGACGGCCTCCTTGAGGACCAGCTGCCGGCGCCGCTGGTGACGCTGGACGGTGCGCCGATCGCGGGCGAGCCCACGGTGAAGTACGACGACGCCTCCCTGTGGGGCAACAACCCGTGAGCGTCGAGCGACCTGGCGACGAGCTGGCCCGAGCCGACCAGCCGGTCGTCGAGGCGGTGAACATCACCAAACGGTTCGGCTCGACCCTGGCGCTGGACGACGCGGGGATCGTGGTCCGGCGGGGCGAGACCCACGCCCTGGTCGGGCGCAACGGTGCCGGCAAGTCCACCCTGGTCAGCATCCTGACCGGGCTACAGGCCGCCGACAACGGCGCGGTGGCCTTCGACGGGCGCCCGGCACCGCCGCTGGGGGATAGGGACGCCTGGCGCAGGCGGGTCGCCTGCGTCTACCAGAAGTCGACCATCATCGGCACGCTGACCGTCGCGGAGAACCTGTTCCTCAACCGGCACGCCCGCGGTCCGGGCGGGTTGATCCGGTGGTCGCGGCTGCGTCGGGAGGCGGAGCAGCTGTTGGCGGAATGGTCGGTGGAGGTCGACGTACGCCAGCCCGCCTCGACCCTCTCGGTCGAGCAACGACAGTTCGTCGAGATCGCCCGGGCGCTCTCCTTCGGCGCCCGGTTCATCATCCTCGACGAGCCGACCGCCCAGCTCGACGGAGCCGGCATCAACCGGCTGTTCGCCCGGATCCGTCAGCTGCGGGCGCAGGGCGTGACCTTCCTGTTCATTAGCCACCACCTCCAGGAGATCTACGAGATCTGCGATCAGGTGACCGTCTTCCGCGACGCCCGACACATCGTCACCGCCCCGGTGGCGCGGCTGAGCCGACCGGCGTTGGTCGCCGCGATGACGGGTGAGGACGTGACGATGCCCGAGGCCGACCACCGCCCGCTGGTAGGCGATGCCCCGGTGCTGTTGTCCGTCCGGGACCTGGTCACCACCTCCGGTGCCGAGCTGTCCCTCGAGACCCGGGCGGGTGAGGTGGTGGGCATCGCGGGCGGTGGCGGCAGCGGCAAGGTCGAGGTCGCCGAGGCGATCGTCGGCCTGGCCCGGCCGGTGGGTGGGACGGTCGTGGTCGACGGTCGGACGCTGCGTCCCGGCAGCGTGCCCGACGCACTCGACGCCGGTGTCGGCCTGGTGCCGCAGGACCGGCACCGGGAGGGCCTGGTTCCGCTGCTGTCCATCGCCGAGAACGTCACCATGACCGTGCCGGGTCGGATCGGCCGACGGGGCCTCATCTCGCCGGCCCGGCGCGACGCCCTGGCCCGGGACACCATCGCCGACCTGGCGATCAAGGCGTCCGGCCCGCAGGTGCCGGTCGCCGACCTGTCCGGCGGCAACCAGCAGAAGGTGGTCATGGGCCGGGCCCTGGCCAGTGACCCGAAGCTGCTGGTCCTGATCACCCCCACCGCCGGTGTGGACGTGCGCTCCAAGCAGACCCTGCTCGGCGTGGTCGAGGAGGTTCGTCGTCGCGGCACCAGCGTGTTGGTCGTCTCCGACGAACTCGACGACCTGCGGATCTGTGACCGCGTCCTGGTGATGTTCCAGGGACGCCTCGTCCGCGAGATGCCCCACGGCTGGAGCGACAACGAGCTGGTAGCCGCCATGGAAGGGGTGGATCTCCACCATGTCTGAGACGCTCTCCACCACGCGGTCGGCGGCCACGCCGCCCGCGTCCGCACCGGGTGCCTCGTCGCGCAGCCTGGCCATCGCCCGACTCCGTGATCTGGCGCTGGTGCCGGCGATCGTCGCGGTCGCGATCGTCGGGTCGATCGTCAGCCCGGTCTTCCTCAGCACCGACAACATCATCAACGTGTTGCAGAGCATGTCGGAGATCGCCATCGTGGTCCTCGCCCAGACCATCGTGCTGATCACCGGCAAGATGGACCTGTCGCTGGAGTCCACCTTCGGTCTCGCGCCCGGCATCGCGGCCTGGCTGGTCGTGGACCCGGCGTTGACCCGGGGCCTCGGCCTCGACCTGCTGCCGGACGCCTGGTCGGTCCCGGTGGTGCTGCTCGTCGGCGCTCTCGTCGGCGCCTTCAACGGGCTGCTCATCGTCCGGTTCGGCCTCAACGGCTTCATCGTCACGTTGGGCATGCTGATCGTGCTGCGTGGTCTGCTCACCGGCATCTCCGGTGGCCAGACCTTCTTCATGCTGCCCGACTCGATGACCTATCTCGGCTCCGCCACCTGGGTCGGCGTGCCGGCCTCGATCTGGTTGTCGCTGCTGCTGTTCGCCGCCGGGATCGTCGTCCTCGGCTACACCCGTGCGGGTCGGGCGCTGTACGCGATCGGCGGTAACGCCGACGCGGCCCGCGCGGCGGGCATCCGCACCGACCGGGTGCTCTGGATGGCGCTGATCGTGGCCAGTGTGCTCGCGGCCCTTGCCGGTCTGCTGATCAGCGGTCGGCTCGCGGCGGTGCCGTCGGCCCAGGGCAGCGGCGCCATCTTCCAGGTGTTCGCGGCGGCGGTGATCGGTGGCGTCAGCCTCAACGGCGGCAAGGGCAGCGTGTTCGGCGCCTTCACCGGCGTGCTGCTGCTTTTCATGATCATAAACGTGTTGACCTTGGCCGGGGTGCCCGCGCAGTGGACGAACTTCCTCAACGGCACCGTCATCCTGGTGGCCCTGGTGGTCTCCCGCATCACCGGAGGCAAGGCGCAGACGTGAGGCGGCCGACCGGCCGGCGTCGCGAGGCAGACAACCAGGGCACACCTGTTCGACCCCTCAGGAGTTGTGGTGAGTGAGCGCGTCTCGTCCGTAGAAACCATCGACGTACGGTTCCCCACGTCCCGGCATCGTGACGGGTCGGACGCGATGAACCCGTTTCCCGACTACTCCGCCGCGTACGTCATCGTGCGGACGTCGGCCGGGGCCGAAGGGCACGGCTTGATCTTCACCGTGGGGCGTGGCACCGACCTTCAGGTGGCGGCGGTGCAGACGCTCGCCTCGATGGTGGTCGGCGAGCGGGTCGACGAGCTGATCGCCGATCCGGGCGCGCTGGCCCGCCGGCTCGTCGGGGACAGCCAGATCCGTTGGCTCGGGCCGGAGAAGGGCGTCGTGCACATGGCCGCCGGTGGTCTGGTCAACGCGGTGTGGGATCTCGCGGCCCGACGGGCGGGGAAGCCGCTGTGGAAGCTGCTCGCCGACCTCACCCCGGAACAGCTGGTCGCGCAGGTCGACTTCCGCTACCTGCGGGACGCCCTCACCGAGGACGAGGCACTGGCGTTGCTGACCGCCGCCGAGCCCGGCCGGGGCGAGCGCGAGCGGCGGCTGCGCGCCGAGGGCTACCCCGCGTACACCACCACCCCGGGCTGGCTGGGTTACGACGACGAGAAGCTGGCCCGGCTCTGCCGGGAGGCGGTCGAGTCGGGCTACCGGCTGATCAAGCTCAAGGTGGGCGGGAACCTGGCCGACGACATACGCCGGATGGGCATCGCCCGGCAGGCGGTCGGTCCGGACGTGCGGATCGCGGTGGATGCGAACCAGATCTGGGGCGTACCCGAGGCGATCGGATGGATGCGGGAGCTGGCCGCGTTCGACCCGTACTGGATCGAGGAGCCGACCTCGCCGGACGACGTGCTCGGGCACGCCGCCGTCCGTAAGGCTCTCGCTCCGGTCAAGGTGGCCACCGGCGAGCACGTGCACAACGCCGTGATGTTCAAGCAGCTGCTCCAGGCCGACGCCGTCGACGTGGTGCAGATCGACGCCTGTCGCGTCGGCGGGGTCAACGAGAACCTGGCGATCCTGCTGCTCGCCGCGAAGTTCGGGGTGCCGGTCTGCCCGCACGCCGGGGGAGTGGGGCTCTGCGAGCTGGTCCAGCACCTGGCCATGTTCGACGTCGTCGCGCTCAGCGGCAGCACCGAGGACCGGGCCATCGAGTACGTCGATCACCTGCACGAACACTTCGTCGATCCGGTACGCGTCAGCGGCGGACGCTACCGCGCGCCCGAGGCTCCCGGGATGGGCGCGCGGATCCGGCCCGACTCGTTGGCGCGGTACCGCTTCCCGGACGGCCCGGCGTGGGTGGACGCGTGGGTCATCGCGGAAGCGCCGGGAACATGACCGGCGGCGGGCGGTCACCGACCGGGTCCGGATGCTGCCCCGTGCCGGTCGGATCATCTGATGTCTGGCGTGGTCCGACCATCCGGGTTAGCGGTGGGTGGCTACTCGTCGGCCGAGCCGGCGGCCAGCACCGTACGCAGCCAGGCCTCCGAGGTGTTGACGTGCAGCAGGGCGCTGGCCTGGGCCAACAACTGGTCCCGGGCGCGCAGGGCGAGGTAGATGGTGTGGTGTTCCTCGATGGTCTGGTGCGCCGCGTTGCCCTCTATCAACCCGCGCCACACCCGGGCGCGCAGCGTACGACCGGAGAGCCCGTCGAGCAGCGAGGTGAGGGTCTCGTTGCCGGTGGTGGCGACGACGGTGTGGTGGAAGGCGGTGTCGTACCGGATGAGCTGCTCGGCGTCATCGGCCGCCGCCCGCATGTCCGCCAGGATCTGGCCCAGCTCGTCGAGGTCGGCATCGGTCATCCGCAACGCCGCCAGGCCGGTCGCCATCGGCTCCAGCATCCGGCGTACCTCCATGACCTCCAGGAGGGTGTCGTCGCGCAGCAGTTCCACCGCGACGCCGAGCCCCTGCAACAGCAGGCGGGGGGCGAGGCTGGTGACGTAGGTGCCGTCGCCGCGCCGTACGTCGAGCACGCGGGCCGATTCGAGCACCTTGACCGCCTCTCGGACGCCGCTGCGCGACAGTCCCATCTGGGCGGCCAGCACCGGCTCCGGTGGCAGTCGCGTCCCGGGGGGCAGCTCACCGCTCTGGATCATGCTCCGGATCTTCGCGATCGCGTCGTCGGTCAGTGCCATCCACGCCCCCTCCGGACCGGTCAGCCGTACGCCCCCGGCCTGGACCCGGAATCCGTGGCCGCCCCGGCGATCCTCACCACTATAGAGACATCGGACGTTTCCCGGCGACGCAAGCGCGGCCGGGGCCGAAAGCGACTCACTGCCCTGGAGGGGGAGACCTGCGACGTGACGCATTGGTGATCCGACCCGGGGCGCAGCACCGGGTCGCCGGTCGGCGACGGCCTGCCGCCGCAGTGGTCTGGCCGCGCCCCGCGCCGGGATACATCTGACGAATACGGTCGACGGATCGCACCTAGCCCGGTGTGCGATCGGGCCCGACAGGGTCGGTTGATGGGTGTGGCGGCATCCTGCCCGAGATGCTGAAATACCTGCTGGAGTGCACTTCTCTGGCTCGACGGCGAGTCTGCGCGTCGCCTGCTATTCGCATAGATCGATCATTGCCTATCGGGATCGGCGGCGGTAACATTCGCGAAACACCTCAGATGTTTGACCGTTCTGGGCCTGCCGGCGATCCGTGGGGCTTCGGATGGCCGGATCGGTCACGGTTGGAGGATCGATGTCAGACCTGACTCGACGGCAGGCCCTCAAGATCGGAGCGGCGGGCGCGGGCGGAGCCCTGCTGCCGGTGCCGTGGACCGCCGTCGCCCGAGCGAACTCGTCGGCGCCGCCCCAGGTGCTCGCCGCCGGTGACCTGGCGCTCTGGTACGACGAACCCGCCGGCACCGACTGGCTGCGGGCACTGCCGATCGGCAACGGCCGGCTCGGCGCCATGGTCTTCGGCAATGTCGACACCGAGCGGCTACAGCTCAACGAGGACACCGTCTGGGCCGGTGGGCCGCACGAACCGAGCAATCCCCGTGGGCTGGGCGCACTGGCCGAGATCCGGCGGCTCGTGTTCGCCAACCAGTGGACCCAGGCCCAGAACCTGATCAACCAGAACATGCTCGGCAACCCGGTCGGGCAGTTGGCGTACCAGACCGTCGGCAACCTCCGGCTGGCCTTCCCGACCTCCGGCGGCGCGTCGCAGTACGACCGGCAGCTGGACCTCACCACCGCGACCACCACCGTGTCGTACGTGATGAACGGCGTGCGGTACCAGCGGGAGACCTTCGCCAGCGCGCCGGACCAGGTCATCGCCATGCGGCTGACCGCCGACCGGAGCGGCTCGATCACCTTCACCGCGACCTTCGACAGCCCGCAGCGGACCTCGGTCTCCAGCCCGGACGGCTCCACCATCGCCCTCGACGGCATCTCCGGCAACCAGGAGGGCGTCAACGGCGCGGTGCGTTTCCTCGCGCTGGCCCACGCCACCGTCAGCGGCGGCAGCGTGAGCAGCTCCGGTGGCACGCTGCGGGTGACCGGTGCCACCAGCGTGACCCTGCTCGTGTCGATCGGCTCCAGTTACGTCAACTACCGCAACGTCAGCGGCGACTACCAGGGCATCGCGCGTGGGCATCTCACCGCGGCGCGGGCCAGCAACTACGACCAGCTGCGCAGTCGGCACGTCGCCGACTACCAGGCGCTGTTCGGGCGGGTCAGCCTCGACCTGGGGCGTACCTCCGCCGCCGACCAGCCGACCGACGTGCGGATCGCCCAGCACAACAGCGTCAACGATCCGCAGTTCTCCGCGCTGCTGTTCCAGTTCGGTAGGTACCTGCTGATCTCGTCCTCCCGACCGGGCACCCAGCCGGCCAACCTCCAGGGCATCTGGAACGACTCGCTGACCCCGGCCTGGGACTCGAAGTACACCATCAACGCCAACCTGCCGATGAACTACTGGCCGGCCAACACCACCAACCTGTCCGAGTGCCACGCGCCGGTCTTCGACATGATCCGGGAACTCGCGGTGGCCGGAGCCCGCACCGCGCAGGTCCAGTACGGTGCCGGTGGCTGGGTCACCCACCACAACACCGACGCCTGGCGGGCCACCTCCGTGGTCGACGGCGCGTTCTGGGGCATGTGGCAGACCGGCGGGGCCTGGCTGGCCACCCTGATCTGGGACCACTACCTGTTCACCGGAGACATCGAGTTCCTCCGGGAGAACTACCCGGCGATGAAGGGCGCGGCGCAGTTCTTCCTCGACACCCTGGTGACCGAGCCGAACCTCGGCTATCTGGTGACCAACCCGTCTAACTCGCCGGAGATCGGCCACCACGCCGACGCCAGCGTGTGCGCCGGGCCGACGATGGATAACCAGATCCTGCGCGACCTGTTCGACGGATGCGCCCGAGCGAGCGAGGTCCTCAACACCGACGCCACCTTCCGGGCCCAGGTGCGGGCCACCCGGGACCGGCTCGCGCCGAACCGCATCGGGTCGCGCGGCAACATCATGGAGTGGCTCTACGACTGGGTCGAGACCGAGCGCAACCACCGCCACGTCTCACACCTGTACGGGTTGGCGCCCAGTAACCAGATCACCCGCCGGGGCACCCCGGCGCTGTTCGAGGCGGCCCGGCGCACCCTCCAGATCCGGGGCGACGACGGCACCGGCTGGTCACTCGCCTGGAAGATCAATTTCTGGGCGCGGATGGAGGAGGGCAACCGGGCCCACGACCTGATCCGCTACCTCGCCACCCCGGCCCGGCTGGCGCCGAACATGTTCGACCTGCACCCGCCGTTCCAGATCGACGGCAACTTCGGCGCCACCGCCGGCATCGCGGAGATGCTGTTGCACAGCCACGTCGGCGAGCTGCACATCCTGCCGGCCCTGCCGGCGGCCTGGCCGAACGGGCAGGTCAGCGGATTGCGCGGCCGGGGTGGTCACACCGTCGGCATCACCTGGCGCAACGGTCAGGCCACCGAGATCCTCGTCCGGCCGGACCGGGCCGGCACGGTCCGGTTGCGGGGCCGCATGTTCACCGGCGACCACACCGTGGTCGACGCCGCCGACGGCAGCACGCCCCGGACCACGAGGATCGAGAGCGACCTGATCGAGGTCACCGTCGCAGCCGGGCGCACCTACCGGGCCACCGGCTCCGGTGCCGGGCCCACCGCGCCGCCGCTGGAGCAGAGCTTCACCAACGTCAGCACCACCAACGACAACAACACCGGTGCCGGGAACTTCGACGGCAACGGGGCCACCCTCTCCGCGCAGGCCCTGGCCCAGGCCGGGGTCACCCCGGGCAGCACGGTGAGCCGCAACGGCGTCACCTTCCGCTGGCCCAACGTCGCACCGGGCGGTGCCGACAACGCCATCGCCTCGGGCCAGTCGATCGGTCTGACCGGCACGGGCCGTACGCTCGGCTTCCTCGCGACCGGCACGTACGGGACCGTGTCGGGCACCGGTGCCGTGGTGTACGCCGACGGCACCCGGCAGACGTTCACGCTCAGCACCCCCGACTGGTACGGCGGACCGCACTCCGGTGGCACGGCGGCCATCGTGATGGCGTACCAGAACCGCCCGGGCAACCAGCGGCAGAACACCACCGCCTGCATCTACTACGTCGGGGTGAGCCTGCAGAACAAGCCGGTGACCCGGGTGGAACTGCCCAACATCAGTGCGGGCCCCGCGGCCTACGTACCGACCATGCACATCTTCGCGATCGCGATCGGCGGCTGAGCCCGGACCACCGTCGACGGATCCGAATGGGCTCGCCGGCCACGACGTACGCCCGTCGTGGCCGGCGAGCCCGGTCTCCTTCCGCTCGACAGGTGCCGGTCGTCAGCGCTGGGCCAGCAGCCAGCGCAGGATGCTCTGGTCGTCGTAGGTCGGGCCGTAGGCCGCGTGGTAGTCGGGCAGCGAGAACGCCTCGTCGCCGTACTCGGTGTAGCGCAGCAGTTCGGCGACGCGCTGCGCCGGCACGCCCCGCGCCTCGTACGCCGACCGCAGCGCCTCCCGCGAGTTGCGGGCCAGCGAGATGTTGAGCAGGTGGTCGCTGACGCCGTGGGTGATCCACAGCGGGATCTCGGCGGCGGCGATGGCCGCCGCCTGACCGGCGCTGACCTGGAATCCACCGGTCACCAGGCCGGCGGTGAACAGGTCGGGGCGCTTGGCGAAGGCCTCCCACAGCAGCCGTGAGCCGTACGACACGGTGGTGGCGTAGACCCGTTCGGTGTCCACCGCGTGGTCCTTGCTGAACTGCTCGACCAGCTTGACCAGCAGGTCCGCCTCGGCCACGTCGCCCACCCGCTGGTTCTGCGGGGCGAGCACGATGACCTCCTCCTGGCTGCCGGTGACACCCGGCTGGAGCCAGGCCGTCGCCGGGATGTCGGCGGCGATCTGCACACCCGTGTTGTCACCGTCCCAGCCCATGCCGTGTCCGGGCAGCACGACCATCAGCGGGTACGTCCGGTCGGTCCGGTAGTTCTTCGGCAGGTGGTAGTGGTACGGCAGCACCATGCCGCCGCTGAGGTACGAGTCGTAGCGGAACTCGTCGACCAGCAGGTTCACCGGCGCCTCGGTTACTCCGTGCGAGGTGTGCGGCGCGCCCTTGGCCAGCACCGGTCCGTTGCCCTTGCCGTTACCCGGCTGGGCGTGCACGTCCTTGCGCTGGGTCACCCGGGTCGGCAGGTCCGGGTTCACCTTGACCGTGCACATGAAGGTCGGGCACTTGGAGACGATGACGGTCCAGCCGGCGTTCTGGTCGGGGTCCAGCTCGACGATGACGTACCGGCCGGGTACGGACTGACGGTCGGCACGGACGGTGGCGGTGCTGTTGGTGTACGTGTGGGTGATCGTCCGCTCGGTCAGCTTGGGCAGGTCCTCGATGGGGTTGAAACGGAAGTTGTAGCTGGTGTCGGAGACCGTGAAGGTCGAGTTGTCGAGCTTGCGGGGGTTGACCGTCGCGTCGTACTCCACGGCGACCGCCGAGACCTTCTGGCCGTAGCTGTAGACCGTGGTGATGGGGGTGATGCTGCGGATGCCACCGGTGTCGCCGCCGTGCTCCCGGGTGGCGGAGTAGGCGGCGGTGCCGGACGTGGCGAGCAGCAGCACCGCAGCGACGGAGACGAGCGTCCTGCGCAGTCTCATCGGCCCTCCTCATTGGACGCGTCCGCCTGGGTCCGGCTCGCGCGAGCGGCATTGCCGGGCGTCGAGAACAGCGGGCGCTAAACTGATTTAGCAGAGCATCGGCGTCCGCCCTTGGGGATGTCAAGACCCCAGGACCGGTCACGGCGCGAACACCGAGCGTCGACGGCGACGACTCGGGTAGGGCGGGTCGCGGGGTGGGCTGAACTGTGCACGGAGGTCGCCGTCGGGGGTGTTCGCGGGCCCTGGCTTGCCGTATTCTTCTCTGTCGATGAGCGTCGCGCGGTCGGGCGGCGCGACTCCGCGGCGAGGCCGGGTCATCACCGACCTGACCTGCGACGACGTAGTCGCCGGGTGGAGCGCGACGTTCGTTACGAGACCGTGACCGCGGTATTTCGAAACAGGTGTTGACCTCCGCAATGTGAGCGCTAACACTTGGGCCCCAAGTGCGACCCGCGCAGCCGCGACGACGGCGCGAGTTCCAGATTGGGGAAGCCAGTGAACAGAAAAGTCCTGGCCGTTCTCGGTAGCGCCGCCCTGGCGCTGAGCATGGCGGCCTGCAGTGGTGAGGGTGCCGGCGGCGGCGGAAACGACGGCGACAAGCCCGCTGAGCTGACCATCGGCGTCTCGATGCCGACGCAGACCTCCGAGCGGTGGATCGCGGACGGCAACTCGGTCAAGGAGAAGCTCGAATCCAAGGGCTACAAGGTCGACCTCCAGTACGCCGGTGACGACATCCCCACCCAGTCCCAGCAGGTCGACCAGATGATCACCCGGGGTGCCGACGTGCTCATCATCGCGGCGATCGACGGCACGGCGCTCAGCGGCCAGTTGCAGGCGGCGGCCGACGCGAAGATCCCGGTCATCGCCTACGACCGGCTCATCCGGGACAGCCCGAACGTCGACTTCTACGTCAGCTTCGACAACTACAAGGTCGGCGTCGCCCAGGCGACCGCGTTGCTGGTCGGCCTCGGGGTGCAGACCAAGGA
Organism: Micromonospora sp. DT48; assembly: GCF_049844495.1. Lineage (NCBI taxonomy): Bacteria > Bacillati > Actinomycetota > Actinomycetes > Micromonosporales > Micromonosporaceae > Micromonospora > Micromonospora sp. DT48. The sequence continues at coordinate 131,571 of NZ_JBNCLE010000007.1, forward strand.
CGGTGGGAAGGGCGAGGCGACCGGGCCGTTCAACATCGAGCTGTTCGCCGGATCGCTCGACGACAACAACGCGCACTTCTTCTTCGACGGCGCGATGGACACCCTCAAGCCGTTCATCGACAACGGCACCCTGAAGGTGACCTCCGGGCAGACCAAGATCGAGCAGGTGGCGATCCTGCGGTGGCAGCAGGAGGCCGCGCAGAAGCGGATGGAGGACCTGCTGACCGCCAGCTACAACAACGGCACCAAGGTCGACGGCGTGCTGTCGCCGTACGACGGGCTGTCGCGGGGCATCATCACCGCCCTGCAGAACGCCGGCTACAAGGGTGCCGACTTCCCGGTGGTGACCGGTCAGGACGCCGAGATCGCCTCGGTCAAGCTGATCGACGACGGGGTGCAGAACTCCACCATCTTCAAGGACACCCGGCTGCTGGCCGAGCAGGCCGTCATCGCCGCCGAGGCGTTCCTGAAGGACACCACGCCGCAGGCCAACGACACCGAGACGTACAACAACGGCGTCAAGGTCGTCCCGTCGTACCTGTTGCCGGTCCAGACCGTGTACAAGGACGACATCAAGCCGGTCCTGATCGACTCGGGCTACTTCACCGCCGAGGAGGTCGCCGCCGGCCAGGCCGGCTGACGGCGCTGCCGGGCTCGGTGGCGCATCGCCGCCGAGCCCGGCACCACCCCCGCCCCCACCCGACGATCCGGAGGCTCAGGATGGTGCCTACCAACGACAACATCCTCGAGATGCGTAGCATCACCAAGACCTTCCCGGGCGTGGCGGCGCTCCAGGACGTCAACCTCGCCGTACGCCGTGGGGAGATCCACGCCATCTGCGGGGAGAACGGCGCCGGCAAGTCCACCCTGATGAAGGTGCTGTCAGGGGTCTACCCGTCCGGCAGCTACGACGGCGAGATCCTGCTCGACGGCGAACCGGTGCACTTCCGGGGCATCCGGGACAGCGAGAGCCAGGGCATCGTCATCATCCACCAGGAACTCGCCCTGGTGCCGTACCTGTCGATCGCCGAGAACATCTTCCTCGGCAACGAGCAACGCGGGCCCGGTGGGCTGATCGACTGGAACCGCACCAACGCCGAGGCGGCGAAGCTGCTCGCCTCGGTGGGGTTGGCCGAGAACCCGGTGACCCCGGTGGTGCAGCTCGGCGTCGGCAAGCAGCAACTGGTGGAGATCGCCAAGGCCATCTCCAAGAAGGTCCGGCTGCTCATCCTCGACGAGCCGACCGCGGCGCTCAACGACGTCGACTCGGCCCACCTGCTCGACCTGATGCGCCGCCTGCGCGACGAGGGCATCACCTGCATCATGATCTCGCACAAGCTCAACGAGATCACCGCGATCGCCGACTCCACCACGGTGCTGCGCGACGGGCGGACGGTGGAACGGCTCGACGTGGCCGCCGGCGAGGTGACCCAGGAACGGATCATCCGGGGCATGGTCGGCCGCGACCTGAACAGCTTCTACCCCGACCGGGTCTCCACGCCGGGCGAGGAGGTGCTGCGGATCGAGAACTGGTCGGTGCGGCACCCGACCCAGGACCGCCTGGTCGTCGACGGCGCGAGCCTGAACGTGCGCGCCGGTGAGGTGGTCGGTATCGCCGGGCTGATGGGCGCCGGACGTACCGAACTGGCGATGAGCGTCTTCGGGCGCTCGTACGGTCGGGACATCACCGGCCGGTTGTTCGTGCACGGCCGCGAGGTCCGGGCGCGCACCGTCGCGGAGGCCATCCGCAACGGCATCGCGTACGCGACGGAGGACCGCAAACGCTTCGGGCTGAACCTCATCGAGGACATCCGGCGCAACGTCTCGGCGGCCGGACTGCGTCGACTCGCCCGGTTGGGCTGGGTGCACGACAACGAGGAGATCAAGGTCGCCGAGACCAGTCGGCGCGACATGAACATCAAGGCGCCGAGCGTGATGTCGGTGGTGGGCAAGCTCTCCGGTGGCAACCAGCAGAAGGTCGTCCTGTCGAAGTGGCTGTTCACCGATCCCGACGTGCTGATCCTGGACGAGCCGACCCGGGGCATCGACGTCGGGGCGAAGTTCGAGATCTACACGATCATCAACCGGCTGGTGGCCGACGGCAAGGCCGTCATCATCATCTCCTCCGAACTGCCGGAGCTGCTCGGCATGTGTGACCGCATCTACACGTTGTCGGCGGGTCGCATCACCGGCGAGGTGCCGGTCGCTGAAGCGACCCAGGAGAAGCTCATGGAACTCATGGCGAAGGACAAGGAAAGCGTCGGATGACCAGCACCAGGCCCTCCTCGGTGGGTAAGAGGCCGACCGAGAGCGCTCCCGCCGCGGCACTGCACGCCGGCACCAGCGACCCACGTACGCTGATCATGAACAACCTGCGGCAGAGCGGCATCTTCGTCGCCCTCGTCGTCATCGTCGCCCTGTTCGCGTTCCTGACCGACGGTCTCTCGCTGAGCCCGGGCAACATCACCAACATCGTCCTGCAGTACTCCTACATCCTGGTCCTCGCCATCGGCATGGTCATCGTGATCATCGGCGGGCACATCGACCTGTCGGTGGGCTCGGTGGTGGCGCTGACCGGCGCGGTCTCCGCCGTGGTCGTCATCCGGCAGGGGCAACCGTGGTGGGTCGGCGTGCTGGCCGCCCTGGTGGTGGGACTCGCGGTCGGTGCCTGGCACGGCTTCTGGGTGGCGTACGTCGGCATCCCGGCCTTCATCGTGACCCTCGCGGGCATGCTGCTGTTCCGTGGCCTCACCCTGCGGGTGCTGGACAACATCTCGCTGTCGCCGTTCCCGGCCGAGTACAACCGGATCGCCGCCGGGTTCCTCAACGGCCTGATCGGTGGTGACGGCTATGACGCCTTCACCCTGCTCATCGGCGGCATCGCGGTGGCCGGCTACGTGGTGAGTTGCTTCCGCACCCGGTCGGCCCGGGTCCGCTACCAGCAGCCCGTCGAGTCGTTCGCGCTGTTCGTCGCCCGGATGGCGCTGGTCGGCGCCGTGGTGATGTGGTTCGCCTGGCAACTGGCCCACGCGCGGGGCCTGCCGATCGTGCTGATCATCCTGGCCGCCCTGGTGCTCGTCTACGGGCTGCTCACCCGGCGCACGGTCTTCGGTCGACAGGTCTACGCGATCGGTGGCAACCTCTCCGCGGCGATGCTGTCCGGGGTGAAGGTCCGCACCGTCAACTTCTGGATCTTCGTCAACATGGGCTTCCTGTCCGCGGTGGCCGGCATCATCTTCTCCTCCCGCTCCAACGGAGCGCAGCCCGCGGCGGGCAACATGTTCGAACTCGACGCGATCGCGGCGGCGTTCATCGGCGGTGCGGCGGTCACCGGCGGCGTCGGGACCGTCGTCGGGGCGATGGTGGGTGGACTCATCATGGCCGTGATGAGCAACGGCATGCAGCTGATGGGTGTGGACCAGTCGTTGCAGTCGGTCGTCAAGGGGCTCGTGCTGCTGGTCGCCGTGGCCTTCGACGTCTACAACAAGCGTCGAGCGGGCGCGAGCCGCTGACCGTGGCCAAGGTTCGCGCTGCCGGTTTCTCCACCGGGGCAGCCGGCCTGAGCAGGGCGAAGAGGTGCCGGAGGCGAGGCGACGCGGTAGCGCGGGGTAGCCGACCGGCGGGTGGGCCTGCGACCATGCAGTCCGTTACGGAGCTGTTGCCGGGGGGTGTCTTGACGACATCGGATGTGAGCGTTAACACTGAGGTCCGTCATCGGCCGGAGGTGAAGATGAGCGGTGTGGCAGCAGGCGACAAGTACGTCGTCGGCGTCGACTACGGCACCCTTTCGGGGCGGGCTCTGGTGGTCCGCGTCCGTGATGGTGCCGAGCTGGGAACCGCGGTGCACGAGTACCGCAACGCGGTGATCAGCTCAGCGCTGCCGGACGGAGGCACGCCGCTGCCGCCGGACTGGGCGTTGCAGGATCCGGAGGACTACCGCGAGGTGCTGCGCCAGGCGGTGCCGGCCGCGGTGGCCGCCGCCGGGGTCGACCCGAACGACGTCGTCGGCATCGGCATCGACTTCACCGCCTGCACCGTGCTGCCGACGCTGGCCGACGGTACGCCGCTGTGCGAGGTGCCGGAACTGCGTCAGCGTCCGCACGCCTGGGTGAAGCTCTGGAAGCACCACGCCGCCCAGCCGCACGCCGACCGGATCAACGCGCTGGCCCACGAGCGGGCGGAGCCCTGGATCGGTCGCTACGGCGGCAAGATCTCGGCCGAGTGGCAGTTCGCCAAGGGCCTGCAGATCCTGGAGGAAGATCCCGAGATCTACCAGCGGGCCGAGCGGTTCATCGAGGCCGCGGACTGGATCGTCTGGCAGTTGTGCGGCGTCGAGACCCGCAACGTCTGCACCGCCGGCTACAAGGGCATCCACCAGGACGGCCGCTACCCCTCGACGGACTACCTCACCGCGCTCAACCCCGACTTCGGCGACTTCGTGTCCAAGCTGGACGGCCCGCTGATGCCCCTCGCCGCTCGTGCGGGTGGACTGACCGCCCGTGCCGCGGCCTGGACCGGGCTGCCGGAGGGGATCGCCGTCGCGGTCGGCAACGTCGACGCGCACGTCACCGCCGCCGCCGCCCAGGCGCTCGACCCGGGCCGGCTGGTGGCGATCATGGGGACGTCGACCTGCCACGTGGTCAACGGCACCCAGCCCGCCGAGGTGGCCGGGATGTGCGGTGTGGTCGACGGTGGCATCAGCTCCGGAGCCTGGGGCTACGAGGCCGGGCAGAGCGGCGTCGGCGACATCTTCGGCTGGTTCGTCAAGCACGCCGCCCCCGCCGGGGTCGACTCGCACGAGCGACTCACCGAGTTGGCCGCCGCCCAGCCCGTCGGCGCGCACGGCCTGATCGCCCTCGACTGGTGGAACGGCAACCGGTCGCTGCTGGTCAACCACGACCTCAGCGGGCTGATCGTCGGGATGACCCTGGCCACCCGGCCGGAGGACATCTACCGGGCGCTGCTGGAGGCGACGGCGTACGGCACCAGGATGATCATCGAGGCGTTCGTCGAGGCCGGGGTGCCGGTCGACGACCTGGTGATCGCCGGTGGTCTCACCTCGAACAAGCTGCTGATGCAGATCTACGCCGACGTCACCAACCGACCGTTGGGGATCATCGGCTCCGCACAGGGCCCGGCGCTCGGCTCGGCGATCCACGCCGCCGTGGCCGCCGGTGCCCATCCGTCCATCCACGCCGCGTCGCAGGCGATGGGTCGGATAGCGGCGGCGGTCTACCAGCCGGACCCGGACCGGGTTCGCGCGTACGACGCCCTCTACGCCGAGTACCGGGCGCTGCACGACCACTTCGGTCGCGGTGCCAACGACGTGATGCTGCGGCTGCGCGCGATCCGTAACGCCGCCGTGGAGTCCTCGCCCCAGGAGGTGTTCGCATGACCGTCGACGTGTCCCGCCAGATCAGCGAGCTGCGCGAGAGCGTGGCCCGGCTGCACGGGGAACTGACCCGGTACGGCCTGGTCGCCTGGACGGCCGGCAACGTCTCCGCGCGGGTTCCCGGCCAGGACCTCATGATCATCAAGCCGAGTGGCGTCGACTACGACGACCTGTCGGCCGACAACATGGTGCTCTGCGACCTCGACGGCAACCCGGTGGAGGGGGAGTTGTCGCCGTCGAGCGACACCGCGGCGCACGCCTATGTCTACCGCGCCATGCCCGAGGTGGGAGGTGTCGTGCACACCCACAGCTCGTACGCCACCGCCTGGGCGGCGCGGGGTGAGTCGATCCCGTGCCATCTGACCGCGCAGGCCGACGAGTTCGGCGGGGAGATCCCGGTGGGCCCGTTCGCCCTGATCGGTGGCGACGACATCGGCAAGGGGATCGTCAGCACGCTCACCGGGCACCGTTCGCCCGCAGTGCTGATGCGCAACCACGGCGTCTTCACCATCGGGCCCAACGCCCGTGCCGCGGTCAAGGCCGCGGTGATGTGTGAGGACGTCGCCCGAACCGCGCACCTGGCGCGCGCGCTCGGGCAACCGGTGCCGATGGCGCAGGCCGACATCGACGCCCTCTACGACCGCTACCAGAACGTCTACGGCCAACGATCTTCGCCTTCGGCGAAGTCCTGAACCGGTCCCGGTCCGACCGGGGCTGTTGGTACCAACCGACGCACAGGATCGCACCACCAGCGCTGGCCGCTTCCGTACCTCCGCAGCCGGCGAGAACAACCGCACCCCCACCCGAGGAGATCCGATGAGGAACATGCGAATGCCCATGGCGCGTCGGCGCGCCATGGCGGTCGTCGCTGCCGTGCTGCTCGCCGGCGGCGTGGCGGCCTGCGGCAACAGCGACACCGGCGGCGACGGCGGCGACGACGGCAAGCTCGTCCTGGGCTTCTCCCAGGTCGGCGCGGAGAGCGGCTGGCGTACGGCCAACACCAACTCCATCAAGGAGGCGGCGGCGGAGGCCGGGATCGAGCTGAAGTTCGACGACGCGCAGCAGAAGCAGGAAAACCAGATCAAGGCGATCCGCAACTACATCCAGCAGAAGGTGGACGTGATCGCCTTCTCGCCGGTGGTGGAGTCCGGCTGGGACACCGTCCTCAAGGAGGCCAAGGACGCCGGTATCCCGGTCATCCTGACCGACCGCGCGGTGGACTCGGCCGACACGTCGCTCTACAAGACCTTCCTCGGCTCGGACTTCGTCAAGGAAGGCCGGCTCTCCGGCGAGTGGCTGGTGGAGAACAAGAAGGACGCGACCGGCGACGTGAACATCGTCGAGTTGCAGGGCACCACCGGCTCGGCCCCGGCCAACGACCGGAAGAAGGGCTTCGCCGAGGCGATCGCCGCCGACCCCAAGCTGAAGATCATTGCCTCCCAGTCCGGCGACTTCACCCGGGCTGGCGGCAAGCAGGTGATGGAGCAGTTCCTGAAGGCTCACCCGAAGATCGACGTGCTCTTCGCGCACAACGACGACATGGGCCTGGGCGCGCTGGAGGCGATCACCGCGGCTGGCAAGGAGCCCGGTAAGGACATCACCATCATCACGATCGACGCGGTCAAGGACGGCATGCAGGCCCTGGCCGACGGCAAGTTCAACTTCATCGCGGAGTGCAGCCCGCTGCTCGGCCCACAGCTGATGGACCTGGCCAAGAAGGTGCACGCCGGCGAGGAGGTGCCGCCGCGGATCGAGACCGAGGAGACCACCTTCACGCAGGAGCAGGCCAAGGAGGCCCTGCCCAACCGTAAGTACTGATGACGCGCGGGGCCGCCGCACGTGAGGTGGTGGCCCCACCGCGTCGCCCATTCCCGGACGGGCTGGGCGTCTGGTCCGACATCCCGCGCCACGCCGTCCGGCCGGCCCGCAGGCCGGTCCGGGCGGCGTGCCGGGATAACTGGCCCTTCCGCATCCATAAAAATTAGAAGAGGATCGATGGGATGACGGATAGTCGTCCGGTCCTGACGATGACCGGGATCAGCAAGTCCTTTCCCGGGGTGCGCGCACTCCACAATGTCGACTTCCGGCTCTTCCCTGGCGAGGTGCACGCCCTGATGGGCGAGAACGGCGCCGGTAAATCGACCCTGATCAAGGTGTTGACGGGCGTCTACGGCATCGACGAGGGCAGCGTCACCCTCGACGGCGAGCAGGTGGCCTTCAACGGACCGATGCAGGCCGCCGCGGCCGGGGTCAGCACGGTCTACCAGGAGGTCAACCTCTGTCCGAACCTGTCCGTGGCGGAGAACATCTTCATCGGGCGGGAGCCGCGCAGGTTCGGTGCCGTCCGCTGGGGCGAGGTCCGGCGGCGGGCCCGACAGCTGCTGGCCCGGCTGGATCTCGACATCGACGTCACCGCGCCGGTGGCGAGTTTCTCGCTGGCCGTGCAGCAGATGGTCGCGATCGCCCGGGCGATCGACGTGCAGGCCCGGGTGCTGATCCTGGACGAACCGACGTCCAGCCTGGACGCCGGTGAGGTCGCGCAACTGTTCCGCATCATGCGGCAGCTGCGTGACGAGGGCATCGCCATCCTCTTCGTGACCCACTTCCTCGACCAGGTCTACGGCATCGCGGACCGGATCACCGTGCTGCGCAACGGCACGCTGGTGGGGGAGTACCCGACCGCCGAGCTGCCGCAGCTCGCGCTGGTCGAGAAGATGATCGGTAAGGAACTCGACGTCCTCGAAGGCATCGAGGAGCAGCCCCGGCCCGAGTTGGCGGCCATCGAACGCGGCACGCCGTTCGTCCAGGTGTCGAAGCTCGGTCGTCGGGGCGCGGTCGCCCCGTTCAGCCTGACCATCCACGCCGGTGAGGTGGTCGGCCTGGCCGGGCTGCTCGGCTCCGGGCGTACCGAGGTGGCGCGGCTGCTGTTCGGCGCGGACCGGGCCGACCGTGGCGAGATCGAGGTGAACGGCACCCGGACGGGTCTGCGTAACCCGGTGCAGGCCATCGACCACGGCATCGGCTTCTGTTCGGAGAACCGCCGCACCGAGGGGATCATCGCCGACCTGTCGGTCCGGGAGAACATGATCCTGGCCATGCAGGCCGCTCGCGGTTGGCTGCGTCCGATTCCGCGCCGCCGCCAGGACGAACTGGTCGACCGGTACATCAAGGCGTTGAGCATCCGCCCGGCCAACCCGGAGATGCCGGTACGCAACCTCTCCGGCGGCAACCAGCAGAAGGTCCTGCTGGCCCGTTGGCTGATCACCGAGCCACGGCTGCTGATCCTCGACGAGCCGACCCGGGGCATCGACATCGGCGCGAAGGCCGAGATCCAGAAGCTGGTGGTGCAGCTGTCCGACGGTGGCATGGCGGTGCTGTTCATCTCCGCCGAGTTGGAGGAGGTCCTCCGCCTCAGTCACAAGATCGCGGTGATGCGCGACCGGGAACTGGTCGCCCACCTCGACAACGACGACACTGTGGACGCCGACCTCGTCATGCAGACCATCGCCAGCGGCACCGCACGTGAGGAGGCGAACCGATGAGCGACGCCGGGAACCGCTTCCGTCCCCTGCTCGGGCACCGACTGTTCTGGCCGGTCGCCGTGCTCGTGGCCATGTTGGCGGCGAACACCATCTACCGTCCGGGGTTCCTCGCCATCGAGGTGAACAACGGGCACCTCTACGGCACCCCGATCGACATCCTGCGGCTGAGCGCCCCGCTGATCCTGGTCGGGCTGGGCATGACCCTGGTCATCTCCACCGGCGGCATCGACCTGTCGGTCGGCTCGCTCTGTGCGATCAGCGGCGCCATCGCCTGCCTCTACATCAGCCGGGCACCGGACCAGAACAACCTGGTCACCGTCCTGACCGCGCTCGCGATGGCGCTCGGGGTCGCGCTGGTGCTCGGCGCCTGGAACGGCGTGCTGGTCTCCGTCATCGGCATCCAACCGATCATCGCCACGCTCATCCTGATGGTGGCCGGTCGCGGCCTCGCACAGCTGATCGCCGAAGGGCAGATCATCACCATCAACTCCGGCCCGTACCGGGCGATCGGGTTGGGGCACCTGCTGACCCTGCCCCTGGCGATCTTCATCGCGCTGGCCGCGGCGCTGCTGGTGGCGGCGTTCACCCGCCGCACCGCGCTCGGCATGATCGTCGAGTCGGTGGGCGGCAACCGGGAGGCCAGCCGGCTGGCCGGCATCCGATCGGGTCGGATCGTCTTCCTGGTCTACGTCGTCAGCGCTGCCTGCGCCGCGATCGCCGGGTTCATGATGACCGCCAACGTCTCCAGCGCCGACGGCAACAACACCGGCCTGTGGGTGGAACTCGACGCGATCCTCGCGGTGGTCATCGGCGGCACCTCGCTCGCCGGTGGCCGGTTCTACCTCAGCGGCACGATCGTCGGCGCGCTGATCATCCAGACCCTGACCACCACGGTGTACGCCATGAACATCTCACCGCAGACGGCGCTGCTGTTCAAAGCGGTAGTCGTCATCGCCGTCTGTCTCATCCAGGCGCCCGCCTTCCGGGCCAAGTTCCGCCGTCGACGGCGCGGGACTCCGCCACCGACGCCGTCGGCACCGCAGCCCCAGAAGGAGCAGGTGACAGCATGAGTGAGCGTCAGCGAGCGAATCATCGGCTCAGTGTGGTGGTGCCTCATGACGGCACGGAGCGAAGCGGAGTGCTGGCATGAGTACGACGGCTTTGAGCAGGGTTCCGAGGTGGGCCAAGGTGCCCCGGCAGCACATGCCGGTGTTGGCGACCCTGGCGCTGCTGCTGGTGATGTACGGCATCGGTGTGTCCCAGTACCGGGCCTTCTCGAACATCCAGGTAATTTTCAATGTCTTCATCGATAACGGTTTCTTGCTGGTCATCGCCGTCGGGATGACCTTCGTGATCCTCACCGGTGGGATCGACCTGTCGGTCGGTTCGGTGGCGGCGATGACCGCGATGGTCTCGGCCTGGTTGCTGCAATCCGGCCTGCCGGCGGCGTTGGTGCTGGTGATCGCGCTGCTCATCGGGCCGACGCTCGGGTTCCTGATGGGCTGTGCGATCCACTTCTTCGACATCCAACCCTTCATCGTCACCTTGGCCGGGATGTTCTTCGCCCGTGGCATGTGCACGTTCATCAGCAACGCGTCGATTCCGATCACCGACGGGTTCTGGACCACGATGTCGCAGCACCGGATCGGTGATCCGCGCGGCAACTTCGTCTCGATCAGCGTGTTGATCGCGTTCGCGGTGGTGCTGATCGCCGCGTACGTGCTGGCGTACACGCGTCTGGGGCGCAACGTCTACGCGATCGGGGGCAACCCCCAGTCGGCGCTGCTGATGGGGCTGCCGTTGGGGCGTACCCGGATCGCCGTCTACACCATCAGCGGTCTGTGCGCGGCGATCGGCGGGATCCTGTTGTCGTTCTACACGCTCTCCGGTGCCCCGCTGATCGCCATCGGTATGGAGCTGGACGTGATCGCGGCCGTGGTCATCGGTGGCACCGTGCTCACCGGTGGTTCGGGATACATCTTCGGCACGGTGCTGGGTGTGCTGGTGCTCGGCGTGATCCAGACCTTGATCACCTTCGACGGCAGCCTCAACTCCTGGTGGACCAAGATCGTGATCGGAGGCCTGCTCTTCGCGTTCATCCTGCTCCAGCGCCTCATCGGCATCCGCCACAAGTGACCGCCCCTCTCGCGGAAGGCAACCCCATGGCAACACACCCTGAACCCGAGGTCTGGTTCCTCACCGGAAGCCAGGCAATGTACGGCGAGGACACGCTCCGGCAGGTAGCCGACCAGTCCCGTCAGATCGCCGCTCTGCTCGACGAATCGCCGCACATTCCCGCCCGGGTGGTCTGGAAGCCGGTCCTGACCACCAGCGCCGACATCCTGCGGATCTGCCGGGATGCCGCGACGCAGGGGGCGGTCGGGGTGATCGCCTGGATGCACACCTTCTCGCCGGCGAAGATGTGGATCTCGGGCCTGGACGCGTTGCAGACCCCGTTGCTGCACCTGCACACCCAGGCGAACGTCCTGCTGCCGTGGGACGACATCGACATGGACTTCATGAACCTGAACCAGGCCGCGCACGGCGACCGGGAGTTCGGGTTCATCCAGACCCGCCTCGGGGTGGCCCGTAAGACGGTCGCCGGGCACGTCTCCGATCCGCGCGTGGTGGCTCGCGTCGGCGCCTGGACCCGGGCGGCGCTCGGCTGGTCGGCCATGCGCTCGTTGCGGCTGGCGCGATTCGGCGACAACATGCGCGACGTGGCCGTGACCGAGGGGGACAAGGTCGAGGCGGAGCTGCGCTTCGGGGTCTCGGTGAACACCTACGGCGTCAACGACCTGGTGCGGGTGGTCGACGAGGTGGCCGATGCGCAGATCGACGACCTGGTCAAGGAGTACGACGACACCTTCCGGGTCGCCGCCGAACTGCGGCCCGGCGGTGAGCGGCACGACTCGCTGCGGTACGCGGCCCGGCTTGAGCTGGGTCTGCGTACGTTCCTGGACGCCGGTGGCTTCCGTGCCTTCACCACCAACTTCGAGGACCTGGGCGGGCTGCGTCAGCTGCCCGGTATCGCGGTGCAGCGCCTGATGGCCGACGGCTACGGCTTCGGTGGTGAGGGGGACTGGAAGACCTCGGTGCTGGTGCACACCCTCAAGGCGATGGCCGTCGGCACCGAGGGTGGGACCTCCTTCATGGAGGACTACACCTACGACCTGACCCCCGGACAGGAACTGGTGCTCGGTGCCCACATGCTCGAGGTGTGTCCCTCGATCGCCGGTGAGGTGCCGAATGTGGAAATTCATCCGCTGAGCATCGGTGGTCGTGAGGACCCGGTCCGGTTGGTCTTCGACGCCGCGCCGGGGCCGGCTGTGGTGCTCGGCCTGGCCGACATGGGCGAGCGGTTCCGCCTGGTGGCCAACGAGATCGACGTGGTCGCTCCGCCGCAGCCGCTGCGCCGCCTGCCGGTGGCCCGGGCGGTCTGGCGGCCCCGTCCGGACCTGCCCGTTTCGGCCGAGGCGTGGATCACCGCGGGCGCTCCGCACCACACCGTGCTGTCCCAGGCGGTGGGCGTGGAGGAGCTGCACGACCTCGCCGAGATGAGCCGGACCGAACTCGTCGTCATCGACGCCGACACCAAGCCCCGGCGGTTCGCCGACGAGTTGCGCTGGAACCAGGCGTACTACCGGCTCGCCCGGGGTTTCTGACCGTCCCTCGACGCCGCGTGGCGTGCCGGGCGCACCTGGCCCGGACGCCGCGTTGGCGGCTGCCCGCTGCTGCGGGCGGCAACGGTCCCCGGCCGGCGCGCCACCCCCGCCGGCCGGGGACCGTTGGTCGTCGATGTTACGTCTTGACGAAGGCCGTGTTATCGCTCACAGTCATAGTGAAGACGGGCGATATCTGTGGCCGTCCGGGACCGGGCACGTCCTGAAGCTGGTGGGTCTATTGATCTCTCCCTTGGGCAGAGCGGTCATGTTAGCGATCACACGCCGCGATGGAACTGGCTGGCGTTGCCGCAGAGACCGTCCCATTGTTCGTTCTGCTCGCATCCTGAAGGAGGATCATGGTTGCCAATGGTGAGGTCCCACGGACCAGGCCAAGCCGACGCGGCCTGCTGTCGCGTGCGGTCGCCATCCTGGCGGCGATGGTGGTGGGTGGTTCCCTCGCAGCGGTGGCGCCGACACCCGCAGTCGCGGCAACGGTCGACACCAACGCGTGGTACGTGTTGGTCAACCGCAACAGTGGCAAGGTGCTCGACGTCTACAACCAGGCCACGAACGACGGCGCGCGGATAACCCAGTGGTCGCGTAACAACGGCGCCTGGCAGCAGTGGCAGTTCGTCGACTCCGGCGGCGGCTATTACCGGCTGCGTTCCCGGCACTCGGGCAAGGTGCTCGACGTGTACAACTTCTCCACCGCCAACGGCGCGTCGATCGTGCAGTGGAGCGACCACAACGGGACCAACCAGCAGTTCCGGTTGGCCGACTCGGCCGGCGGCTACGTCCGGCTGATCAACCGCAACTCCAACAAGGTGCTGGAGGTGCAGAACGCCTCGACCGCCGACGGCGGCAACATCGTGCAGTACGACGACTGGGGCGGGGCCAACCAGCAGTGGCAACTGGTGCAGGTCGGCGGTGGCGACGACAACCCGCCGCCCAGTGGCACGTTCACCAACCCGGTCGTCTGGCAGGACTTCGCCGACGTCGAGGTCATCCGGGTCGGCGAGGTGTACTACATGACCGCCTCCACCATGCACTACTCGCCCGGTGCCCCGATCCTGCGCTCGTACGACCTGGTCAACTGGGAGTTCGCCGGGCACTCGGTACCCCGACTGGACTTCGGCACCAAGTACGACCTGCCCAGCGGGCAACAGGCGTACGTGGAGGGCATCTGGGCCTCCACGCTGAACTACCGACCGAGCAACCAGACCTACTACTGGGCCGGGTGCATCAACTTCGCCCAGACGCACATCTACACCGCAACGGCCGTCGACGGCACCTGGAGCCGGCACGCCACCCTGCCGCAGTGCTACTACGACGCGGGGATGCTGATCGACGACAACGACACCATGTACATCGCGTACGGCAACGGCACCATCAGCGTCGCGCAGCTCTCCGCCGACGGTCGCAGCCAGGTCCGGGCCCAGCAGGTCTACCAAACCCCGTCGAACATCGGCACCCTGGAGGGCGCGCGCTTCTACAAGCGCAACGGCGCCTACTACATCTGGCTGACCCGCCCGGCCAACGGCCAGTACGTCCTCAAGTCCACGAACGGTCCCTTCGGCCCCTACGAGCAGCGCCAGGTGCTGCTCAACATGCAGGGCCCGATCTCCGGCGGCGGGGTGCCCCACCAGGGCGGCCTGGTGCAGCTGCCGAACGGTTCCTGGTACTACATGGCCTTCACCGACGCGTACCCGGGCGGTCGGGTGCCGACGCTCGCACCGATCACCTGGACCGCCGACGGTTGGCCGCAGGTGCAGACGGTCAACGGCGCCTGGGGGGTCAACTACCCGAACCCGCTGCCGCTGCGCCCGGTCAAGCCGCTCACCGGTGCCGACACGTTCGCCGGCACCACCCTCGGCCCGCAGTGGGAGTGGAACCACAACCCGGACAACAGTCGCTGGTCGGTGAACAACGGCCTGCGGCTGGAGACCGCCAGCGTGACCAACGACCTCTACCAGGCACGCAACACCATCACCCACCGCATCCAGGGCCCGACCTCGACCGGCACCGTCGAGATCGACTACTCGACGATGCGAGACGGTGACCGCACCGGCCTGGCCATGCTGCGTGACGTCTCGGCGTGGATCGGCGTACGGCGGGACAACGGGAACACCCGGGTGGTCATGACCAACGGGCTGAACATGAACAGCAACTGGGACACCACCAGCACCGGCAGCGAGATCGCCAGTGCACCGGTCTCCGGCGGGCGGATCTGGCTGCGGGCCAACGCCGACATCCGGCCCGGCTCCGGTCGGCAGGCGCGCTTCTCGTACAGCACCGACGGGGTCAACTTCGTCCCGCTGGGCAACGCCCTCACGCTGAACAACAACTGGACGTTCTTCATGGGATACCGGTTCGCCATCTTCAACCACGCCACCCAGGCGCTGGGCGGTTCGGTGACGGTCCGCCGGTTCGAGTTGAGCACGCCGTGACACGGCGGTGACCGGCCCGGCGCGGGATCGCCGGGCCGGTCACCCACCGGCCGGGGCCTGTCGTCTGCCCGCCGAGCGGACGACAGGCCCCTTCTGTGCGTCCACGGACCGTCGGACACCGCCTCGTACACATCGCCACTGCACCGCCCACCGCAGCCGGAGCAGACCGACCACTGCACCGCGTCACCGCAGCCGGAGCAGACCGTCCGGAGCCGGAGATTAATCGCCTGGACCTGGCGGAGGCCGCCCGGGCTGCGGCCGTCCGGCCGCCGGGTCCGCATCGCCCGTACCCGCAACCGCGAGGCCGCCCGTACCCCCGGGATCCGCTGGGCTGCCCGCCCCGCCCCCGCTTCGGGGCCGACGGACCCGGCCGTGACGTGGCGGTCGGGACGGGCTCCGCGTCCAGCGGGCGGCAGGCCGGACCTCGGGCGCGGGTGACCGGGTCAGTGTCGACGCCCGAAACACGGGTGCCGGGTGGGAAACTCCCACCCGGCACCCGTTCGCGCGCTACCGGTCAGGTGGCGCGGGTCCACTGCATACTGGACGCCGAACTGCACGTCCGCTGCTCCAGGGCGGCGCCGGGAGCGGTGGAACCGCCGACCACGTTCAGGCACTTGTTGCTGTTGACGTTGACCAACTGGTAGTAGCCGTCGCCGGTCGACCGCCAGCTGAACACCTGGTTCAGGCCGTCATGGCAGGTGTACTGGATGATCTGTGCGCCGTCGGCCGTGGAGACGTCACGCACGTCGACACACTTGCCGCTGTGCACGCTCTGCAGCCGTACGTTGCCGTTGCCGACGTCGAGGAAGCGCCACTGCTGCCAGGGGTTGCCGTTGCTGCTCCACTGGCCGATCACCGCGAGATTGTCGAGGTTGGGCTGCTGCACGTCGACGACCTGTCCGCTGTTGCGGTTGATGATCCGGTACGCCGTGGGGGCACTGCCGTTGCCGGCGAACTGCCACCAGTCGACGTTGAACAGGTTGCCGCTGCCGCCGGTGAAGCGCAGGTACAGATCGCGCGTACCGGTGGCTCCGCTGACCCCGCAGCTGGTGGTCGTCCAGTTCTGCCAACCACCGGTACCGGACACCGTGCAGGTGCCGACGATCGGGCCGCTGGCGCTGTCCAGTCGGATCTCGATGCGGCCACCGCTGGTCGCCGAGGCGACCCGCGCGGAGAAGCTGGTCGCGCCGTTGCCGAAGGCGACCCCCTTCACCTTGATGTAGTCGCCGTTGTCGATCCAGCCGACGTTCATGCCACCCTCGCTGGACGGCTCGGTCTCGATGCCGGACCCCCAGGCGATCGTCTCGGCCTCCTGGCGCACGTACGGGTTCAACGTGCCGACCTGCGGAGCCCCGGTGGTGGTCATGTTGATGGTGGGGATGGTCCCGTTCGAGTTGTAGGTGAACTTCTCCACCGCGACCGAACGGGTGTAGCCGCCACCGCCGGGTAGCGCCCCGTTGTGGTAGAAGAAGTACGACCCACCGGCGAAGTCGATCACCCCCGGGTGGTTGGTGAAGCTGGAGCCCTGCCGGGGCATGACCGTTCCCCGGTACGTCCACGGACCGGTCGGGCCGGGTGCCGTCGAGTAGCCGATGAACTCCGAGCAGCACTCCGCCGCGAACACGTTGTAGTAGAGCCCGTTCCGCTTGTAGACCCACGGCCCCTCCTCGTAGAGGGTGGGCCGACTGGCGTTACCGGTCCGGGTACCGAATCCCGCGGTGGTGAGCGGAATCTGGGTCGGGCTGCCGGAGTACGAGATCATGTCGGAGTTGAGCCGGACGTACCACAGGTTCGGGTTGCCCCAGTACAGGTACGCCTGACCGTCGTCGTCGATGAACGCGTGCGGATCGATCTCGCCGTTGCCGACGAGTGGGCGGCCGAGCGCGTCGCGGAACGGCCCGGTCGGGCTGTCCGCGACCCCCACCCCGATGACCATCTGGCCGTTCGAGCGTTGCCGGACCGGCACGTACCAGTAGAACTTCCCGTTCCGGGCGATGACGTGCCCGGCCCACGCGTTGGCGTCCGCCCAGGCGAAGGTCGACAGGCTCATCGGCGTGCCGTGGTCGGTCCAGTTCACCATGTCCGCCGAGGAGAAGACCCGCCAGTCGCGCATGGTGAAGTAGGTGGAGCCGTCCTCGTCGTGGCCGGTGTAGAGATAGATCCGGCCGTTGTGCAGCATGGGCGCCGGGTCGGCGGTGTAGATGTGCTGCACGATCGGGTTGTCCGCCCGCGCGGTACCGGGTAGCAGGGCGAGCGTGCAGGCCAGGGTCGCGAGCGCGGCGACGATCCGCCGCGCCGTGGTACGAGCGGTTGTCATGCCCGGCTCCACCGTTGGTTGGCGTTGCCGTGGCAGGACCACAGGATCACCGCGGTGCCGTTGGCCGTGCCGGCGCCGTTGACGTCCAGACACAGTGACGGGAAGCGGACGCTGCTCACCGTGCCGTTGCCGTTGAACGTCCACTGTTGGTTGGTGCCGCCGTGGCAGTCCCAGATCTGCACCCGGGTGCCGTTGGCCGCGTTCGTCGGCACGTCCAGGCACTTACCGAGGATCCGCAGCGACTGGCCCTCCTGGCTGATCTGCTGGTTGGGGTTGCCGTGGCAGTCCCAGATCAGGGTGCCGGTGCCGTTGGCGGTGTTGGAGTTGTCGAGGTCGAGGCAACGCCCGGACGCCTCGCTGCGCAACCGGAAGGTGGTCGGGAGCGGCGGGTCGGTGGTGTCGCCACCGCTGACCCGGTACACCACCGTGCCGTGCGCCGGGACGCTCGCGGAAATGGTCCCGGTGGTGGTGGAGGTGTTGTTGGTCCATGCGTCGAGCAGGGTGAACGAGCTGCCGGTCTTGCCGATCGCCGCCGCCGTGGTGGAGACCGTCGTGGTGGAGTTGCCCTGGTTGAACAGGGCGACCGCGACGTCTCCGTTGGCCAGACGCTTGGCCAGGACCCGGCGGGTGCCGTCGTGCGAGATCTGGACGGCCTGCAAGGCCAGCGGATCCTGGTTGATCGCGACCAGGTGCTGGTTGCGCAGGATGTTCAGGGTCGCCGTGCTGGCCGAGCGCAGGTCGTTGCCCATCATCAGCGGGGCCGCCATGATCGCCCACAGGGCGAAGTGGCTGCGCATCTCGGTGTCGTTCATGCCACCGTTGCCGACCTCCAGCATGTCCGGGTCGTTGAATCCGCCCGGTCCGGCGTAGCCGGCCAGCGGCACGTTGACGTTGACGATGTTCTGGATACCCATCGGGTAGCCGTTGGTCTGACCGCTGTCCCAGGTGTTGGTGATGTCCTCGGTGGTGCGCCAGAGGTTCGCCACGTCGCTCCAGTTGCGCTGCGGCCCGGTCTTCTCGTGGATGCTGTTCGAGTTGATGCTGTAGACGATCGGCCGGCCGGTGGCCGCCAATGCGTCACGCATGATGCTGAACCGCGCCACCTGGTCGTTGATGGTCCCGGTGGGGGAGCACCAGTCGTACTTGAGGTAGTCCACGCCCCAGGCGGCGAACTGCCGGGCGTCCTGGTACTCGTGGCCAAGGCTGCCGGTGGCGCCGGGGAAGGAGTTGAAGTACTGCGCGCAGGTGCGGTCCAGCGGGACCTGGTAGATGCCGAACAGCAGGCCGCGCGAGTGCAGGTAGTCGCCGAGGGCCTTCATGCCGCTGGGGAACCGCTGCGGGTGGGCCTGGAGGTTGCCCTGCGCGTCCCGGTTTGGGTTGAACCAGCAGTCGTCGACGACGACGTACTTGTAGCCGAGGTCGCGCAGACCGTGGTCGACGATCGCGTCGGCCATCTGGCGGATGAGAGTCTCGTTGATGTTGCAGCCGAACGTGTTCCAGGTGTTCCAGCCCATCGGCGGGGTGCGGGCCACGCCGTTGTTGAGCGCCTGGGCCGGCTTGGGGGAGACGACCCCGTCGGCGAAGCTCGCGGTGAGCGTCACCGCCAGGATGCCGAGGGCGGCGGTCAGCCACCTTCTTGCGCTACGCACGTTGAATTCCTCCTTGTCGGTGCGGTGATCGGTGCGGCCACCGGTCGCCGGTCAGGCGGCGTCGGCGGGGGTGCGGCCGTGGAGCTGTGTTGGTGGAGCCCGGACACCCCGCCGCGCTCACTCGCGCGCTCGTCCGGGGCCGACGCGACCCCCGGGTGGCACCGGATCGTCGCGCTGTTTCGGGCCTGGACGGGGCAGCCCCGGCGTTGCCGACAGGTGCCGTTCCGATGACAGGAATGTTATCGCTATCATCAATGCCTGTAAATTGTCTGGGCGGTCCGGTACGCGCACTCTCGTCAGGCCCCGCGCGGACGGCCGACCGAGCACGACAAAGGCGAGTGTGACCGCTAACAGAGCGCGTCGGAGGAAATGTCGACTCGACTCGGTCGGGGCGGCGGCCACCGGATCGGTTGCTGGCGCTAGACTGTGCGTGATCTAGCGCTCTCCACCCGGACGGCACGGGCCGGTGTGGGCACCGCGCGAGGGGATCTTTGTACTGAGCCGTGCCAGTCATCGCCGACGGGCTGCGGCGAGCGACTGGATTGCGGGGAGTGTGAGATGGCCGTACGCGATCCTGCGATGACGGACGTGGCCCGCCTCGCCGGTGTGTCCCATCAAACGGTCTCACGGGTGCTGAACGGTCATCCGAACGTGCGCGAGCAGACCCGCCTGCGTGTCCAGGCGGCCATCGCGGAGTTGGGCTACCGGCCGAACCGGGCGGCCCGCGCGTTGGTCACCGGGCGTTCGCAAGTGATCGGGGTGGTGGCACAGAACACCACCCTCTACGGTCCCGCCTCGCTGCTGGCCGCGCTGGAACAGGCCGCCGCGGAGTCCGGCTTCGCGGTCAGCGTGGGCAGTGTGCGTGACCTCGACCATCGGTCGATATCCGCGGTGGTCGAGCGGCACCTGGCTCACCGGGTCGCCGGCATCGTGGTGATCGCACCGGTGGAGTCGGCAGGCGAGGCGCTGGAGCGACTGCCCAAGGACGTGCCGCTGGTGACCGTGGACGGGGACCCCCACCGGCCGATGCCGCTGGTGACGGTGGATCAGGCGGCCGGGGCACGGGCCGCCACCCAGCACCTGCTCGACGCCGGTCACCCCACGGTCTGGCACGTCTCCGGTCCGTCGGACTGGTTCGACAGCGCCGGGCGCATCGAGGGCTGGCGGGAAGCGCTGACCGCAGCCGGCGCGGAGGTCCCGCCGCTGGTGCCGGCGGACTGGTCCGCGGCGGCCGGGTACCGGTGCGGACAGATGCTGGCGCGGATGCCGGACGTCACCGCGGTCTTCACCGCCAACGACCACCTGGCTCTCGGGGTGCTGCGGGCCCTGCACGAGCACGGTCGACGGGTGCCGGACGACATCAGCGTGGTCGGCTTCGACGACGTGCCGGAGGCTGCCTACTTCATCCCGCCGCTGACCACCGTACGGCCGGACTTCGGCGCGGTGGCACGGGCGAGCCTGGAGATGCTGCTCACCCAGATCGAGTCGGTCAGCGGCGGCGCGCTGCGCGAGACCGTCGCGCCGACCCTGGTGGCGCGCCGAAGCGTCGCCCCACCTCCCCGTCGCTGACGACCGAGTGAGTTGATCAAGAGGTTTTGGTCGCGTCCGGCCCGGATCGCGACCAAAACCTCTTGATCAACTGGTCAGGGGTCAGGGGTCAGATGAAGCGCCAGCGGTGGTCGGCGGCACCGTTGTCGTCCCAGAGCACGATCTGGGCCCCCTGGCTGGACGAGGCGCCGGTGACGCCGAGCACCCGTCCGCCGTTGGCGGACTGGATCCGGAAGTAGCCGTTCGCGGCGTACCGCAACCGCCACCGGTTGCTGGCCGCCCCGTTGTCGGCCCACTGCACCACCCGCGCGCCGTTACCGCTGCTGCCGTTCTCCACGCCCAGCACCTTGCCGCTGTGCGAGTTGCGCAGGCGCAGGAAACCGCCGTCCACGATCGCGGTCCAGAGGTGGTCGGCGGTGCCGTTGTCACCCCACTGGATCACCAGGCCACCGTCGGCGGTGGACATGTTCTGCACGCCCAGGACGAGACCGGTGGCCAGGTTCTGGATCCGGCGGGCCCCGTTGGGCACGAACCGCCACTGGTTGTCCGGCGTGCCGTTGTCCGGGTCCTGGACCACCCGGGCACCCTGGGCGGTGGAGTTGTTGAGCACGGCGAGCAGCTTGCCCGTGTGCCCGTTACGGATCTTGTGTGTTCCGTCGCCGACGTCCACGATCGTCCATCGGTGGTCGGCCGTGCCGGTGTCCGACCATTGCAGCACCTGCGCGTTGTCGGCGGTCGACATGTTCTGTACGCCGAGCACCTTGGCGCTGTGGGCGTTGCGGAACTTGACCGCGTTGCCGTCGACGACGAGGTGCCAGTCGTGGTCGGCGGTGCCGTTGTCGCCCCACTGCAACGCCGGCGCCCCGTCGGTGGTCGACATGTTCTCGATGCCGAGCACCAGGCCACTGGCGGCGTTGGCGAGCCGGAACGTCGCCGTACCGGTGCCCGGCGACTGGCCGTTGGCGCTCCAGTAGACGGTGTAGTTGTGGCCGTGCGCGTCGTAGAACGGCAGCAGGTTGACCGTCGAGCCGTTGGCGGTGGCGGTGAAGGTCAACGCCGAGGTGCTGGTCCGGTTGACCGAGGTGGTGGCCAGGGCGGGCAGCGCGGAGAGCGCGGTGTTGCCGTAGTTGCCGGAGAGCACCGCCGGGCCGTAGGTCAGGGCGACCACGTTCGGGTCGTCGTTGGCCGCCTCCACGATCACGCGCATCGGCAGCCGGACGGTCACCGTGTCGCCGGAGGACCACGACCGGGTCAACGTCGCGTACGTGCCCGGGGTGGTGGCGATGTCCTGGGCGGTGCCGTTGACGCTGACCGTCGCGCCCTGGGTCCAGGCCGGGATGCGGATCCGCATCGTCCACGATCCGCTGACGTTACCGGTGACGGTGAGGGTCGTGGTGTCGCCGACCGGGTAGGTGGTGGTCTGGGTGACCGTGATGCCGCGCTGCGACCAGTCGAGCACCGAGGGCATGAACATGTTCACCGTGAGGGTGTTGCCGTTGTGGAAGTAGATCGAGTCCATCAACGTGGTGTTGCTCTCCAGCGCAGTGCCCTGGCAGCACCAGAAGGAGTTGTAGTCGGTGCTCCAGGTGCCGCCGCCCCACGCCGGGCCCACGCCTCGCCGTCCACCGGGATTCAGCGGCGTGAAGTAGGTGATGTGACCGTGGCTGTCCGCCGGGTTCTGCGCCCCGATGAGATGGTTGAGCAGCGCCCGCTCGTAGAAGTCGAAGTACGCCACCCGGTTCGGGTCCAGCAGCCACAGTTCCCGGGTCAGCTTCAGCATGTTGTACGTGTTGCACGCCTCGCAGGTGTCGGTGCGCAGGTATCCGGCGATGGCGTTGGGCGGCCGGAAGTGTTCGGCCTGGCTGTTGCCGCCGATGACGTAGGTGTGCGCGTTCACCGTCATGTTCCAGGCGTTGCTGGCGATGTCCCGGTAGCGGGTGGTGCCGGTGGCCTTGTACTCCCGGGCGGCACCGATCCACTTCGGCACCTGGGTGTTGGCGTGCAGCCCGCTGAGCTGGTCGGTGTTGTTCGCGAGCGGGTTGAACACGGCGGCGTGGTCGAACCGTTGGGCGGCGGTCAGCCACCGGCTGTCGCCGGTCTGCTGGTAGAGGTCGGTCAGTACGGCGTTCATGCCCCCGAACTCGGTGCCCAGCATCGCCTGCATCTGGGCGGAGGTCAGTCGGCCGGTGCGCCAGTCGACCCAGCCGGCGAAGGCCAACAGCACGTCGCGTGCCTGGTTGTTGCCGATGAGCCGCCACACGTCGAGCAACCCGGCCAGGGTCTTGTGGATGGCGTAGTACGGCACGTTGCCGTTGTTGAGGGTGCGGTTCTCCACGGCCGTGAAGTCGGACTCGGGGAAGCCGCTGAGGTAACCGGTGTTGAAGCCCGCCGCCGCGTTGTTGGCCTGGCACTTGGCCAGCTCGGCCACCATGTAGTTGGCCTTGTCCCGACAGCTGGTGTCGCCGAGCACGGCCCAGGTGTACGCCCAGGCGCTCAGGAAGTGCCCCTGGGAGTGGGTACGGAACGGGAAGTTGGGGGCCTCCCAACCACCGAGTGCCGCGGCTCCGGCGGTGGAGAGTCGATGGTTGGCGCGGAAGTTGTAGAGCAGCCGGTTGACGTCGACGAAGCGCAGGTAGTTGACCGTACGGTTCTGGTTGTCCAGCCAGCGACTGGCGGTCAACCGCACCTGGCCCGGCTCGAAGGGGTAGGCGGAGACGCCGAGGTCGGGCCGGGCCGGGGGAAGTGCCGCGCTGGCGATGCCATGGGTCAGCGCGGGGCCGACGGCCGCGGCGACGGCCGCCGCGCCGGCGGCCCGGAGCACGTGTCGACGGTTGAGGGACGGGTAGGGCATCACGACCTCCGTGGGGCATGAGGGCAGCGCCGCCCGGCCCGGTGGGGGTGGTGGCCGACCGGACGGCGAGGAACTGTGCGATGACGTCGACGTGTGATGCGCGGCACGCGTCGACCGGACCCGGCGGGTGTTCGTCGCGGTGGCGGCTTATGCCAAGCCCATCGATGTTATCGCTAACATACGCGCTACGTCGGCGCGTTCGCAAGACGCGTGGACGCACCCGACGGTGACTCGCGGGCTCGGGCTGGGATTTCCCGACCGGGATGCTGCCCTCGACGCAATTCCTGACTAAAGTCAGGAATTATGGATCGTGCACTCGTCGACGTGGTGCGGCGTTTCAACCGCACCGTGACCCAGCGCGTCGGCGCGCTGGACGACAGCTACCTCGCCCGCGACCGGCCGCTCGCGCAGTCACGGCTGCTCTGGGAGATCGGTCCCGAGGGCGCCGAGGTGGCGGCGCTGCGGACGCGGCTCGATCTCGACGCCGGCTATCTCAGCCGGCTGCTGCGCACCCTGGAGGGAGCGGGCCTGGTCGTCGTCGGGCCGGGCGAGGGGGACGCGCGGGTGCGTACCGCCCGCCTCACCGAGGCCGGTCGGGCCGAGTGGGAGCTGCTCGACCGCAGCTCCGACGACCTGGCCTGGTCGATGCTGGCGCCACTGACCGACGGCCAGCGGACCCGACTCACCGCCGCCATGGCCGAGGTCGAGCACCTGTTGATGGCGTCGCTGGTCGCCATCGAGCCCTGTCACCCGGGCGAGCCGGGCGCCCGCGCCTGCCTGCGGGCGTACGCGCGGGAACTCGCGGCGCGGTTCGACTCGGGGTTCGACCCGGACAGCAGCGGAGTCGACGACCACGAGGTGGTGCCGCCGGCCGGGTTGTTCCTGGTGGCAACCGTCGGCAGCGAGGCGGTGGGCTGTGGCGCGGTGCGGTTGCCGTCGGGTGAGCCCGCCGAGATCAAGCGGCTGTGGGTGTCGCCGTCGGTGCGGGGACTCGGCGTCGGCCGTCGCCTGCTCGACGAGCTGGAACGGCACGCGGCCGCCGCCGGGGCGGACAGCGTACGGCTGGACACCAACCGCAGCCTCACCGAGGCGATCCAGCTCTATCGCAGGTCGGGTTACCGGGAGATCCCGCCCTACAACCGCAACCCGTACGCACACCACTGGTTCGCCAAATCGCTGACCTGACCGGTCGAGCGGGATCGGGGCCGCTTGTGGTCAAGAAATGAATGATGATTCAATTCTTGCGTGGCGTACCGGAGCACCGAGCGGGTGAGGGCACGGCTGACCGCCTCGCGGGAGCGGATCATCGACGCGGCCCTGGGCATCCTGGCCGAGCACGGCTACGCCGGGTGCTCGGTGGCGGCCGTCGCCGCGCGGGCCGAGGTGGCCACCGGAAGCGTCTACCGGCACTTTCCGACAAAGGCGGACCTCTTCGCCGAGGTGTTCCGCACCGCCAGCCGACGCGAGGTCGACGCCGTCACCCGGGCCGCCGCCGCCGAGGACACGGCCGCCGCCCGGGTCCGGGCGGTCATCGAGACCTTCGCCGGTCGGGCCCTGCGCGCCCCACGACTGGCGTACGCCCTGCTCGCCGAGCCGGTCGACCCGGCGGTGGAGGCCCAACGGCTGGTCTTCCGGCGCGCCCACGCGACGCTGCTGGCCGGCTACATCGCCGATGGTGTGGCCGGTGGCGAGTTGCCCCCGCAGAATCCCGAGCTGACCTCCACCGCCGTGGTCGGTGCCCTGGCCGAGGCGATGGTGGGCCCGCTGGCCGCCGGTGTCGCGGGCCCGGACACCGTCGACGGTCTGATCACCTTCATCCACCGCGCGTTGGGAGTTCCGTCGTGAGCACGCACGAGGTGTTCAACCAGGTTCCGCCGCTGGTCGGCCATGACACCGCGGACGAGCCCGCCCTGCTCGACGCGCTGGAGCGGGAGGGCGCCGGCTGGGCCACGGCCGAGCTGCACGAACTCGGCCGACTGGCCGGCACCGAAGAGGCGGCCGAGCACGGTCGGTTGGCCAACGAGCATCCACCGGTGCTGCGTACCCACGACCGCTACGGCCACCGGATCGACGAGGTCGAGTTCCACCCCTCCTGGCACGAGCTGATGCGTACCGCCGTGACCCACGGCCTGCACGCCGCGCCCTGGGGCGACGAGCGCCCCGGAGCCCATGTGGCGCGGGCCGCGAAGTTCTACGTCTGGCGTCCTGACGCCGGGCACGGCTGCCCGATCTCGATGACGTACGCGGCGGTGCCCGCGCTGCGGCACGCCCCCGACCTGGCCGCGCGTTACGAGCCGCTGCTCACCGCCCGCACCTACGACTTCGGGCTGCGGGTGCCGCTGTCCAAGCAGGGCCTGCTGGCGGGCATGTCGATGACGGAGAAGCAGGGCGGCTCGGATGTGCGGCCGAACACCACCACGGCGCGCTCGGCACCGGACGGCAGCTACCGGCTGGTCGGGCACAAGTGGTTCACCTCCGCGCCGATGTGCGACGTCTTCCTCACCCTGGCCCAGGCGCCGGGTGGGCTCACCTGCTTCCTGGTCCCGCGCGTGCTGCCCGACGGCACCCGCAACCCGATGCGGTTGATGCGCCTCAAGGACAAGCTCGGCAACCGCTCCAACGCCTCCGGCGAGGTGGAGTACGACGAGGCGGTGGCCTGGCGGGTCGGTGACGAGGGTCGGGGCGTACGCACCATCATCGACATGGTGAACCTGACCCGCCTGGACTGCGTGATCGGCGCGGCCTCCGGCATGCGGCACGGGGTGGTCACCGCCGCGCACCACGCGGCCCACCGGCGGGCCTTCGGCCGCTACCTGGTGGACCAGCCGTTGATGCGCAACGTCCTGGCGGATCTCGCGGTGGAGTCCGAGGCCGCCACCGTGCTGATGATGCGGCTGGCCGGGGCGACCGATCGGGCCGCGCACGGTGACCAGTCCGAGGCGGCGTTCAAACGGATCGCGCTCGCCGTGGGCAAGTACTGGGTCTGCAAGCGGTGGCCCGGTCATGCCGCCGAGGCCCTGGAATGCCTGGGCGGCAACGGCTACGTGGAGGAGTCCGGGATGCCCCGCCTGTTCCGCGAGTCGCCGCTCAACTCGATCTGGGAGGGCTCCGGCAACGTCGCCGCGCTGGACGTGCTGCGCGCGCTGGGCGGTCAGCCGGAGGTGATGGCGGCGTTCCAGTCCGAGGTGGACGCCGCTGCGGGCGCCGACGCCCGGCTCGACGCCGCCGTCCGCCAGGTGCGGTCCGCCCTGGCCGATCCGACCGATCTGGAGGTACGCGCCCGTCGGCTGGTCGAGCAGTTGGCGCTGGTCTTGCAGGGGGCGCTGTTGGTGCGCCACGGTCACCCGGCGGTCGCCGACGCCTTCTGCGCCTCCCGGCTCGGCGGCGATCGGGGGCACGCCTACGGCACGTTGCCGGCCGGTGTCGACTTCGCCGCGATCATCGACCGGGCCACCCCGAAGATGGGCTGACCGCCCGGCAGTTGCCGATGATCACCACATGATGTACCGAATCGGGCATTGAGCCGGACCCGATGCTGTGGGATTCTTGGACGCCGATGCGTTGTCGCGCGTGTGAGCGACCGTCGCCCGATGGGCAACCGGGACCGGGTCCCGGGGGACGACGGCCGAAGACGGATTCGTCTCCGTATCCATCGGTCCCGAGCCCGGCCTGCCGGGCTCGGGACCGATGGATCTCCGCGTGATCGACAAGGAAGCCCATGACGTCCTCGAACCGGCACGGCGTTCGACCGCTCACCCCACCTCGACGCTCCACCCGACGCGGGTTCGCCGTCGTCGCGGTCGGTCTGCTGCTCGGCACCGCCGCGGTGGTGGTCGACCAACCGATCGCCGACGCGGCGACCACGCCCGCGACGGTCACCGTCAACACCCGGGCCGGGTTGGCGACCGTGCCCGACACCGCGCTCGGCGTCAACCACGCCATCTGGGACTCGCAGCTGGGGACCACCGAGACGTCGGACCTGCTGCGTGCGGCCGGGGTGCAGATGATGCGTTATCCCGGCGGCTCCTACGCCGACATCTACCACTGGCGGGACCACACCGCCCCCGGTGGCTACGTCGCCCCCGGCACCGACTTCGACACCTTCATGGCCGGGGTACGCCGGGCCGGCGCCCAACCGATGATCATCGCGAACTACGGCACCGGCACCGCCGAGGAGGCGGCCGAGTGGGTCCGGTACGCCAACGTGACCAAGGGCTACGACGCCCGGTACTGGACGGTCGGCAACGAGAACTACGGCAACGGCCACTACGGCGCGTCGTGGGAGGCCGACCACCACCCCGACAAGAGCGCCACCTACTACGCGAACCTGGTGGTCGAGTACGCCGACGCGATGAAGGCCGTCGACCCGAGCATCAAGGTCGGCGCGGTGCTCACCATGCCGGCGAACTGGCCCGACGGGCTGACCGCCGGTGAGGACCCGGGCCCGTGGAACCAGACCGTGTTGTCCATCGCCGGTCAGAAGATCGACTTCGTGGACGTGCACTGGTACCCGGGCGGCAGCGCCGCCGAGTCGCTGCCGCGTACCAGCCACATCACCGACGCGGTCCACCTGCTGCGCGAGCAGATCACCCGGTACGCGGGCCCGAACGCCGGGCGTATCGGCATCAGTCTGACCGAGGTGAACGTCACCTCGGAGGGCATGACCAGCCAGCCGGCCGCGTTGTTCCTGGCCGACGCCTACAGCGGACTGCTGGCCGACGGGGTGTTCACCGTCCACTGGTGGAACGTACGCAACGGCATCGGCCGGGTGTCGACGGTGGCCGGGCAGACCGACTACGGCGACTTCGGCATGC
Organism: Micromonospora sp. DT48; assembly: GCF_049844495.1. Taxonomy (NCBI): domain Bacteria; kingdom Bacillati; phylum Actinomycetota; class Actinomycetes; order Micromonosporales; family Micromonosporaceae; genus Micromonospora; species Micromonospora sp. DT48. The sequence continues at coordinate 159,796 of NZ_JBNCLE010000007.1, forward strand.
TCTCCAGCGGCACCTGCACCTCGGACGGATCGGTCTGCGAGCCGCCGCTGAACACCCCCTTCGCCCCCTACCACGGGCTGTCCATGATGAGCCGTTTCGCGCGTACCGGTGACCAGTTCATCCGGGCGGCCAGCGACGATCCGCTGGTCGCCGCGCACGCGGTCCGCCGGGCCACCGGCGAGGTCGCGGTGCTGCTGGTGAACAAGGACCCGGACAACGCCCGGGAGGTCGACATCGACTACGCCGGCTTCGCCCCGTCGAGTGGGGAGCCGACGGTCCACACGCACACCAACGGCGCCACCGCCATCGCCACCAGCCGCTCCGGCAGCGCGACCAGTCGGACCCTGCCGCCGTACTCGCTGACCACGATCGTGGTGGCTCCGGCCGGTGCCACCACCGGACAGCCCGGTGCCCCGGGACAGCCCACGGTCACCGACGTCACCGACCGGACCGCCACCATCGCCTGGGCGGCGGCGACCCGGGGCGCGAGCCCGATCGCCAAGTACGAGGTGCACCGGCAGTACGGCGCGGTCAGTGAGCAGCTCGGCGAGACCCCGGGCACCTCGTTCACCGTCGGCAACCTGGTGCCCGGCCGCAGATACACCGTCAACGTGCTGACCCGGGACACCGCAGGCCGGGTCTCCTGGGCGTCGCCGCCGCTGACCTTCACCACCGGCAGCCCGGCAAGCAGCGCGTGCGGGGTCCGCTTCACCAACACCACGGACTGGGGCAACGGGTACGTGGCGAACGTGGACATCGTCAACAACACCGCGCGGCCGATCAACGGGTGGACGCTGACCTGGACCTGGCCGACCACCTGGCAGCAGGTGGGCAGCGGCTGGAACGCCAACTGGGAACAGATCGACACCACCGTCCGGGTGACCCACAACGACGACAGCCGCCAGATCGCCGCCGGAGGCACGGTGAGCGTCGGCTTCGTCGGGGAGTACAGCGGGCCGAACGTCACGCCGACGGCGTTCCGGCTCAACGGCACGCTCTGCACGGCTCTCTGATTCATCCGTGCCGTCGTGAGGCTTCGTGCTTCAACAGCGTTCGTGCGCGCGACTGTTAGGAAGGGGCCCTTCCTCTACCGGAGGCGTTAATAGGGTGCCCTTCCTTTCACCTCCCAGGTCGGGTGGGGACTGGTGATTTTGCCGATGCGGCACCGGCAGGTCGCCCCAAACACTGATCACAGTCGATACCGCTCCAACCCAAGGGAGTATCCGACGTGCGATCAACCACCACCACCCGTCCCCGTACCGTCACTCTCCTGGCCCGGCTGGCGATGGCCGCCGTCCTGGCCGCCGGTGGCGTCGTCGCCACCTCGTCCCCCGCCCAGGCCGCCAACCCGTACGAGCGGGGGCCGGACCCGACCCACGCGATCCTGGAGGCCAGTCGTGGCCCCTTCGCGACCTCGTCGACGAGCGTCTCCTCGCTGGTCCTCGGGTTCGGCGGCGGCGTCATCTACTACCCGACCACCACCACGGCGGGCACCTTCGGCGCGGTGGCCATCTCGCCCGGCTACACCGCCTCCTGGTCGAGCCTGGACTGGCTGGGGCCACGGATCGCCTCGCACGGCTTCGTGGTCATCGGCATCGACACCATCACCCGGCTGGACCAGCCGAGCAGCCGGGGTCGGCAGCTGTTGGCCGCGCTGGACTACCTGACCGAGCGCAGTTCGGTGCGCAACCGGGTCGACGCGAGTCGGCTCGCGGTGGCTGGCCACTCGATGGGTGGCGGCGGCAGCCTGGAGGCTGCGGCGAGCCGGCCGTCGTTGCAGGCCGCCGTGCCGCTGGCACCGTGGAACCTGACCAAGAACTGGTCGAACCTGCGGGTGCCGACGCTGATCATCGGTGGTGAGTCCGACTCCGTCGCCTCGGTCTCCTCGCACTCCGAGCCGTTCTACAACAGCATCCCGGCCGCTACCGAGAAGGCGTACCTGGAACTCAACAACGCGGGTCACTTCTTCCCGAACACGGTCAACACTCCCACCGCCAAGCAGATGGTGGCCTGGCTGAAGCGGTTCGTCGACGACGACACCCGCTACGACCAGTTCCTCTGCCCCGGCCCGAGCGGCTCGGCGATCGAGGAGTACCGGAACACCTGCCCGCACTGAGGCCGACCGGGGGCGGACGTGACGCGTCCGCCCCGGGTCGTCCGGCCGCCGGTCTTCCGTCCCGAGGACCGGCGGCCGTATATTGCATTGGCAGTGCAATAATCCTGGAGGTGGTGAGTGTCCGACCACACGGCCGACGGGCTACGCGAGCTGGTCGCCGCGTTCCTGCGTAGGCACGATCCGGGCGGTGACCGCACCGGTTTCCTGCGCGCCCGCTTCGACGCCGGGCTGGCCTGGGTGCATCACCCACCCGGTCGCGGTGGCCTGGGCGCGCCCGCGCACCTCCAGACGGTGGTCGACGCGGCCTTCGCCGAGGCCGGGGCACCGGACAATCAGCCCCGGCGCAACAGCATCGGTCTCGGGATGGCCGCGCCCACCCTGGTGCGCCACGCCACCGACGCCCAGTGCCGGCGCTGGCTGCGACCGTTGTGGACCGGCGAGGAGGTGTGGTGCCAGCTGTTCAGTGAGCCCGAGGCCGGATCGGACCTGGCGAGCCTGCGCACCCGTGCGGTGCGCGACGGTGACGACTGGGTGGTCGACGGCCAGAAGGTGTGGACCTCCCTGGCCCACCGGGCGCGCTGGGCGATCCTGTTGGCCCGCACCGACCCGGCGGCCCCGAAGCACCACGGCCTCACCTACTTCGTCTGCGACATGAGCGCGCCGGGGGTGCGGGTACGCCCACTGCGGCAGGTCACCGGTGAGGCCGAGTTCAACGAGGTCTTCCTGACCGGGGTCCGGATACCCGACGCCCACCGGATCGGCGAGGTCGGGCACGGTTGGCAGATCGCCCGCACCACGCTGATGAACGAACGCGTCGCCATCGGTGGTCGGCCGTTGCCCCGGGAGGGCGGGATGGTGGGTGTGCTGGCGCGGCTGTGGCGCGAACGACCCGACCTGCGTACCGGTGGGCTGCACGAGGAGGTGCTGCGCGCGTGGGTACGCGCCGAGGCCGCCCGGTTGGCCGCGCTGCGCCTGCGTCAGCTGGTCGCCGCCGGTCAACCCGGTCCCGAGGGGTCCGCGGTGAAGCTGTCCTTCGCCGAGCTCAGCCAGCGGATCAGTGGCCTGGAGGTGGAACTGCGCGGCGCGGAGGCGCTGCGGCACGACGACTGGACGATGCGCCGCCCGGCCGAACCCGACCTGCTCGGCCGCACCGCCACCTACCGCTACCTGCGTGCCCGAGGCAACTCCATCGAGGGCGGCACGTCGGAGATCCTGCGCAACATCATCGCCGAGCGGGTGCTGGGACTGCCCGCCGAACCCCGGGTGGACCGATGACCGACCTGCTCTACGACGCCGACGAGGAGGCGCTGCGCGACAGCGTCCGGGCGCTGCTGGCCGCGCACGCGCCGTGGCAGCGGGTGCTCACCGCCGTCGACGACGGTGACCCGCGCGACGAGACGCTGTGGCGCCGGCTGGTCGACCAGATCGGGGTGACCAGCCTGGCCGTGCCGGTGGAGCACGGCGGCGTGGGGGCCGGCTTCCGCGAGGTCGCGGTGGTGCTGGAGGAACTGGGCCGATCTGTCGCGCCGGTGCCCTTCCTGGGCGCGGTCGTGGCCACCCGGGCGCTGCTCGCCTGCGGCGAGACCACCCTGCTGTGCCAGGTCGCCGCCGCCGAACGCGAGGTGGCCTTGGCGGTCGGTCTGGCCACCGCGCCCGACGCCGACCCGCCGCCGGTGACGGTGGGTCCCGGGCCGACGCTGTCCGGTCGGGTGACCGCTGTGGCCGACGCCGCGCCGCGCGGTCTGCTGCTGGTCCCGGCCGGCGACGGGCTGTACGCGGTCGACGCCGTCGAGCCGGCGGTCCGGTACGAACCGGTGGTGTCGCTGGACGTCACCCGGCCGCTCGTCGACATCGAGTTCACCGCGGCGCCGGCCCGTCCGGTCGCGGTGGGTGCGGCGGCCGAGGCGGCGGTGACGGAGGCGCTGACCGCAGGCGCGGCACTGCTCGCCTCCGAGCAGGTCGGGGTGGCGCAGTGGTGTCTGGACACGACGGTCGAGTACGTGCGGCAGCGGCATCAGTTCGGCCGTCCGGTCGGCTCCTTCCAGGCGGTCAAGCACCGGTTGGCCGACCTCTGGGTGGAGCTGACCGAGGCGCGGGCGGTGGCCCGGTACGCCGCCGACCGGCTCGACGCCGGTGACGAGGCGGCGCTGGCTGCCGCGCTGGCGCAGGCGTACTGCGGCCCGGTGGCGGTCAGGGCGGCGGAGACCTGCGTCCAGTTGCACGGCGGACTGGGCTTCACCTGGGAACACCCGGCCCATCTCTACCTCAAGCGGGCCAAGAGCACCGCGATCGCCTTCGGCACCGCGGATCGGCACCGGGCGGCCCTCGCCCGGCTGGTCGACCTGCCCGCGCCGCCGGTTGCGCAAGGCGCGGCCGTCCGGTGATGACCGCCCTATCGAAGGTGTTGACGAAACACTCGCGAAATGTACACTCCGAGTGTAATAAGTTGACCGCGAGGTGAGAGGCGGGTTGATGGCCGACGGTCTCGCACTGCACCAGGTCGGCGTGCGCTTCGGCGGCCTCACCGCCCTCGACGACGTCTCCCTGGAGGTCAATCCGGGCGAGGTGGTCGGGGTGATCGGCCCCAACGGGGCCGGCAAGACCACGCTGTTCAACGTCGTGTGCGGCTTCGTCACCGCGCACACCGGGACGCTGACCCTCGACGGCCGCCCGTTGCGACCACGACCGCACCGCCTCACCCGGCTGGGCATCGCCCGGACGTTGCAGGGCACCGGCCTGTTCGCCGGGCTCACCGTCCTGGAGAACGTGATGGCCGGGGCCAGCCACACCGCCCGCGCCGGCCTGTTGCCGGCGCTGCTCGGGCTGCCGCGCAGCGACCGCGACGAGCGTCGGCTGCGCGAGCACGCCCGCGCCGTCCTGGACGAGCTGGGCATCGGGGGGTACGCCGACGCCGCGCCCGACACCCTGCCCTTCGCGGTACGCCAGCGGGTCGGGCTCGCCCGCGCACTGGCCGCCCGCCCCCGTCTGCTGTTGCTCGACGAACCGGCCGGTGGCCTCGGCGCGGACGACGTGGACACCCTCGCGGAGCTGATCCGAGGGTTGCCGCACCGGGCCACCGACCCCTGCGCCGTGTTGCTGGTGGAGCACCACATGGACCTGGTCATGGCGGTCTGCGACCGGATCGTGGTGCTCGACTTCGGGCGGGTCGTCGCCGCCGGGCCGCCGGAGGCGGTCCGCGAGAACCCGGCCGTGGTGGACGCCTACCTCGGTGCGACCGTCGACGAGGCCGCCTGATGAGCGGCGACCTGCTCACCGTCGAGACCCTGGCCGCCGGCTACGGGCCGGTGCCGGTGCTGCACGACGTCGACCTGCGGGTGCCCACCGGCACCATCGCCGCCGTCATCGGCGCCAACGGCGCCGGGAAGACCACCCTGCTGCGCACCCTCTCGGGGATGCTGCGCCCTACCTCGGGCCGGATCCTCCTCGACGGCCGTGACCTGCGCGGCACCCCGGTCGAGCAACTCGTCCGGCGCGGGGTGGCGCACGTGCCGGAGGGCCGTGGCGTGATCGGCGAACTCACCGTGGAGGAGAACCTGCGCCTCGGCGCGCTCTGGCGGCGGGACCGCGCCGACGCCGCGCGTGCCCTCGACGAGATCTACGAGCTGTTCGCGCCGCTGGCCACCCGGCGGCGACACCTCGGCCACCAGCTCTCCGGTGGCGAACGGCAGATGCTGGCCCTCGGTCGGGCCCTGGTCGGCCGACCCCGCCTGCTGCTGCTGGACGAACCGTCGCTCGGTCTGGCCCCCCGCGTGGTGGCCCAGACCATGGCGCTGCTGCGCCGACTGCGCGACGACACCGGGCTGACCGTGCTGCTGGTGGAGCAGAACGTGCGCAGCGCCCTGGCCGTGGCCGACCAGGGCATCGTGATGTCGCTCGGCCGGGTCGTCCTGGCGGCCCCGGCCGCCCGGCTGCGCGACGACGCCGACCTGCGCCACGCGTACCTCGGATTCTGAAACTCAAGGAGGACCGTGGACCGCTTCCTCTTCCTCACCCTCGACGGCCTGTCGAGGGGCGCGGTCTACGCCGCGTTCGCGCTGGCCCTGGTGCTCATCTGGCGGGCCGGTCGGATCGTCAACTTCGCCCAGGGCGCGATGGCGGTCGCCGCCGCGTACGTCGCGTACAGCGTCACCGCCGCGACCGGCTCGTACTGGCTCGGTTTCGGCGCGGCGCTGCTCGCCGGGCTGCTGCTCGGGGCGGTCGTCGACCTCGCGGTGATGCGGCTGGTGGACCACCGGTCACCGCTCAACCCGGTGATCGTCGCACTCGGTCTGGTCCTGCTGATCCAGGCGGTGCTCGGCATGGTGTACGGCAACGAGTACCTGCCGGCGCAGGCCCCGTTCAGTCGGACCGCGATGACGGTGGGCGGCACCGCCGTGCTGTCCCCGTACGACCTGTTCGTCTTCGCCACCGTCGGGGTGGTCGTGGCGGCACTCGTCTGGATCTTCACCCGGACCGCGATCGGGCTCCGGATGCGGGCGGCGGCGTTCGCCCCCGAGGTGTCCCGGCTGCTCGGGGTGAACGTGGGCGGCATGCTCACCCTCGGCTGGGCGCTGGCCTCGGGCGTCGGTGCCCTGGCCGGGATGCTGGTCATCCCCACCGAGCTGGGCGTGCACCCGCACGCGATGGACCTGGTCTTCGTCACCGCGTTCACCGCCGCGGTGATCGGCGGGCTGGACAGCCCGCCGGGCGCGGTCGTCGGTGGCCTGGGGGTGGGTCTGTTGCTCTCCTACGTCAGCGGGTACGCCGGCGGCGACCTCATCCCGCTGGCGGTGCTCGCGTTGCTGCTGACGGTGCTGCTGTTGCGCCCCGGCGGGTTGTTCGCCGCGGTCACCGCGAGGCGGGTGTGAGCGCCACCCGGGCGTCGGCGCCGCCCGCCCGAGCCGCCGCCGTCGAGTCCACCCGTCCCGGCTGGACGGTGCCGACCCTGCTTCGCCACCTCGTCGTCGCGGCGGGCGTCGCGTTGCTGGTGTTGGCCGCCAGCTACCAACTCGACTCGTTCCGCAACTTCCAACTGGCAACCGTGGCCGCCTACCTCTGCGCCACCGCCGGGCTGACCGTGCTGACCGGGCTCTGCGGGCAGCTCTCGTTGGGGCACGGCGCGTTGATGGCCACCGGCGCGTACGCCCTGGCGCTCACCCAGAACGCGTTCGCCGACCGGGGGCTGACCGCCGGTGGGTGGCTGATCGTGTCGCTGATGGTGGCGGTGCTGGCGACGGTGGTCGTCGGCGCGGTCGTCGGGGTCGCCGCCGCCCGCCTACGCGGGCCCTACCTGGCCGGTCTCACCCTGGCCGTGGCGGTGGTGGTGCCGGCGTTGACCGTCACCTTCGACGGCGTCTTCAACGGCGAGCAGGGTCTGGGGGTGCCGATGGCGCCCGCGCCGGAACGTCTGGGCGTCTACTTCCCGCACGAGCGGTGGCAGCTCTGGATCGCCGCCGCGGCGACCCTGCTCTGCCTGGTGCTGCTGGCGAACCTGGTCCGCAGCCGGTACGGCCGCTCCTTCCGGGCGGTACGCGACGACGAGGTCGCCGCCCGCCTGGCCGGGATCCACGTGGCGCGTACCCAGGTCATCGCGTTCGTGGTGAGCGCGGCCAGCGCCGGCCTCGGCGGTGCCCTGCTGGCGGTGCTCGCGCAGAGCGTGTCACCCGGCGCCTTCGGCCTGACGTTGTCGCTGTTCCTCCTGATGGCAGTGGTCATCGGCGGTCTCGGTCGCCTCGCCGGGGCGGTCTGGGGTGCCTTCCTGCTGGTCGTCCTGCCCGACCTGACGCACTCGCTGACCAACCTGTTCACCCTCTCACCGGCGGCGGCGCAGCGGCTGGAGGGCAACCTGCCACTGGCGATCTTCGGCAGCACGCTGATCGTGGTCATGATCGCCGCGCCCGGCGGCGTGCAAGGGCTTCTGTCCCGGCTGGCCAGGGCGCTGCGCGCGCGCTGGCCGGTCGGGCGGTCGTAACCGCTCCACCTCCTCACCCCCCAACCAACCATCTACCGCTACCGGACCGATGAAAGGTCGGTGTCCCATGCGCAGCACGACACGGCGCGGTCTCGTGATCGCCACCACCCTCACCCTTTTGCTCAGCTCCACCGCCTGTGGTTCCGACGACGGTCCCGGATCGGGGGAGCCGGTGCCCGGCGTCACCGACACGGAGATCACCGTCGGCACGCACATGCCGCTGACCGGTCCGGCGTCCGCCGGTTACTCGAAGATCTCCCCGGCGACGAAGGCGTACTTCGACTACGTCAACGCCAACGGCGGGGTGCACGGCCGCAAGATCACCTACAAGGTGATGGACGACGGCTACAACCCCGCCACCACGCAGCAGGTGGTCCGGCAACTCGTGTTGCAGGACAAGGTCTTCGCCATCCTCAACGGGCTCGGCACCCCGACCCACACCGGCGTGCTGGACTTCCTGCACACCAACCGGGTGCCCGACCTCTTCGTCGCCTCCGGCAGCCGGAACTGGGACCAGCCCGATCGCTACCCGAACACCTTCGGCTTCAACCCCGACTACACCGTCGAGGGCAAGATCCTGGCGAACCACGTGAAGACCACCATGCCCGGTCGCAAGGTCTGCTTCCTCGGGCAGGACGACGACTTCGGCCGGGACGCGCTGGCCGGCGTGGAGAAGGTGCTCGGCGCCGACGGCGTGGTCGACCGCCAGACCTACGTCACCAGCAACACCAACGTCGCGCCGCAGATCGGTGCGTTCAAGGCGGCCGGTTGCGAGGTCGTCATCCTGGCCACCGTGCCGGGCTTCACCGCGCTGTCCGTCGGCACCGCCGCCCGGCTCGACTACCGCCCGCAGTGGGTGGTGTCGAACGTGGGTGCCGACCACCCGACGCTGGCTCGGCAACTCGGCGACGCCGCCGGGCTGCTGGAGGGCATGGTCGGCCTGAACTACCTGCCGATGCAGAACGACGCCGACGATCCGTGGATCAAGCTGTTCACCAAGGTGAACGCGGAGCACAACGGCGGCGCGGAGTTCGACGGCAACACCGTCTACGGCATGGCGGTGGGGTACCTGTTCGTGCAGGTGTTGCAGGCCGCCGGCAAGGACCTCACCCGCGAGTCGCTGATCGAGGCCGTCCGCAAGGGCGGCTACCAGGGGCCGGGCGTGGCGCCCCTGCGGTTCTCCGACACCGACCACTCCGGCTACGGCGGTGGCCGGCTGAGCCGGGTCGAGAAGGGCGAGCAGCGCTTCTTCGGCCCGACGTACGAGACCGACGAGGCCGACGGTCCGGTCAACGAGTACACCGTGCCGCCGGTGACGCCGCCGGCCAACGGCGTGCCGACCGCCTGATCCGCCCGCCTGGCGCGCACCGACCGGCCCCGGACCCCGGGCGGTGCGCGCCAGGCGAGCGCGGGCCGACGTCCGTGTCCGTCCCGTCGGCGGACGCGGCCTAGACTCGGGCTCGCACGGAACGCAACCCAGGGTGAGGGGACAGCCGGGATGGTCAGTGCGGAGGCGGCCGGTCGGGTCGATGGGCGAACTGCCCGGGCCGAGCGCACCCGGGCGGCGATCGTCGAGGCGCATCTCGCGCTCATCTCCGAGGGCGACCTACGTCCGACCGGTGAGCGCATCGCCGAGCGGGCCGGCATCTCCCTGCGTACGCTCTGGACGAACTTCAAGGACATGGAGACGCTCTTCGAGGCCAGCGGCGCGGAGCTGCTGCGCCAGCAGGACGCCGCGTGGCGGCCCATCTCGACCGCGTTGCCGCTGGCCAAACGGGTCGACGCGTTCTGCCGACAGCGGGCGAAGCTGCTGCAACTGATCGCGCCGTCGGCGCGGGCCGCGCAGATGCGCGAACCGGTCTCCGCGCAGCTGCGCCGCAACCGGCTCAAGCACATCGCCCGGGTACGCGACGAGATCGAGCAGTTGTTCGCCGAGGAGTTGGACCGCGCCGGGACGGCGCGGGAGCAGGTGGTCCACGCGATCGTGGCGGCGAGCACCTGGCCGGCGTGGTCGACCCTGCGGGACAGCCTCGGGTTGGGTGTCGACGCCGCGCGGGCGGTGATGACCCGCACCGTCGGCGCGTTGCTGGCCGAGGCGACCGACCGCTGACCCGCGCCGTCGGCGCCGGTCACCCGATATTCACCCCTTTCCAAGCGCCGGATGATAGGCGAGACTCGATGTATGGTTCATGCATCGACGGTGCAAAAAGCTGTGCTGCGGGGCCGGCAGGCGGAGTGCCGGGAGATCCGAACCTTGCTCGCCGCACCGGCCGGGAAGGCGCTGCTGCTGCACGGTGAGCCCGGCTCCGGGCGCAGTGCGCTGCTGGCGTACGCCCACCGGCACGCGGGGGGTCGCCGGCTGCTCGCCGCCGCCGGTCTGCCCGACGAGGCGATGCTGCCCTACGCGGGAGTGCAGCGGCTGCTCGCCCCCGTGCTCGACCGCACCGGTGCGCTGTCCGACCGACAACGGCAGGTGCTCCGTCGTGCCGTGGCCGGCGAGGGCTGCCCGGACCAGGACCAGTTGCTGCTCTCCCATGCCGTTCTCGGGCTGCTCGCCGAGGCCGCGCACGACGGCCCGCTGCTGTGCACCATGGACGACCTCGACGCGGGAGACGCCCCGACCGCGCGGTTGCTGACCTTCGTGGCCCGGCGGCTGTCGCACCTGCCCGTCGTCTTGCTGCTCACCGCCGGCAGTGACAGCGGCGCGGACGCGATCCCCAGCCGCCGGCTGCTGCCGCTGGACGCCTCGGACGGTCAGGCCCTGCTGACCGAGTGCCGCCCGGGGCCGCCGCCGCCCGCACCGGTGCTGGCGACGCTGAGCGCCCTGGCCGCCGGCAACCCGCAGGCGCTCGTCGATCTCGCGGACTCGCTGACGCCCGACCAGTGGCACGGTGCGGAACCCCTGCCCACGGCACCGCCCGCCGACGGCGGCCTGGGCCGGGCGTACCGCGTCCTGCTGTCCCGGCTGTCCGCCGAGACGCGGCGCGCGTTGCTGCTGGCCGCGCTCGCGGCCCCGACGCCCACGGCCCAGGGGTACGCCGTGGACCCGGTGACGCTGGGCCGGGCGCTGCGCGCGGGGGGTGACAGCCTCGCGGCGCTCGCCCCGGCCGAGGCCGCCGGCCTGATCCGGCTCACCGCCCGGGGTGGCGCTGTCTTTCCCCGGCCGCTTGCCCGGACGATGGTCGAGGCCATCGCCTCCCCGGCCGCGCGTCGTGACGCACATCTGCTGCTCGCCGCCACCCTGGACGGCACCGGGGCCCGGCTGCGTCGGGCGCTGCACCTGGCCGCGGCGACCGACGGACCGGCCCCGGCGCTGGCGGCGGAGCTGGAGGAGGCGGTGGGCGACGACGCGGACCGGTCGGCCGCCGCGACGGTGTTGACCCGGGCCGCCGAACTCAGCGACGACCCGGGGCTCGCGGCCCGGCGGCAGGTCGCCGCCGCCCGCTACGCCTGGCAGGCGGGGGAGCCCGACCGGGCCCAGGCGTTGCTGCATCGCGTCGCGGGTCTGCCGGACACCGCCGTCGGCGGTCTCGCCGACATGCTGCGCGGCGAGATGCGACTGCGGTGCGGCTCGGCGTCGGCCGCCCTACCCACCCTGCTGGCCGCCGCGACCGCGCTGGCCGAGGTCGACCGCGAGTCGGCGCTGGTCGCGCTGGTGCGGGCGGGTGAGGCCGTCTGCTTCTCCGGCGACCAGTACCGCTATGCGGAGGTGGCCCGCCGGATGGCCGCGCTTCGCCGCGCCGGGGATCCGCCGTGGGTGGACCTGCTGACCAGCCTGGTCGCCGGGGTCGCCGCCACGCTGCGCGGCGAGCACGCCGACGGTGGCCCGCTGCTGCGCCGGGCGGTGGTGCTCGGGGGACGGCTGCCCGACGCCGCGTTGACCCCGACCGCGCTGACCGGTGCGGCCGTGGCCGGTCTGCTGGTGGCGGTGGACGCCGCGGCGTACCGGCTCGCCGACCGCGCCATCGACCTGGCGACCGACCGGGGCGAGGTGTCCCTGCTGCCCAGGGCGCTGGAACTGCGCGCGATGAGCGAGTACTGGCTGGGCCAGCACGACGCCGCGACGAGGAGCTGCCGCGAGGGGTTACGGGTGGCGCGGGCCGCCGGCCAGCACACCAGTGCCGGCGTGCACCTGGGCCTGCTCGCCGTGCTCGCGGCGGTCCGGGCCGACCGCGAGGCCAGCCTCGCGTACGTCGCCGAGCTGGGCGACGCCGCCGTACCGGGCAGCCGGTCGCACGCCCTCGCCCAGTGGGCTCTGGCCTTGCTGGACCTGGTCGACGCCAGGTACGCCGACGCGGCGGACCGGCTGGCCGCGCTGGCCCGCTCCGGCACCGGGCGCGGCCAGGTCCTGGTGCAGGTGATGGCCACACCGCACCTGGTCGAGGCCGCCGCGTACGACGGTCGGCCGGCTCGGGCCCGCACCGCGCTCGCCGTCTTCGACCACTGGGCCGGCAGTACCGCCAGCCCGCTGCGTCGGGCCCTGTCGGCCCGCTGCCACGCCCTGCTCGCCCCGCGCGGTAGCGCCGAGGCCGAGCAGCAGTTCCGTAGGGCGCTGTCCCTGCACCCCTCCGACGCGGCGACCTTCGAACGGGCGCGTACCGAGTTGCTGTTCGGTCGGGAACTCCGCCGCGCTCGCCGCCCCCGCGAGGCGCGCGGTCATCTGCACCGGGCCTGGCAGGACTTCACCCTGCTCGGTGCGCAGAGCTGGGCGCGGCAGGCCACCGTGGAGCTGCGGGCGGCGGGGGAGTCCGTCGGCGCGCCGGACCCGCACGCCGTGCGGTTGCTCACCGGTCAACAGCTGCGCATCGCCCGCCTGGTCGCCTCCGGCGCCACCAACCGGGAGGTCGCCACCCAGATGTTCCTGTCCACCCGGACGGTGGACCACCACCTGCGCAACATCTACCACCGGCTGGGCATCCGCTCCCGCACTGAGCTGGTCCGAGCGCTGGGCTGACCACCTTCGAAACCGATATTTAAACGATCCTTGACGGGCGTCAGAATTTCTTGACATTTGCGGGACGGTGGCCGACGATGGCCAACACGGCCGGGTGATCTCACTCACATGCACCGGCCGCAGGTCCCAAGGCACCTGTCGGTGTTCACGCACCCACCACCCCCGCCCAGGAAGGGCCTTGTCGATGAAGAAGGTATTCACGCTCGGGCTGATCGCGGGTCTCGCGGTCGCGCTCGCCGGATGTACGGACTCGGATGCCACCCCCTCGGACGAGAGCAGCGGCGAACTGCGCCAGGTTCGCGTCGCGGCACTGCCCATCACCGAGACCGCCGCGTTGTGGGGCGGGATGAAGGCCGGCATCTTCGCCAAGCACGGGCTCACCGTCGAGGTGCTGCCCGCCCAGGGTGGCGCCCAGGCCATCCCGGCGCTCATCAACGGTGACATCGACTTCGCCATCGGTCAGCCGTTCGGCCCGTTCCGGGCCGACCTGCAGGACCTCGGCGTTGTGATGATCGGCAACTACGCGTCGTCCTACGCCGAGGGCGACGACATCAACGCCGTCGTGGCCTCGGCCAAGTCGGGCATCACCAGGCCGGCGGAGCTCGCCGGCAAGCGGGTGTCGGTCAACAGCCTGGGCGCGGCCGGCGATGTGACGATCATGGCTGCGGTGGAGAAGGACGGTGGTGACCCCAAGAGCATCAAGTTCGTCGAGGTCGCCTTCCCCGACGTCCCGGCCCAACTCGAAGCCGACAACATCGACGCCGCCTGGGTGCCGGAGCCCTTCGTCACCCAGCTGCGCAATCGTGGTGACACCTTCATCGTCGCGCCCTACCAGGCGGTCGCTCCCGGGCTCGCGACGCTGACCACCATCGCGACCAAGGAGCGGCTGGACTCCGACGCCAAGCTGATCGCCGACTTCACGGCGGCGATGAAGGAGACGCTCGCCTGGGCGGAGGACTCCGCCAACGAGGCGGCCGTCCGTCAGGCGATCAAGGACAACCTGGAACTCCCGGAGGCGGTCGCGGACTCGGTGAAGCTGCCCCGGTTCAGCTGGGAGCTGGACCGGGCGAGCCTGGAGTCGCTGGCCACGCTCGCCAGCAAGTACCAGGTGCTCGACCAGCAGCCCAACTTCGATCGCCTCATCCAACAGCAGTAGCCGGCGCGGTCCCGCCCTTCCCGGTGACCGACCGGGAAGGGCGTCGCCGCCGACCACGGGAGCAACATGCACGTCTTGTCCATCCGGCGTCCCCGTTCGCTACGCAAGGTGCTGCTGGGCGTCGTCGGGCTGACCGGGTTCCTCGTCGTCTGGCAGCTGATCCCGACGCTGGGCCTGGTCAACTCGGAGTACCTGCCGTACGTCACAGACGTGCTCGCCCGGCTCGCCGAGGAGCTTCGCGACCTCGCCTTCTGGCGTCGGCTCGGGCACACCATGACCTCCTGGGCGATCGGGCTGACCGTGGCCACTCTCGCCGCGGTCGTCCTCGGCACGATCGTCGGGCTGGTGCCCTTCCTGCGCCGCGCCACCCACACGGTGGTGGAATTCCTGCGGCCCATCCCCTCAGTGGCGCTCATCCCGCTCGCCGTGCTGGTGTTCGGCATCCGGATGCAGGCCGCGCTCCTCATCATCATCTACGCGTCGTTCTGGCAGGTGTTCGTGCAGGTGATCTACGGCGTCGCCGACGTCGACTCGGTAGCCCGAGACACCGCCCGCAGTTTCGGACTCACCCGCCGGGAACGGTTGTCGCACCTGGTGCTGCCGACCGCCCTGCCGTACCTCATGACGGGTGTCCGGCTCGCCGCGGCGGTCGCCCTCATCCTCGCCATCACCGCCGAGATGGTGATCGGCAATCCCGGCCTGGGACGCATGATCGAGCTGTCCCGCTCCGCCGGTGACGCCGTCGGGCTGTACGCCCTCGTGGTGGTCACCGGACTGCTCGGGCTCCTGGTGAACCTGGTCTTCCGGTTCATCGAGCGGCGCTCGCTGTCCTGGCACCAGTCCGTACGCGGAGAGGAGGTCCTGTGACCGGCCACACCGCACGGATCGCCAGCCGGTCGCGCGGTCGCGCCCTCGGGCGTCGCGTCGCCGCCGGCTTCCTCTACTCGCTCGGGCTGCCCTTCCTGCTGCTGGTGATCTGGGCAGTGGCGTCGACCTCGTCGACCAACCGCTTCTTCCCCGGCCCGCTCACCATCCTGGAGGCCTTCCGGGAGACCTGGATCGGCCCCGCGTTCGTCGACGACGTGTTGCCGAGCCTCTACCGGCTCGCCCTCGGCATCGCCGCCTCGATCGTGGTCGGGGTCGCCGCCGGCACGCTCATCGGGCTGTTCCAATGGCTACGCGAACTGCTCGAACCGTTGCTGGAGTTCTTCCGCGCCATCCCACCGCCGGTGTTGATCCCGGTGATGATGCTGCTGCTGGGCATCACCGACACGATGAAGGTGGCCGTCATCGTCTTCGGCGCGGTCTGGCCCATCCTGTTGAACACGATCGACGGGGTCCGGTCCACCGACAGCGTGATGTCCGAGACCGCCGACTCGTTCCAGATCACCTGGTGGGAGCGGCTCTGGTTCCTGGTGCTCCCGGCGGCCAGCCCGCGGATCATGACCGGAGTGCGGCAGGGGCTCTCGGTCGCGCTGATCCTGATGGTCATCTCGGAGATGTTCGCCTCGTCCGCCGGTCTGGGCTACCGGATCGCCTACTTCCAACGTAACTACCTCATCGCCGAGATGTGGAGCGGCATTCTCCTGCTCGGCCTCGTCGGCGTTCTCCTCGCCGCGACCTTCGGTGTCGTCGAGCGACGGGTGCTGCGCTGGTACCACGGAATCAGGGAGGTCAATCGTGCCTGACCGGAGCACGCTGCTGCGGGTGGAGCACCTGCGCAAGGTCTACGAGTCCGCGAACGGCGACGTCGAGGCGATCGGGGACATCAGCTTCACCATGCGCTCGGGTGAACTCGTCTGCATCGTCGGGCCGTCGGGCTGCGGCAAGACGACCCTGTTGAAATGCCTCGCCGGCCTGCTGCGACCCACCAGCGGCCTGGTCGAGATGGACGGGCAGCCGGTGACCGGGCCGAGCCCCGCGATGGCCGTGGTCTTCCAGGAGTACGGCCGCAGCCTCTACCCGTGGCTGACCGTCCGGGGCAACGTGGAGCTGCCGCTGCGCCACAAGCGACTCTCCCGGGCGGCCCGCGAGAAGCTCGTCACCGACGCCATCGAGGCGGTCGGGTTGGGCCACGCGGGACGCAGCCACCCGTGGCAACTGTCGGGCGGTATGCAGCAACGGGTGGCGATCGCGCGGGCCATCGCGTACCAACCCGAGGTGCTCATCATGGACGAGCCGTTCGCCGCGGTCGACGCGCAGACCCGCGCGGACCTGGAGGACCTCGTCCGTGAGCTGCACACGACACGGGGCATCTCGGTCCTCTTCGTGACCCACGACATCGACGAGTCCGTCTACCTTGGCGAGCGGGTGCTGGTGTTGTCCGCGTCGCCGACCTGGGTGCAGGAGGATCTGACCGTTGACCTACCGGCGGAGCGGGACCAGATCAGCACCCGGGCGATGCCGCGCTTCACCGAGCTGCGTACCCACGTCTACGACCAGATCCAGCGGGCGAAGCGCGGGCAGACCGTCGCCCCGTGATCGTGCCGAGGGGCTGTTTCGCCCGGGAGGAAGAGCTGTGCGCAGTCGTCAGCCGAAGCAACTGTTGCTCGCGTTCTTTGGTGAGCACGTCGTCGACGATGATCCGGGCCCCATTCGCGCCAGCGTCCTGATCGGGGTGCTCGAAGGAGCCGGCGTCGCCGCACCGGCGACGCGGGCCACCCTGGACCGGCTGGTGCAGACCGGCATTCTCGACCGGAGCAAGAGCGGCCGGGAGATCCTGTTCTCGCTGACCGAGCACGGGGTGGCGGTGTTGCGCGAGGCCACCGCCCGGGTGCGTGGCCCGCGCCCGTTCGATCCACAGGGCACCGGGTGGACCCTCGTGACGTTCACGATCCCGGAGGGGCAGCGGACCCTGCGGCACCGGTTGCGGTCCACCCTCACCTGGGAGGGCTTTGCGCCGTTGCGCGACGGGCTCTGGCTCGCTCCCGGCGAGGTGGAGCTCGCCGGGTCGTTGGAGCCGCTGTGCCGGGACCTTCCCCCCAAGACGGTCATCGCCTTCCACGCCCGGGAGATGGCCGGGTTCCCGATCGCCGACAGTGTCCGCTCGGCGTGGGACATCGAGGCGATCCGCCGTGAGCACCTGGCGTTCATCGAGGTGTGGGACGACCCGGGGGCCACGGCCCAGGCGTCGAGCGCGTTGACCCTGCGGACGATGCTGGTGGCCGACTGGCTGGCGTTGCTGCGCGCCGACCCGCGACTGCCGCGTGAGTTCATGGACGCGCAGTGGCCGGCCGGGCGTTCCACCCAGGTCTACCGGCAGATGCACGAGCGGTTGGCGGCGGCCTCCGCCGAGGAGTTCGACACGCTCGTCAACGGGGGCGGTGCCGGGTCCCGGGTCGCGGTGCGATCCGGGCGGCGCTCCGGCAAGGTGTAGCGCCGCGCCGGACCGCCCGGCGTCAGGCTGTCACCCGGCCCCACCGAACCGGTTCCGCAGCTCGGCCTTGCGCACCTTGCCCGACGCGGTACGCGGTAGCTCGTCGACGACGATGACGTTCTTGGGCAGCTTGTAGCGGGCGACCTTGCCGTTGAGGAACTGCCGCACGGCGAACACGTCGATCGTCGTGCCCTCCCGTACCGTCAGGATCGCCCAGGGAACCTCGCCCCACTGCTCGTCCGGTACGCCGATGACCGCCACCCCGGTCACCCCGTCGATCTCGCCGATCAGGACTTCGATCTCGGCCGGGTAGATGTTCTCGCCCCCCGAGATGATCATGTCTTTGAGTCGGCCCGCGATGTAGAGGTAGCCGTCGGCGTCCAGGTAGCCGAGGTCGCCGGAGCGGAACCAGCCGTCCTCGGTGAACGCGTCGGCCGTCGCCTCGGGCAGCAGGTGGTAACCGGGGAAGACGTTCGGGCCGCAGATCTGGATCTCGCCGATGCCGTCGTCGGCGATCGGCTTGCCGTGTTCGTCGGCGATCCGCACGCTGGTGAAGAAGTGCGGCAGGCCCACGCTGCCCTGCTTGGCGCGGGTCATCGCCGGTGGCAGCGACGTCGCGCCCGGCGACGCCTCCGTCATGCCGTAGCCCTGCGAGAAGGACAGGCCGCGTTCCTCGTAGGCGGTGAGGATCCGGGTGGGCACGGCCGAACCACCACAGGTCAGCTTGGCCAACGTGGACAGATCGGTGGTGGCCCAGTTCGGGTGGTCGGCCATCAACTGGTAGGTGGTCGGGACGCCGCTGAGCATGGTGACGCCGTGCCGTTCGATCTGGGCGAGCGCCCGACCCGGCTCGAAGCCCTTCTCCAGCACGAGCGTGGCGCCCTTGAGGATCACCGGCAGCGCCCCCATGCCGAGGGACGCGACGTGGAACAACGGCGAGATCATCAGCGCGATGTCGGTCGAGACGACGTCGTAATCGACCACGCAGTTGAGCGCGACCCAGGTGAGGTTGCCGTGGGTCAGCACCGCGCCCTTGGCCCGGCCGGTCGTACCCGAGGTGTAGATGATCGCGGCCGGGTCGTCCATGCCCACCTCGGCGGCGACCGCGTCGTCCCCGGCGACCGTGCTCAGCAGGTGGGCCAGGCCCGGCCGGTCGGCGGTGCCCGCGCCGGTGACGACGACGTGCGGCGACGGCCCGGCGTCGGTGGCGGCCTGCACCCGTGGCGTGAACTCGGCATCGTGGATCAGCACCCGCGCACCGCAGTCGGTGAGGACGTGGGCGACCTCGGGCGGCGCCAGCCGGGTGTTGACCGGGACGAAGACCGCACCCATCCGGGCCGCGCCGAACATCACCTGGAGGAAGTCCGGGCTGTTCTCGCCCAGGTAGGCCACCGCGTCGCCCTTGCCGACGCCGAGGCTCCGCAGCAGCGCGGTGACCCGGTCCGCGCCGTCGGCGAACTGGCGGTACGTCACCGTGGCGTCCTCGCCGTGGACGAGGGCGACCTTGTCGGGGGATTTGAGCCGGCGCTTGGCCAACCAGGCACCGATTCCCTGTTCGTGCATCAGCGGTCTCCCGGTGGTGGAGGGGTGCGTCGGCGCGTGACCGTCCCGGCCGGTCCGCCCGTGCTGCTCAGGCGTAGAAGCGGTAGAGGCCGCGGGCCACCACGGCGGGCTTGGTGCCGCCCTCGATCTCGATCGTCTGGTCGACGGAGATCTGGTAGCCGCCG
The DNA here is from genome assembly GCF_049844495.1 of Micromonospora sp. DT48. NCBI lineage: Bacteria > Bacillati > Actinomycetota > Actinomycetes > Micromonosporales > Micromonosporaceae > Micromonospora > Micromonospora sp. DT48. The sequence goes on from NZ_JBNCLE010000007.1 coordinate 179,096, forward strand.
GTCACCTCGACGACGTCGACGACGGTCGCCTTCATGCGTACCCGGGATCCGACCTTGACGGGAGCCGGGAAGCGCACCTTGTCGAGGCCGTAGTTGACCTTCGTGGTGACACCCTTGACGTCGAGCAGTTCGGTCCAGAAGGGCACCGCCAGGGAGAGCGTCAGGAAGCCGTGGGCGATGGGCGCGCCGAACGGCCCGTTCTTCGCCCGCTCCGGGTCGACGTGGATCCACTGGTGGTCGTCGGTGGCGTCGGCGAAGAGGTTCACCTGGTCCTGGGTCACCGTCCGGTACTCGGTGTAGCCGAGGTCGGTGCCGGCAAGGTCGGTGAGCTGTTCGTAGGTGATCGTCGTCGTCATGAGCTTCCCTCTCGTCGTCAGCTGGACAGGCGCAACAGCCGGACGGCGTTGTCCTTCAGGATGCCGGGGAGCACCTCGGGCTTGAGTTCGGTGCTGCGCACATCCCGGAGCCAACGGTCGGGGGTGAGCAGCGGGTAGTCGGTGCCGAAGAGCACCCGGCGCTTGAGCAGCGAGTTGGCGTACCGCACCAGCTCCGCCGGGAAGTACTTCGGGCTCCAGCCGGACAGGTCGATCCAGGTGTTGGGCTTGTGGGTGGCCACCGACAACGCCTCGTCCTGCCAGGGCACCGACGGATGGGCCATGATGATCTGGAGATCCGGGAACTCGGCCGCGATGGGATCGAGCAGCATCGGGTTCGACAGGCCGAGCCGGAGACCGTAGCCGCCCGGCATCCCGGCACCGATCCCGGTCTGCCCGGTGTGGAACAGCGCGGGCACGCCGGCCTTCTCCAGCAGACCCCACAGCGGGGCGTACTCCTCGTGGCTCGGGTCGAAGCCCTGCACGGTGGGATGGAACTTGAAGCCGCGTACGCCCTCGTCCTCGATCAGCCGGGTGGCGAGGTCCAGCGCCGCCGCCCCGGTGCGCGGGTCGACGGAGCCGAAGGGGATCAGCACGTCGGCGTGCTCGGCCGCCGCGCGGGCGATCTCCACGCTCGACAGCGGCTGGTGGGCCAGCTGGGTGCGGGCGTCCACCGTGAACACCACGGCCGCCATCTGGCGTTCCCGGTAGTACTGCGCCACCGCGTCGATCGCCGGGCGTGGCCCGTCGGCCTTGAAGTACTTCGACACCGCGGCCACCAGGTCGTCGGGCAGCGAGTTGTGGCCGTGCGCGTCGACCTCGATGTGCACGTGCATGTCGATCGCGGTGACGGCGTCGACGTCGATGGCGGGTCGGTACATGGTGGAAGCCTTCGTCCAGCGGGTCAGGAGGCGGCGGTCTTGAACTCCTCGGGGAGATCCGGGAACTGCTCGCCGACACTCTGAACCGCGCCGGCGAACTGCTCCGGCCAGGCTTCGAGCAGGGCATCGTACGTCCAGCCACCGGCACGGTGCGCGGTCAGCGCCGCCTCCGGGTGGGTCCAGATCTGGAGCCGGTCGCCGCCCACCCCGATCACCTGCCCGGTGATGCCACCGGCGGCGTCGGAGCCGAGGAACGCGACCAGCCCGGCGACGTCGTCCGCCGTGCCGAAGCCGAGGTCGTGCCGGAAGAACGCGGGCATCGGCTCGCCCTTGTCGGCTGCCTGCACGGCGGCGGCGAAGTAGGGCACGGTAGCGGTCATGGCGGTCGCGGCCACCGGTACGACGGTGTTGGCGGTGATGCCGGCGCGCTTGAGCTCCAGCGCCCAGGTCCGCGTCATGCCGACGATGCCCGCCTTGGCGGCGGCGTAGTTGGTCTGGCCGAAGTTGCCGCGCTGGCCGGTGGGGGAGCCGATGCAGATGATGCGCCCGCCCTCACCTGCCGCCCGCATGTGCCGCACCGCCGCGCGCACCGTGGTGAAGGTGCCGCGCAGATGCACGTTGATGACGGTGTCGAAGTCCTCGTCGGTCATCTTCCACAGCACGGTGTCGCGCAGGACACCGGCGTTGGTGACCAGGATGTCGAGCCGACCGAAGCTCTCGACCGCGGTGGCGACCAGCTGCTCGGCGGTCTCGGTCGGGCCGACCGGTGCGACCACCGCGACGGCCCGGCCGCCGAGCGCCTCGATCGCCGCGACGGCGTCGGCCGTGGTCTGCGCGTCGACATCGTTGACCACCACGGAAGCGCCCTGCCGGGCCAGCTCCTGCGCGTACGCGAGGCCGAGACCGCGCCCGGATCCGGTGACGATGGCGACCTTGCCGTCCAGGGACATGCGAACTCCTTCGTGTCCACCCGATCTGAGCACGGACCGTTGAAAATGTCAATCATTGGTGAATCTTGCTACCATCGTCGCCATGTCTAGCGGGAAGACCCGGCTGCCGGGGCGCGACGCCCTGCGGGACAGCGTGCTCGGCGGCGACCTGGTCTTTCTGCTGGCCCGCGCCAACGCGCTCACCCTGGCGGCGGCCAACGCCGCCCTCGCCGAGCACGGGCTCAAGGCGCGGTCCTACTCGGTGCTCGCGTTGGCCGCCGACGGGGCCCGACCCACGCAGCGGGAACTCGCCGAGTTCCTCCGCCTCGACCCGAGCCAGGTCGTGGCGCTCGTCGACGGTCTCGAGAAACGTCAGCTGGTGGAGCGCCGTACGGATCCGGCCGACCGGCGGGCCAACGTCCTCGTCGCCACCGACGCCGGGCGGGACCTCTTCGCCCGTGCCCAGCAGGCCGCCCGCGCCGTCGAGTTGGGCCTGCTGGCCACGGTGACGCCCGAGGAGCACGAGCGGCTCGCCGGGCTGCTGCGGCTGCTCGCCTTTCCGGACTGAACCAGGCGGTCACCGCGCCGGGCCCGGTGACGTCGCCTCACCCGACCGACTGCTGCGACCCGTACGGCGTGCCCAGTGCCCGGGAGATCGTCCGGCCCGCCGCCTGCACCAGCGGGGCCAGCGCCACCGGGTCCGCCCGGTGCTGGGCGACCACCAGTGAGATCGCGGCGACCACCGAGCCCTCCGGTCCACAGATCGGCGCGGCGACCGAGAGGGCGTCCATGGTGACCTGCCGGTCGCTGACCGCGTACCCGGTGCGGCGCACCTCGGCGAGACCGCGCCGCAGCCGCCCGGGATCGGTGACGGTCAGCGGGGTGTAGCGCTCCAGCGGCGCGGCCAGCACCTGTTCCTGGACCTCGGCCGGCGCGTACGCCAGCAGCACCAACCCGACCCCCGTGGCGTGCAACGCGAAGCGGCCACCGACCCGGGTGAGTACCGGCACCGCGTGCCGCCCGGCGATGCGTTCGATGAAGACGAGTTCGACGTCCTGCCGCACGGCGAGCTGGACGTTCTCGTGGGTCACCTCGTACAGGTCCTCCATGGTCGGCAGCGCCAGTTCACGCAGCCCGAGTCCCCGGGGCGCGAGCGAACCCACCTCCCACAGCCGCAACCCGATCCGGTACCGCCCGTCGTCGCCGCGTTCCAGGGCACCCCAGGCGACCAACTCGGCGACCCGGCGGGACGCGGTCGGCAACGGCAGCCCGGCACGCCGGGCCAACTCGCTGAGGGTCAGCGCCGGACTGGCCGGGGTGAACGAGTCGAGCAGGGCCAGCACCTTGCTGGTCACCGACCGTCCGGGTTGCGCGCTCATCTCGCCATCATGCCGACCCCGACGGTCACAACTCGAGCGTGAGTCGGGGCGTCACGGCCCGGGAAACGCAGATCATCATGGTGTCGCCGACCGCCCGTTCCGCCTCGGTGAGCAGACTGTCCCGGTGCTCCGGCACGCCGCCCAGGACGCCCGTCTCGCAGGTGCCGCAGGTGCCCTCCCGACACGAGGACAACACCTGCACGCCCGCCGCCTCCACCGCCTCCAGGATCGACGTGCCCGGCGGTACGGTCAGCGTCCGGCCGCTGAGGGCGAGCTCGACCTCGACGGTGGTGTCGGCACCCTCGACGGGAGCCAGCGGCGTGAAGCGTTCGACGTGCAGGGCTCCGGCGGGCCAGGTCCGGCAACGCTGTTCCACCGCCGTGATCAACGATTCCGGGCCGCAGCAGTAGACGAGCCCGTCGACCGGCCGCCCCAGCAGCTCGTCCAGGTCGAGCAGGCCGGTCTCGTCCTGCGGGTACAGGCTCACCCGATCGCCGTACTTCTCCCGCAGGGCGTCGGCGAACGCCATCGTGGCGCGGCTGCGCCCGCCGTACACCAGCCGCCAGTCGGCTCCGGCGGCGTCGGCGGCGGCGACCATCGGCCTGAGCGGGGTGATCCCGATGCCACCGGCGACGAACAGGTACCGCGCCGCCGCCACCAGCGGGAAGTTGTTCCGTGGACCGCGTACCCGGACGGTCGCGCCCGGGGTGAGTCGCTCGTGCACGTGGCGCGAACCACCGCGCCCCTCCGGCTCCAACTGGACCGCGATCCGCAGGGTGGCCCGGTCGGCCGGGTCGCCGCAGAGCGAGTACTGGCGTACCAACCCGGGCCCGAGTTCCAGGTCCAGGTGCGCGCCGGGGGACCAGGCGGGCAGGTCGCCGCCGCCGGGGCGGCACAGGCTCAACACGGCGACACCCGCCGCCGCCCGGTCCCGGTGGGCCACCACCAGCTCCGCGCCGTCCAGCTCGTCGGCGGTCACGCCGGCACCGCCGACCGGGTCGGCGCGGCCGGCGGGCTCGGCGTGACCACCTCCGGCGGCTGGTGGCCGTACGGGTGGGCGAGCAGCCACTCCCACAGCTCGACCGGTTCCTCGGCGACGCGCTCGGCACCGCAGTGACAGATTCCGCGCAGGGTGTCGGTGCCCGGCATCCAGTGGATCCGGTAGATCCGATCGCCGGTGAGCATGCGGGTCGGGCCGGTCATCGGGGCGCCCCCACCGCCCCCGCCTCGACCATCCGCGCGATCAGACGTCGGGCGGCGAGCCCACCGGTGTCGATGTTGATGCTGAGTTCCTGGTACTTGTCCGGCTCGGACGCGATCACCTGCTCCAGGATGTTCAGCGCCGTCACGTCCTGCATGACCACCGTGTGGTTGCTCTGGTGCAGGTACTCGCTCACCGACTCGTCGTCGATGGCGAAGTCGCGGGCCACCGCCCAGAAGTCGTAGGTGGTGTTCTCCGTCGACGGGGTGATGGCGTACACGATCTCGGCGTGGAAGGCGTCGCTGTCCTCACCCTCGGCCGGCGGGTAGACGCCCTGCGGCGCGATCCGGCTGTGCAGCAGGTACAGGCACGGCGGGTGGAACTCGATGTCCTGCCAGCGGGTGATCCGGCCCTGGATGCCGGTCGACTTGGCGTAGAACGGCGGACACTCGGCGTCGTCCATGTGTCGGCTGACATAGACGATGCCCCGTTCCTCGTCCACCTCCGTGGTGATCGGCGTGTTCGCCACCTCGGGGGTGCCGATGTAACCGCCGTGCAGGTAGGTCTCGTGCGACAGGTCCATCAGGTTGTCCACCAGCAGGCCGTACCGGGCGTTCAGCGGCGCCATGCCGCGAACCACCGCATACCGGGGGTCGTCCAACCAGGGCGCGCGGGGGATGGTGGTCGGATCGGCCCGGTCGGCGTCGCCGATCCAGACCCAGATGAGCGAATCCTGCTCCACCACCCGGTACGCGGGAACCCGGGCGGTACGCGGGATGCGCTGCTGACCGGGGACGAAGACGCAGGTGCCGGTCCGGTCGTAAGTGAAGCCGTGGTAACCGCAGACGATGGTGTCGCCGTCGAGGCGGCTCTCCGACAGCGGATAGCGGCGGTGTACGCACCGGTCGGCGAGCGCCACCGCCTCCCCGGACTCGGTGCGGTAGAGCACCAGCGGTTCGCCCAGCACGGTGCGGGCGAGCAGATCCCGCCCGACCTCGTTGCTGTAGGCCGTCACGTACCACTGGTTGCGGGCGAACGCCATGGTGGACCCCACCTCTCTCGCCGACGGGTCGGGGGTGCGGTCGGATGATCCCGTGACCGGGCCGCTGATCGGCAGCTCCGGTTTCACTGAGTGAAAGCTCGGCTGCCGCTGTCGCTGCCGGGATTTGTCTGGCGCTGGCGCTGCCGGTCGCTGGCGGGCGGGATGCTGCGATGATCGGCGGCGTGGCGGGGGTCGAGGAACGTACCGATGAAGGGGCGGCGAGCCGAGTCGACGAGCGCGGACTCGGGGGCCGGTTCTGGCGACTCTGGTCGGCGTCGGCGGTGTCCAACCTGGCTGACGGGATCGTCAAGATCGCACTGCCGTTGGTCGCCGTCGGCTACACCCGCTCACCGGTGCTGGTGGCCGGGGTCGCCACCGCGTACAGCCTGCCGTGGTTGCTGTTCGCGCTACCGGCCGGCGCTCTCGCCGACCGGCTCGACCGGCGTCGGGTGATGCTCGCCGCCAACATCCTGCGCGCGGCACTCATCGGCGCGCCGGCGCTCGCGGTGGCCTTCGACGCCGGGTCGATCTGGCTGCTCTACCTGGTGGCGCTCGGCCTCGGCACCGCCGAGACCCTCTACGACACCTGCGCCCAGTCGATCCTGCCGCAGGTGGTCACGCGCGACCAGTTGCCCCGGGCCAACGGCCGACTGTCCGCGGTGGAAGTGGCCGCCAACCAGTTCGTCGGCCCGCCGCTCGCCGGTTTCCTGGTCGCTGCCGGGGTGACCCTGGCGCTCGCCGGGCCGGCGGTGCTGTGGGCGCTGGCCGTCGTGGCGCTGCTCCTGGTCGCCGGCCGGTTCCGAGTCGAGCGGGACGGGCCGACGACGATCCGCGCCGAGATCGTCGAAGGGCTGCGCTTCCTCTGGCGGCACCGGCTGCTGCGCACCCTGGCCACCATGGTCGGGACCAGCAACTTCATCACCAGCGCCGTCTTCGCCGTGCTGGTGCTCTACGCGGTCGGCCCGGACTCGGCCATCGGCCTTACCGAACCCGGGTACGGCCTCCTGCTCACCACCGTCGCCGCCGGCATCGTGCTCGGCTCGGTCGCCACCAGCCGGATCGAACAACGGCTCGGGCGGTCCCGCACCCTGGTGGTCTCCGTGCTGGCGATGGCCGCCGTCGTCGGCGCACCGGCGCTGAGCACCAACCCCTTCGTGATCGGTACGGTCTTCTTCGCCGGTGGTCTCCTGCTCGCCACCTGGAACGTCATCACCGTCTCGCTGCGCCAGCGGATCACCCCGGACCGGCTGCTCGGCCGGGTGAACAGCGGCTACCGGATGCTGGCCTGGGGGAGCATGCCGGCCGGCGCGCTCGTCGGAGGTGTGGCCGCCGAAGTCTTCGGCCTCCGTGCGGTCTTCGCCATCATGGGAGTGCTGACGCTGACCCTGCTGCTCGGCATGTTCGTCGTCACCGACGCCAATATCGCCGCCGCCGAACGGGACGCTACCGAACGGGACGGCAGGGACTACCACTTTTCTCGCCACCACACGACAAGCAAGCCCACGGCACCCACGAGGACTATGCATCCGATCCCTCCGCAGAGCAGTGCAGCAACGCCACCGAAGAAACCGAAGTCCCCGTAGTCCACCTGCCGGACCCTACGCCTGAGACAAGCCGACGCACAGTGCCCGTCGCCAGGGTCAACCAGGCTCCGGCTCGACGCCGGATCAGGCAGCACGCCCGGCGACGCGACCATGTGCGGGAGGATAACCGCGCCCTCGGACACGCCATTCTCGCTGGCAATCGGGGCACGTCACGAACCGTCTCGAACGGGAGCGATCGCTTCCGTCGGCATTTGTCGTCTCTGCGGAGCCGTTTCCCCGCTGCCATGCGTGGCGCGATAATGCGCAGCACGTGACCCTGGGGAGGTGGCGATTATCCGTGCCTACTCATGAGCGCCGCGATCGTCTCCGCCAGGTGATCAAGCGAGCGCTGATGCCCAAGAACGCGGAGGTGCCCACCGCGCCGCCAGCGCCGACGCGACCTGGGGGCATCGACGTAGAGACCGCCCGCAAGATGTTGCTGATCGACTTCGAGCAGGCGTTCATCCTGCACAACGACTACAAGGACGCCGAAAGGGATCTCTACAAGCTCAGTCTCCGCATACTGGCTTTTCCGGTGCTGGTCGCCGGCGCCCTGGTATCCGCAAAACTGATCTCTTCGGTGGGGCAGGTCGGCACGGTGCTGCGGCTACCGATCATCTATGCGGCGGTGGTGATCGCCGGGGTGTTGAACACGATCGTCCTGCGGGCCTATGTCGTCACCGATCGCGTGCAGACCGAAGCTAAACACCAGGTCAACCGGTTGCGAAGCCTCTACCTGCATGCCCTCGCCGCAGAGTTTCCCGAAGGCTGGAAACCGGTGTGGGGGTCGGCCAACCCATACCTGGAGAGTCGGCGCAAGCTGAAGGCCGCAGCGCTCACTTCAGTGGTGATCGGATCGCTCAACGCCGCGTACGTTGCCGTAGGCACCGACCGTCTCATCAAGTATGGAACAGGGATCTCCTGGACGCCTCTGCTGTCAGCGGCGTTCGCTCTGATCTACTTCCTCCTGCAGATGGAGTTCACCTGGGAGGTCCTCCAGAAGGCGCAACGGAAACGGTCAGTGGGAGCGGGCGGATGAGGCGTTTCTCCACGGGTACTGACCCTGTCGGCTACGACTTCCGGACGATGGTCGAACTTCTCGCGCTATACGGTCGCCCGATCGCGCTGGCCATCAGCCAACTACGCACTATGGACTTCCTGTTTCCTCGGATGTCCCGGCTGTATCAGGATGCCGTTGATCCCGGGTTGCTGTTTCGGCAGACGATGCCGGCGGCGGCGGTTGGTGCCCGGATCGGTGTCGACCCAGAAGCGTTGGCCGAGTACGTGAAGATTTACGCACTGGGTCAGACCCTCATCCTCAACAACATGGATCGCCACCTCGACCTTTCGGCTTCCTACAGCATCCGCGACCCGGCCTTGCTGCTTGCCGACGTCAACTCGACCATGTGCCTCTCGGTTACCAGCCTGCTGACGATGGTCCGCGAGGCGTCGCTCACGCCAGCAGGCGTTCGGGCGCTACCGGTGATGGCCGAGGTGACGGCGGAAATCGTGCAGTCCATGTACGACAACTACGCCGTCCGCTTTGACCCGGCACCGCTCGAAGACGGAGAGAGTCTCGTCAACTGGTATCGAATGGATGCCAGGTCTCGACACCTCGGCTCTGGCTTCTACTCGTCTGGCCTACTCGGACTGCTTGCCTACGTCGGGGAGCCCGTGCCGGACGGCTTGGCCGACCGGCTTTGCGATATGCGCCGGTTGAGGCAGCGGGTGGACGAGTTGGCGGATTTGTTCGAGGACACTGTTACCGGACTGGTGAGCTACCCGGTCGCCAAGGGGCTCGCAGAGCCGACGCTCAACGCGGACCTGCGCCATTCGATCAGCAGGCTGTGGATCCGGGCACAGCAGGTCATCGGCAGCCACGGCAGGCATGCGGGTGTGCTCCACCGCGCGCTGACCGGCGATACCGAGCTGAACGAGACGCACAGCGCCATCTTGGAGATGCTGGTATCGGGTGGCATCATGCGGGAGTGCTATCGAGAGGCGGATCTCCTCTGGCGTGAGATCGCGCTCGGCCTCGATGCCCTGGACCCCCGGTTCGGTGAGCCGCTGTTGGCGATCATTGATCTCAAGCGCGCGCTGCTCGACCGCCTGGCGATGAATGGCTGGCAGGACAACCCACCTCCGCACACGTTCCAGGAGATGATCGAAGCAGCGGGATTGGAAGCGACGACATGACGGGTGCCGAGAGCCGGCTCGAAAACTCCGCCAAGGCTGTCATCCTCGACGGCGACAAGGTGCTTCTACTGAAGTATGTGGACCGCAAGATGGGGCTCGGGGTCTGGTACTCGCTTCCCGGCGGTCGGCAGCAGTACGGTGAGACCCTGACCGAGACCCTGATCCGTGAGTGCCAGGAGGAAATCGGCGCGGACGTGACGCCAGGACGCCTGCTCTTCGTTCGCGAGTACATCCACGCGCACCACGAACTGGCCGGGAAGGGGCGCGATCAGCACAAGGTCGAGTTCTACTTCCTCGCGGAACTCACATCGGAGTTGTCCGCCGACTACCTGGCCGCAGACGATGTCTCCGACGAAGGCCAGCAGGGGATGCGCTGGTGCAATCTAGCCGACCTGCGGCAACTCAACATCTTCCCCACCGGTCTCCGTAATCTGGAGGACGTGGTGAAAACCAGCACTGACACCTACTGGGGTGACACGTACTGACGGAAGGTCCCCGAGCCGCCGGAGACGCAGGTGCGACGGCCCCACAGCGGCCTGCGGAGCGGACTACCGCCGGTCGACGGGGCGGGTCAGTCGAAGACGACCACCGTGCGGGCTCCTTCGCCTCGGGCCATCCGGGTCAGGGCCTCCGGTGCCCCGTCGAGGGTGATCCGGTCGGTGACCAGGAAGTCGAGGTCGAGGGTGCCGTCGAGCACCGCGCGGGCCATTTCGGGCACGTCGCGGTCAGGGTCGGAGGAGCCGTACACCGAGGATCGCAGCGTCCGGGCGGAGTGGAAGATCTCCAGGGCGCTGAGGCCGACCATGTCGTCCTTGGCCCCCATACCGACCACGATGACCTGTCCGCCCCGGCGGGTGGCCCGCCAGGCGGTGCGGATGGTGGCGGCCCGACCGACGCATTCCACCGCGTGGTCGACGCCGCGACCGGCGGTCAGTTTCCGTACCGCGCGGCTGAGGGTGTCGTCGGCGAGCAGGAAGTCGGTGGCACCGGCGGCGTGGGCGAGTTCGGCCTTGGCGGGTGCGACGTCGACGGCGATGACGGTGGCGGCACCGGCCGCGCGGGCGGCGGCGACCGCCGAGAGGCCGACGCCGCCGAGACCGATGACGGCGACGGTGTCGCCGGGCCGGACCTCGGCGGTACGGCGGATCGCGCCGACGCCGGTGAGCACCGCGCAGCCGAGCAGCGCGGCGGTGGGGAAGGGCAACTGCGCCGGTACCGCCACCACGGCGTGCTGCGGCACCACCACCTGTTCGGCCAGCGCCCCGAGGCCGAGGGTGACGTGCAGGGGCTCGCCGTCGATGGTGTGCCCGACGGAGGCTGCCGGGTTTCCGGAGCGTTCGCAGAGCCAGGGCTCGCCGCGTTCGCAGTACCAGCAGGCGCGGCACGGGGGTGCCCAGTTGAGCACCACGTGGTCGCCGACCGCGACCCGGTCGACGCCGTCGCCGACCTCCACGACCACGCCGGCGGCCTCGTGGCCGAGCAGCAGTGGGTACGGCGCGGCGATGGTGCCGTCGACCATGGACAGGTCGGAGTGGCAGACCCCGGCCGCCCGGACCGCCACCCGTACCTGGCCGGCGCCGGTGGTGGGCGGTTCGACCTGCTCGATCGTGGGCGGTGTGCCGGCCACCCGGGCCACCAGGCCCCTCATCGCTGGATCGCCTTCACTTCGCAGAACTCCTCCAGGCCATGCACACCCAGTTCACGGCCGAGGCCGGACTGCTTGTAGCCGCCGAACGGGGCGAGCGGGTTGAACGGAGCGCCGTTGATGTCGACGGCACCGGTACGCAGCCGGCGCGCCACCCGCAGCGCCCGCTCGTCGTCGCCCGACCAGACCGCGCCGGCCAACCCGTAGCGGGAGTTGTTGGCGACCCGTACCGCATGGTCGTCGTCGTTGACGGGGATGACCGCCAGGACCGGACCGAAGACCTCCTCCTGGGCGAGCGCGCTGTCCGGGTCGACGTCGGCGATGACGGTCGGTGCGACGAACCAGCCTCGCTGCGGGACGGGGGCGTCGGGTCCACCGGCGATGAGTCGGCCGCCGTCGGCCAGACCCCGGGCGATGTGGTCGCGTACCCGGTCTCGCTGCTGTGCGGAGACGAGCGGGCCGAGGCGGGTGGCCGAGTCGAACGGGTCACCGACCCGGTAGCCGTCGGTCGCCTTGGCGACCAGGTCGAGGGCCTCGTCGTAGCGGTCCCGGTGCACCAGCATCCGGGTCCACGCGGTGCAGGTCTGTCCCGAGTTGAGGAAGGCGTTGCCGACGCCCACCTTCACCGCGCTGGCCAGGTCGGCGTCGTCGAGGATCACGTTCGCCGACTTGCCGCCCAGTTCCAGCGCCACCCGGGCGATCCGGTCGGCGGCCAGGTGCGTGATCCGGCGGCCGGTGGCGGTGGAGCCGGTGAAGGAGACCAGGTGCACGTCGGGGTGCCCGGCGAGCGCCTCGCCGACCACCGGCCCGGTGCCGGTGACCAGGTTGACCACTCCGGGAGGCAGGCCGGCTTCGTGGATGGCGTCGAAGAGCAGGTACGCGGTCAGCGGGGTCAGTTCGCTCGGCTTCAGCACCAGCGTGCAGCCGGCGGCGAGGGCGGGCGCGAGTTTGGCGACGATCTGGTGCAGCGGATAGTTCCACGGGGTGATCGCGCCGACCACGCCGACGGGTTCGCGTACCACCAGGGAGTTGCCGATGGTCTGTGGCGCGGGCGGGTGGGCGGCCAGGTCGACGAAGCTGCGCAGCACGGTCAGGGGTAGTCCGGCCTGGACGCGGGTGGCGACCTTCAGGGGCGTGCCGAGTTCACTGGCGACCGTGTAGGCGATGTCCTTGGCACGGTCGGTCAGGGCGGCGTGCAGCCGGTCGAGGTGGGCGGCCCGCTCGGCGGGGTCGGTCGCCGCCCAGCCTTCGAAGGCGGCCCGGGCGGCGGCGACGGCCGCGTCGACGTCGTCGGCGGTGCCGGCCGGGACGGTGCCGATGACCTCCTCGGTCGTCGGGTTGTGCACCTCCAGCGGCGGCCTTCCCGTGGCGTCCACCCAGCGTCCGTCGAGGTAGAAGTCGGTCCGTACGGGTTCCATGGGCTCCTCACCTCGACTCGGAGCGGGCGGCGACAGGACTGGTGGGGCTGACGCCGATCGCTCCTAAAACTAGCGGTGCAAGTTGGGACTCTAGTACGCCGACTCCGTCGGCGGGAGGGGTGGCAGCGGCCCGACGACGCGTTCGTACGTGTGGGACAGCCCGTCGATCAGCGCCTCCAGCCCCAGCGCGAAGGCGCCTTCGTCGACGCGTTGTTGATGCTCGGCGAGGCGGTGCGCCTGACTCAGGTGCGGGTACTGGTCCGCGTACAGTCCCGGGTCCTCCACGAAACCCCGGGCGAAGGACCCGAGCGCCGAGCCGGTCACGAAGTAGCGCATGAGCGCGCCGATGTGGGTCGCCCGCGCGGGCGGCCAGCCCGCCGCGACCAGTCCGCCGTAGACGGCGTCGGCCATGGCCAGTGCCGCCGGACGTCGACCGGGGCCCCGGGCCAGGTGCGGCACGATGTTCGGGTGGGCGGCGAGGGCGGCCCGGTAGGAGTGACCCCAGCGACGCAACGCCTCGCGCCAGTCGACCTCGCCGAAGTACGACACGTCGACCTGGCCGGTGATGCTGTCCGCGACCGCGTCGAGGATCTCGTCCTTGGTGGCGAAGTGGTTGTACAGCGACGGCCCGCGTACGCCCAGGGCGGCGGCGAGCCGACGGGTGGAGAACGCGTCCAGTCCCTCGGAGTCGATCAACGCGGCGGCGGCCTCGACGATCCGCTCCCGGCTGAGCAGGGCTTGTCGCGGCCGGGGCATGGGCATCCTCCTTGGGGCGGGTGGTTCGCGGGGAACTTTGCCATACCGGGGTCTGGACAGCTTAAAACTTTCACCGCTAGTTTATCGCCATGGACCTTCAGCTCTCCGCCGAGCAGGTCGCGGTCCGGGCACTCGCCGCGGATTTCGTCAACCGTGAGGTGCTACCGCACGCGGCGGCCTGGGATCGGCGCGAGGCGGTCGACCCGGGCATCGTCGGCAAGCTCGGCGACGTCGGCTTCCTCGGCCTCACCATCGACGAGAAGTACGGCGGATCCGGTGGCGACCAGCTCGCGTACTGCCTGGTGCTGGAGGAACTCGGTCGGGGCGACTCGGCCGTCCGCGGCATCGTGTCGGTCTCGCTGGGCCTGGTCGCCACGTCGATCGCCAAACACGGCACCCCGGAGCAGCGCGAGCGGTGGCTGCCGTCGCTGTGCTCCGGTGCCGCCCTCGGCTGCTTCGCGCTCACCGAGCCCGACAGCGGCTCGGACGCGGCGGCGCTGACCACCCGGGCGGTACGCGACGGCGACGACTGGCTGATCACCGGCCGCAAGATGTTCATCACCAACGGCACCACCGCCGACGTCGCGCTGCTCTTCGCCCGTACCGGCGGCCCGGGACACCGGGGCATCACCGCGTTCCTGGTGCCGACCGACAGTCCCGGCCTCACCCGGTCGGAGATCCGGGGCAAGCTGGGCCTGCGCGGGCAGGCCACCGCCGAACTCGCCCTGGACGGCGTCCGGGTGCCCGACACCGCCCGCCTCGGCGAGTGCGGTGGCGGCTTCCGGCTGGCGCTGTCCACCCTCGCCAAGGGCCGCATGTCGGTCGCCGCCGGCTGTGTCGGCATCGCCCAGGGCTGCCTGGACGCCGCCGTCGCCTACGCCGGCACCCGTACCCAGTTCGGCAAACCCATCGCCGGCCACCAACTCGTACAGCAACTGCTCGCCGGCATCGCGGTCGACACCGCCGCGGCGCGGCTGCTGGTCTGGCGGGTCGCCGACCTGATCGACCGGGGCGAGCCGTTCGCGACCGAGGCGTCGATGGCCAAGCTGTTCGCCAGCGAGGCCGCCGTCCGCGCGGCCAACGACGCCATCCAGGTCTACGGCGGGTACGGCTACATCGACGAGTACCCGGTCGGCAAGTACCTACGCGACGCCCGCGTCGCCACCCTCTACGAGGGCACCAGTCAGATCCAGCAGCTACTCATCGGGCGGGCGCTCACCGGCGTCAACGCCTTCTAGAACCGGGGAGAGGAACCGAGCACATGGACTTCGGGCTGTCCGACGAGGAACGGGCCATCCGCGACACCGCCCGCGACTTCATCACCCGGGAGGTCATGCCACTGGAGCAGGAGCTACTGCGCCGTGAACGGGCCCACCAGCCCGGTCTGGAACGCTCCGAGCTGCGCGAGTTGCAGCTCAAGGCCCGCGCGTTCGGCTTCTGGGGGCTGGCCACACCGACGGAGTACGGCGGTATGGACCTGCCCGCCGTCGTCCAGTCACTGATCTGGACCGAGATCGGCCGCAGCTTCGTGCCGTTCCGCTTCGGCGGCGAGGCGGACAACATCCTCTTCCACGCCACCGAGGAGCAGCGGCAGGAGTTCCTGCTGCCCACCATCGAGGGGGAGCGGTTCTCCTGCTTCGCCATCACCGAGCCCGGCGCGGGCTCCGACGCCGCCAACATCCGGTTCCGTGCCCGACGCGACGGCGACGACTGGATCCTCAACGGCGAGAAGACCTTCATCACCGGCGGCAACGAGGCCGACTTCGCCATCGTCATCGCGGTCACCGATCCCGAGCGGGGAGCCCGCAACGGCGGAGCGACCGCCTTCCTGGTGGACCGGGAGATGGGCTGGCGGTCGGAGTTCATCCCCACCATGGGCGAGGGTGGGCCCGCCTCGCTGTTCTTCGACGACGTACGCGTGCCGAACCGCAACATCCTCGGCGAGGTGGGCCAGGGCTTCTCGCTGGCCATGCAGTGGATCGGCAAGGGGCGCTACACGATCCCCTCGCACGCCGTCGGTATCGCCGAACGCGCGCTGCGGATGGCCATCGACCACGCCAACACCCGGGAGACGTTCGGGGCCAAGATCGGCACCAACCAGGCCATCCAGTGGATGATCGCCGACTCGGAGACCGAGCTGGAGGCGGCCCGCTGGCTCATCCTGCGTGCCGCCTGGACGGTCGACGCCGGTCTGGACCCGAGGCACGCCTCCTCGATGGCGAAGCTCTACGGCGCCGGCATGGTCAACCGGGTGGTCGACCGGGTCATGCAGATCCACGGCGGCATGGGTTACACCCGCGAACTGCCGATCGAACGCTGGTACCGGCAGGTGCGGCTGTACCGGATCTTCGAGGGCACCGACGAGATGCAGCGACTGATCATTTCCCGCGACCTGCTGCGCGGTTACACGAAACTCGGAGGACACCTGGGATGAGGAGTTTCGCCAGCCTCGACGAGTTGGCCGGCGCGGTCGGCGAGCGTCTCGGCCCAGGCGCGTGGTTTCCCATCGACCAGCGCCGGGTCGACCTGTTCGCCGACGCCACCGACGACCACCAGTGGATCCACCTCGACCAGGAGCGGGCGGCGGCCGGGCCGTACGGCGGCACCATCGCCCACGGCTACCTGACGCTCGCCCTGCTGCCCGCGCTGGTCGGCCGCCTGTACCGGGTCGACGGGGTGCGGATGGGGGTCAACTACGGCCTCAACCGGGTCCGCTTCCCCGCACCGGTACGCGTCGGCACCTCGGTGCGGGTCGTCGCCACGATCGACCAGGTGAGCCCGTTCGAGGGCGGCGCGCAACTGGTCACCACGGTGACCGTGGACGGTGACGGCGGTGGCAAACCGGTCTGCGTGGCCGAGACGGTGAGCCGCCTGTACGTGGACGCCCCGCGATGACCGCGCTCTCCCCGGCGACCGTACTGGCCGGATCCGCCCATCGGCACGCCGACACCGTCGCCGTCGTCGACGGGCGGGCCCGCGTCACGTACGCCGAACTGTGGTTGGAGGCCCGCTGCTACGGCACCGGCCTGCGGGCCGCCGGGGTGCGCGACGGCGACAGGGTGGCCCTGCTCGCGCCGAACGTGGTCGACTTTCCCCGGGTCTACTTCGGTGCCCTCGCCGCCGGTGCCGTCGCCGTGCCGGTCGGTGTGCCGGTCGCGCCGCAGGCCGTCCACCTGGCCCGCGACGCCCGACTGCTGGTCTGCCACACCTCGCAGCTGGCCGCCGGGCGGCGGCTCAGCGCCCGGGCCGGTGTCCCACTGCTCACGGTCGGCCCGATGCGGGGCCCGTCGGAGGTGCCCCGGTTGGAGGACCTCGGTGACGTCCCCGGCGAGCCAGCCGCGTTCGCGGGCACCGTCGCGGAACCGGCCCACCGGCCCGACCTGGCCCCGGACAGCAGCGACGTGGTGCTCGGCTGTCTGCCGCTGAGTGGCCGGTTCGGCCAGGCCGTCGCGTTGACCGGCACCTTCCGGGCGGGGGCGACGCTGGTGCTGCTGAGCCGCTTCACCGGCCCGGCGGCGCTGGACCTCATGCTCCGGGAGGAGGTCACCGTCTTCCACGGCACCTCGGCGATGTACGCGGCGCTGCTCGACGCGGCGCGCGGGCGCGACGTGCTGCCCCGGCTGCGTCGCTGCATCAGCAGGGCACCGTTGCCGCCGTCTCTGGGGCAGCGCTTCACGACCGTCTTCGACACCACCGTCGACGTGGCCGGCCAGGAGCAGAGCCGCACCGTACCCACGCCCACCGGCGGCGCTTCGCGCGCCTCCCGCCAGCCCCGCTCCCGGGGCCGCTGGTGTCATGATGGGCAACGCCGGGTGCACCCGGTCCCGGTGGTGAGGGAACGGAGTCGTCTGGTGGCGGATGTGCGGCTGCGGCCGATGACGGCCGACGACGCCGACCGGGTGCTGGAGATCTACCAGGCGGGGCTGGACAGCGGGAACGCCAGCTTCGAGACCGTCGCGCCGTCGTGGGCCGACT
Organism: Micromonospora sp. DT48; assembly: GCF_049844495.1. Classification (NCBI taxonomy): domain Bacteria; kingdom Bacillati; phylum Actinomycetota; class Actinomycetes; order Micromonosporales; family Micromonosporaceae; genus Micromonospora; species Micromonospora sp. DT48. Next base: position 196,475 of record NZ_JBNCLE010000007.1, read on the forward strand.
TCGACGCCGGTCGGCTGGCGGCGCACCGTCTGGTGGCGGTGGACGCAGCCGGGACGGTCGTCGGTTGGATCGCCGTGTCGCCGACCTCCACCCGCACGGTCTACGCCGGGGTGGTGGAGCATTCCGTCTACGTCGACCCGGCCGCCCAGGGCCGGGGGGTGGCCCGGCTGCTGCTCGACGCGCTGATCGAGTCGACCGAGGCGGCAGGCATCTGGACCATCCAGTCCGGGGTGTTCCCGGAGAACACCGCCAGCCTCGCTCTGCATCGGCGGGCCGGTTTCCGGGTGATCGGCACCCGCGAGCGGGTGGGCCGGCACCACGGCCGCTGGCGCGACGTCGTCCTGCTCGAACGCCGGAGCCCAAAGCTGCTCTGAGCCCTGAAGGTCGCACATTCTTGGACAGTTGCCGTTAGCGCGTAACGACAACTGTCCATGATCTGGTGGTGTGGCCGGTGGTCGCCGCCCACAGTCGACGGATGGTTCCCGATGACGCGGCCGGGGCGCTGGAGTGGCTGGCCTTCGAACAGGCCGGCGTGCTCACCAGCGCGCAGGCCCGCACCGTGCTGACCGACGGCACCGTACGCGGGCTGGTCCGCTCCGGGCGGTGGCGCTCGATCAGTCGCGGTCTGCTGCTGGCGGGCAACGGGCGACTGACCCGCGATCAGCAGTTGTGGGTGGCGGTCCTCGTCGCCGGTGCGGGTGCCGTCCTCGCGGGTGCCACGGCAGCCGCCGAGGCCGGAGTACGCGGCCTGCGGCCCGAGCCCCTGCACGTGCTCGTGCCGGCGGCCCGGCGGCCCGGTCGGACGACGCTGCGCAGGTTGCCGATCGACATGGCCGCTGTCGTGCTGCACCGCACGTCGGTCCTGCCCGCCGCACATCTCCAGGTCGGCCCCCCGCCCCGGACCACCACCGCGCGAGCGCTGGTCGACGCCGCCGGGTGGGCGTCCTCGCCACGGGTGGCGCAGGAGATGCTCGCCGCCGGGTGCCAGCAGCGGCGGGTGTCGCCGCAGGAGTTGGCGGCGGTGCTGGAGGTGCTGCCTCGCGCGCCCCGACGGCGGTTGATCCGGCAGACCGTCGACGACATCGCCGGCGGGGCGCAGGCGCTGAGTGAGATCGACTTCGTCCGGCTCTGTCGCCGGGCCGGTCTGCCCCGGCCCGACCTGCAACAACGACGCACCGACGCGGCGGGCCGGACGCGCTGGCTGGACGCGTACTGGCGGGAGTGGGGAGTGCACGCGGAGATCGACGGCGCACACCACATGGACGTACGCCAGTGGGCGGCGGACATGCGGCGACAGAACGACGTGTGGACGGCCGGCGACCGGATCCTGCGGTTTCCCGCCTGGCTGGTGCGGGCGCACCCCGAGCAGGTGGCCGACACCGTCCGACGCGCACTCCTGGCCGCCGGTTGGCGACCGAACCCCGGAGACACCGAGACCTTGGACAATTCCGGTTAGCGCCGAACGGGAATCGTCCAAGGTCTGCGGAACGGGACGGTCACACCTCGGGTAGGCCGACGTAGTTCTCGGCGAGGCTCGTCGCGTACGCCCGGGAGGTGGTGACGTAGCGCAGGGTCGACGACTGGAGCTTCGCCTCGTACGGGTCGTCGGCGTTGAGCCGGTGCAGCATCGAGGTCATCCACCAGGAGAACTGCTGCGCCCGCCACACCCGCCGCAGCGCCGTACGCGAGTAGTCGTCCAGCAGGTGCGTGCTGCCGTCGGCGTACCAGGCGGCGAAGGCGGCACCGAGCAGCTTGACGTCCGCCAGCGCCAGGTTCATCCCCTTGGCGCCGGTCGGCGGCACGATGTGCACCGCGTCGCCGGCCAGGTAGAGCCGTTGCCACTGCATCGGCTCGACCACCAGGCTGCGCAGCGGAGTGATCGACTTCTCCAGCACCGGACCCTCGTTGAGCGTCCAGTTCGGCACCGTCTCCAACCGGGTACGCAGCTCGGCCCAGATCCGCTCGTCCGGCCAGTCGGCGATGTCCTCGTCGGCCGGGACCTGGAGGTAGAGCCGGGAGATCTGGGGCGAGCGCATGCTGTAGAGGGCGAAGCCGCGCTCGTGGTGGGCGTAGATCAGCTCCTCCACCGCGGGCGGGGCGGCGGCGAGGACGCCCAGCCAGGCGAACGGGTAGGTGCGCTCGTAGGTGGTCAGCACCCCGTCGGGCACGGTCGGGCGGCTCACCCCGTGGTAGCCGTCGCAGCCGACCACGAAGTCACAGTGCAGTTCCTCGCGGCGACCCTGCCGACTGAAGTGGATCACCGGAGCGGAGTCCAGCCCGGACAGGCGCTCGGCCGGTGCCTCGAACAGGATCGTCCCGCCCGCCGCCAGCCGTGCGGCGATCATGTCCTTGACCACTTCCTGCTGGCCGTACACGGTGATCGCCCGGCCGGTCAGCTCGGTCATCGGCACCCGGTGCGACTCGCCGTCGAAGCGCAGCTCGATGCCCTCGTGCCGCATGCCCTCCCGGTCCAGACGCGCCCCCAGCCCGGTCTCCCGCAGCAGGTCGACCGAGCCCTGTTCGAGCACGCCCGCGCGCAGCCGGTGCTCCACGTACTCCCGGCTGCGGCTCTCGACGACCACCGAGTCGATCCCGTGCCGGTGCAGCAGGTGCGACAGCATGAGACCGGCCGGTCCCGCTCCGACGATGCCGACCTGGGTACGCATCCGTGCCTCCTCGTCGCCGATGGTGGGTGGGGGCGACATTGTCGCCCGGTCGCCAGCCTGCCCGTTGCGGCCCCGGGCCGCCGCTGCCGGTTTCCACCCAGTGGAAGCCCGGCTCGGGAGGGTCAGGCGGTGTCGGCGACCGGCGGGGTATCGGCCAGCCGGGCGGCGATCCGGTCGGCCGCGGTCAGCAGCGCCGGCACCAGCTGGCGCGGCGTGGTGCCGAGGCTGTGCCCGACCACGCCGATCGCGGCCAGCACGGCCCCGGTGGCGTCGCGCACCGGGACGGCGACCGAGCAGGAGCCGAGGGTCATCTCCTCGTGGGTCCGCGCCCAGCCGCGTTCGCGTACCGTGGCCAGCTCGCGGGCCAGGCGGCCAGGCTCGGTGATCGTGTACGCGGTGCAGCGGCGCAACGGCCGGCGCAGGTGCGCGGCGAGCACCTCCGGCGGGGCGTACGCGAGCAGCGCCTTGCCGACGCCGGTGGCGTGCAGCGGCAGTCGTCCACCGGCCCGGGAGATGGTCGGCACGGACCGGTGCCCGGTGACCTTCTCCACGTACAGCGCCTCGTCGCCGTCGCGGACGGCGAGGTGCACGTTCTCGCGCACGGCGGTGTACAGCTCCTGAAGGTAGGGCAGTGCCACCTCACGCAGCCGGGTGTGCAGCGGCGAGAGCAGCCCGGCCTCCCACAGTCGTACGCCGATGGTGTACCTGCCGTCGGCGGCGCGGGCCAACGCCCGACCGGCCACCAGCTCGGCGACCAGCCGGTGCGTGGTGGCCAGCGGTAGTCCGCTGCGCCGGGCGATGTCGCTGAGGGTCAACGCGGGGTGGGTGGCGTCGAACGCGCCCAGCACGGCCAGCACCCGCGAGGTCACCGAGGCCCCGGGAGTTCCCGTCCTGCCCGCCATGTCCGCGCTGCTCAGCGGGGGTCGTCGACGTGCCGGGCGCGGCGCGGACCGGGGTCGGGCATGGGTGCTCCTCCTCACGTCGCGGACGGGACGGCCGGCGCGGTGCTCGCGTACGACGGTGCGCGGCGGCCGGGGACCGAGCGTGCGCGACGCGTGTTCGGTAGACGAACAGGCGTTCTCATCTAGGACATTTGCACGGGGACTCGGCTCGCGTCAACGGCTCGCGGCGACATTTCCCGCGATCCGTCGAAGGGGGGCGTCCGCCCGACCTCTACGCGTTGACGAACGCCGCTGTGGCGGATTACGTTCGAGATAAGTACGTGAGTCCGCATAGCGAACACATCTCGGCGGGTGCTCGACACAGGAGGCAGGGAGGCACATGGCGAAGCTCGTCTCGCTGGCCGAAGGGGTCGCGGAGCTGGTCCGGGACGGCGACACGGTGGCGCTGGAGGGGTTCACCCACCTGATCCCGTTCGCTGCCGGACACGAGATCATCCGGCAGGGGCGGCGCGACCTGACCCTGGTGCGGATGACGCCCGACGTCATCTACGACCAGCTCATCGGTGCCGGCTGCGCCCGCCGCCTGGTCTTCTCCTGGGGTGGCAACCCCGGCGTGGGATCGCTGCACCGCTTCCGCGACGCGGTGCAGAACGCCTGGCCGGCCCCGCTGGAGTTGGAGGAGCACAGCCACGCCGGGATGGCCAACCGCTACGTGGCCGGGGCCTCCGGCCTGCCGTTCGCCGTGTTGCGCGGCTACACCGGCACCGACCTGCCCCGGCACACCACCAACATCCGCAGCATCGACTGCCCGTTCACCGGGGAGACCCTGACCGCGGTACCCGCGCTGAACCCCGACGTGACCGTGGTGCACGCCCAGCGCGCCGACCGCGCGGGCAACGTGCAGATGTGGGGCATCACCGGCGTGCAGAAGGAGGCGGTGCTGGCCGCCCGCCGGTCACTGGTCACCGTCGAGGAGATCGTCGACGAGTTGACCCCGGTGGCCGGTCAGGTCGTGCTGCCCGGCTGGGCGGTCAGCGCGGTGGCGCACGTACCCGGCGGGGCCCATCCCTCGTACGCGCACGGCTACTCGGTGCGCGACAACGCCTTCTACGTGGCCTGGGACAAGATCAGCCGGGACCGTGACACGTTCCAGGACTGGATCGCCACGCACGTGCGGACCCCGGAGCGCGATGGAGGGCGGGCATGAGCGAGCAGTACACGGCGGACGAGATGATGACGGTGGCCGCCGCCCGACAACTACTCGACGGCACCGCCTGCTTCGTCGGGATCGGCCTGCCCAGCACCGCGGCCAACCTGGCCCGGGCCACCCACGCCCCCAACCTGGTGCTGATCTACGAGTCCGGTTGTCTCGGGGCCAAGCCGGACCGGCTGCCGCTGTCCATCGGTGACGGTGTCCTCGCCGATACCGCCGACGCCGTGGTCCCGGTACCCGAGGTGTTCAACTACTGGCTGCAACCCGGGCGCATCGACGTCGGCTTCCTCGGAGCCGCGCAGCTGGACCGCTACGGCAACATCAACACCACGGTCATCGGTGGCGACTACACCGGTCCGAAGGTGCGGCTGCCCGGTGCCGGTGGCGCTCCCGAGATCGCCGCCTCCTGCGGTGAGGTGGTGGTGATCGTCCGGCAGAGCCGACGTACCTTCACCGAACGCGTCGACTTCGTGACCTCGGTCGGCTACGGCTCCGGCCCCGACGACCGGGCCCGGCTCGGACTGCGCGGCGGCGGACCTCGCACCGTCATCACCGACCTCGGCGTCCTCGAGGCCGACCCGGTCAGCCGTGAACTCACCCTGACCCGGCTGCATCCGGGCGTCACGGTGGAACAGGTGCACGACGCCACCGGCTGGCCGCTGGCGGTGGCCGACGACCTGAGCACCGGTGAACCGCCCACCGCCGAGGAACTCACCGTGCTGCGCGCCCTCGAAGCGACCATGCGGACGCCCGCGTGAACGGGCGGCGGATACTCGGAGCGACTGAAGGGGAGGAGCGGCCGTGACCCAGGACGCCGACCGGAGACTGATCCTGCCGAGCTACCGGCGCGACGACGTCGACGCCCACCCACCACTGCTCAGCCCCGGCTACCGGTCCACCGTGGCGCGGGCACCGCGGCAGCCGTTGACGTACCTGCCACAGCGGCTCACCGAGATCACCGGCCCGCTGCTCGGCGAGGGCCGCATCGGCGAGTTGGACCACGACCTGACCCGCCAGCACGACGGCGAGCCCCTCGGGCAACGGATCATCGTGCACGGCCGGGTCCTCGACGGCGACGGCCGGGCCGTGCCGCACACCCTCGTCGAGATCTGGCAGGCCAACGCCGCCGGGCGGTACCGGCACGCCGCCGACACCTGGCCGGCGCCGCTGGACCCGAACTTCACCGGCGTCGGGCGTGCGCTGACCGACGCCGACGGCCGCTACCACTTCGTCACCGTGCAGCCCGGGGCGTACCCGTGGCGCAACCACGACAACGCCTGGCGACCGGCGCACATCCACTTCTCCCTCTTCGGTCGGGCGTTCACCCAACGGCTGGTGACCCAGATGTACTTCCCGGGCGACCCGCTGTTCTTCCAGGACCCGATCTTCAATTCGGTCCGCGACGAGCGGGCCAGGCAGCGGATGGTGGCCCGCTACGACCACACCACCACCCGCCCGGAGTGGGCGCTGGCCTACGAGTTCGACATCGTGTTGCGGGGCCGGGAGGCCACCGTGTTCGAGGACGAGGACGACGATGAGTGAGTCGCTGGGCGTCACGCCCGCCCAGACCGTCGGGCCGTACCTGCACATCGGCCTGACCTGGGCCGACGGGGCGTACGTGGTGCCGGAGGGCACGCCTGGGGCGTTCTGGCTGCGCGGACGGATCGTCGACGGCACCGGTGCCGCCGTGGCCGACGCGATGGTGGAGAGCTGGCAGGCCGACCCGGACGGCCGCTTCGACCATCCCGACGATCCGCGCGGGGCGCGGCGGTCGACGATTCCCGGGTTCCGGGGCTTCGGGCGGGCGGCGACCGACAGCGAGGGCCGGTACGCGTTGCACACCGTCAAGCCGGGGCCGCTGCCCACCTTCGACGGCGACACCGAGGCGCCGCACCTGACCCTGTCGGTGTTCGGCCGAGGGCTGCTGCACCGCCTGGTCACCCGGGTCTACTTTCCCGACGAGGTCGCCAACGCCACCGACCCGGTGCTGAGTACGGTCGACCCACGGCGTCGTGACACGCTGCTGGCCAGCCCGGACACGGACGGGTTCCGCTTCGACATCCGCCTTCAGGGAGAGCATGAGACCGTCTTCTTCGCCGTCTGAGGCACTGCTGCGCGGGCTCTCCGGCACACCTGACGTCGACGCGGAGCTCGGCGACCACGCCCTGCTGCGGGCGCTGCTGGACGCGGAGGCCGCGCTGGCCCGCGCCGGTGCCGAGGCCGGGCCGGTGCCCGCCCCGGCGGCCGACGAGATCGTCGGGCAGTGCCGCGTCGAGCGGTACGATCCGGCCGCCCTCGGCGCTGCCGCGGAGGCCGCCGGCAACCCCGTGGTCCCGCTGGTGCGGGAGCTGACCGCGGCGGTCGCCGAACCGGCCCGACCGTGGGTGCACTACGGCGCCACCAGCCAGGACATCCTCGACACCGCCCTGTCGCTGGTGGTGGTCCGTGCCGCCGGGCCACTGGGACGACACGTCGCCGACGCGGCCGACGCCGCCGCCCGACTGGCCCGGACCCACCGCGACACCCTGATGGTCGCCCGCACCCTCGGCCAGCAGGCCGCACCGACCACCTTCGGGCTCAAGGCGGCCGGCTGGCTGGTCGGCCTGGTCGACGCGCAGGCCCGGCTGACCCGCGCGGTCGGTGCCATGCCGGCACAGCTCGGCGGGGCGGTGGGCACCCTCGCCGCGTACGCCTCGGCCGGACCGGCGGTGGTCGAACGCTACGCCGCGCACCTGGGCCTGGCGGCGAGTCCGCTGCCCTGGCACACCCGCCGCCAGCCGCTGCTGGACCTGGCCTCGGCGCTCGGCGGGTTGCTCGCCGCCACCGGGAAGGTCGCGCTCGACGTGGGCCTGCTCGCGCAGACCGAGGTCGGTGAGGTGGCCGAGGGCGGCGACGGGCGCGGTGGCTCCTCGGCGATGCCGCACAAACGCAACCCGGTGGACTCGGTGCTGGTCACCGCCGCCGCCCGGCGCGGTCCCGGGCTCGTCGGCACGTTGTACACCGCCGCCGGTCAGGAACACGAGCGGGCCACCGGCGGCTGGCACGCCGAGTGGGAACCCCTGCTCGACCTGGTGCGCCTCGCCGGTGGGGCCGCGGCCCGTACCGCGCGGATGCTCACCGACCTCGACGTACGTCCGCAGCGGATGCGGGCCAACCTGGACGCCACCGGCGGCCTGCTGCTCGCCGAGGCGGTCGCCGCGCGACTCGCTCCGGCCCTGGGTCGGGTCGCCGCCCACGACCTGGTGCGCCGCGCCGCCGCCGAGCCCGACTTCCGGGCGGCGCTGCTGGCCGACGGGGAACTGCGCGCCCACCTGTCGGCGGCGGACGTCGACGCCGCACTCGACCCGGCCGGTTGGCTCGGCAGCGCCGGGCACCTCGTCGACCGCGCCCTCGACCTGCACCGGGAGTCGTCGTGACCAGCGGATTGCACGCCACCGTGGACGGCCCGCCGGACGCCCCGGTGCTGCTGCTCGGCAGTTCCCTCGGCACCACCGGCGCGATGTGGCAACCACAGGTGGCGGCGCTGGCCGAGCGGTACCGCCTGGTCCGCTACGACCACCTCGGCCACGGCGGTTCGGCGGTGCCGCTCGGGGCGTACACCATCGACCTGCTCGGCCGGAAGGTGCTGCGGCTGCTGGACGACCTGGGCATCGCCCGCGTCCACTACGCCGGGCTCTCCCTCGGCGGCATGGTCGGCATGTGGCTGGCCGCGCACGCTCCCGAGCGGATCGACCGCCTCGCCCTGCTGTGCACCTCCGCCTCGCTCGGACCGGCCGACGGCTGGCGGGCGCGGGCCGCGACCGTGCGGGCCGGACGGCTGCACACCATCGCCGACGCGATCGTGCAGCGCTGGTTCACCGCCGACTTCGCCGCCGCCCATCCGGACGTGGTCGCCGCCCACCGGGACCTGCTGCTCAGCACCCCCGCCGCCGGGTACGCCGGTTGCTGTGAGGCGATCGCCGCGATGGACCTGCGCGCGGACCTGGCCGCCGTACGCGTCCCGACACTGGTGATCGCCGCCGCCGACGATCCGGCGACCCCGCCGGAGCAGGCGGTCGCCATCGCCGAGCGGATCCCGTCGGCCCGCCTGGTCGTGATCGACGACGCGGCGCACCTGGCCAACGTCGAGCAGCCCGAGACCGTCACCCGGCTACTCGTCGACCATCTCGATCCGACAGGCGCGGTGAGCACATGACCGACCAGCAGCGCTACGAGGCCGGCATGGCGGTACGCCGGCAGGTGCTCGGTGACGCGCACGTCGACCGGGCGGTCGCCGGCACCGACGAGTTCACCGCCGACTTCCAGGATCTGATCACCCGCTACGCGTGGGGGGAGATCTGGACCCGGGAGGGGTTGGACCGCCGTACCCGCAGCTGCATCACCCTCGCCGTGTTGGCCACCCTGCACCACGACGAGGAGCTGGCCATGCACGTACGCGCCGCCCTGCGCAACGGCCTGACCCCCGACGAGATCGGCGAGGTGCTGCTCCAGGTGGCCGTCTACGCTGGTGTGCCGGCGGCGAACCGGGCGTTCAAGGTGGCCCAGCAGACTCTGCGGCAGGAGGCCCAGTGACCGACGAGGCAACGGCCCGCTCGGGGGAGTTCGTCCAGTCGTTGGAGCGGGGGCTCGCGGTGATCCGGGCCTTCGACGCCGAGCACCCGCGCCTCACCCTCAGCGACGTGGCCCGTAGCACCGGCCTGACCCGGGCCGCCGCCCGCCGTTTCCTGCTCACCCTGGTCGAACTCGGCTACGTACGCACCGACGGGCGGCTGTTCTCCCTGCGTCCGCGCATCCTCGACCTCGGCTACGCCTACCTGTCCAGCCTGGGGCTGCCCGAGGTGGCCCGACCACACATGGAGGCGCTGGTCGCGCAGGTGCACGAGTCCTGCTCCGTGTCGGTCCTCGACGGCGACGAGGTCGTCTACGTCGCCCGGGTGCCCACCAAGCGGATCATGACGGTGGGGATCAGCGTCGGCACCCGGTTCCCCGCGTACGCCACGTCGATGGGCCGGGTGCTGCTCGCCGCGCAGCCGGCCGAGTGGCTGGACCGCTATCTCGCCACCGCGCGGCTGCGGCCGTTGACCCGGCGCACCGTGACCGACCCGGCCAAACTCCGCGCCATCCTGACGAAGATCGCCACCCAGGGGTACGCCCTCGTCGACCAGGAGTTGGAGGAGGGACTGCGGTCGCTGGCCGCGCCGATCCACGGCGACAACGGCGCGGTGGTGGCGGCGGTCAACGTCTCCGCCCACGCCAGCCGTGGCTCCTTCGAGATGGTCCGCAGGGAGTTGCTGCCGCCGTTGCTGGTCACCGCCAAGCGCATCGAGGAGGACCTGGGCGCGACGCCCGGTCGCTGAACACTACGCACGTCCAGAACGTCCGGCCCTGTGCCGAATCGGCCCGGGGCGGCCCGTCGGCGTACCACGATGTGGGGGACGACGAACGGGGACGAGGTGCGTGAGCTGCTGCTGGTCATCACGTTGGGCGTCATCGTGCTGGTCGGCACCACCATCGGCGGCCGGTACCGGGTGGCGCCGCCGGTGCTGCTCATCTGCATCGGTGCCCTGGTGGCGCTGCTGCCCCCGTTCTCGGAGGTGATGCTCGCACCCGACCTGGTGCTCGTGGTGTTCCTGCCCGCGATCCTGTACCGGGAGAGCCTGGTCATCAGCCTGCGGGAGATCAGGGCGAACATCATCGTCATCGCGCTGCTGGCCGTCGGTCTGGTCGGGGTCACGATGGTCGCGGTGTCGCTGGTCCTCCAGCGGTTCGACATCGACCCGGCGGTGGCCTGGGTGCTCGGTGCGGTGCTCGCGCCGACCGACGCCGCAGCGGTGGCCGGGCTGGCCAAGCGGATGCCGCGCCGCCTGCTGACCACCTTGCGCGCGGAGAGCCTGGTCAACGACGGCACCGCCCTGGTGCTGTTCGCCGTCGCGCTCGGCCTGCTCGGTGGGGGTGCCGCACCGAACGCCGTCGAACTCGTCGAACGGATCGGCCTGTCGTTCCTCGGGGGCATCGCGGTCGGCGTGCTGGTCGGCACGGTGGTGATCCTGATCCGCAAGCGCCTCGACGACCCGCTGCGGGAGGGCGCGCTGAGCGTGCTCACCCCGTTCACCGCTTTCTTCCTCGCCGACAGCATCCACGAGAGCGGTGTGTTGGCGGTGGTGGTCGCCGGTCTGATGCTCGCCTACGCCAGTCCTCGGGTGGTCCGGGCACGTTCCCGGATACTCGCGCTGTCGTTCTGGGACCTGACCACCTTCCTCATCAACGGCGCCCTCTTCGTGCTGGTGGGCATGCAGATTCCTCGGGCGGTGCGGAGTGTCACCAGCGTCTCCCTCGGCCGGGCCGTCACCATCGCGCTGGTGGTGGCCGTGGTGCTGGTGCTGGTTCGGATGCTCTGGCTGCACCTGATCGCCGCCGTGGCCCGGCTGGTGGACTGGCGGCGGTCGAGGGTGGACCGTCAGGTCAGCTGGCGGGTGCGTACGGTCGCCGGCTGGGCCGGCTTCCGGGGTGCGGTCTCCTTGGCGGCGGCGCTCGCCGTGCCGTTGACCATCGACGGTGAACGGGTGCCGGAACGGGACCTGATCATCTTCGCCGTCGCCGCGGTGATCCTGGTGATCATGCTCGTGCAGGGCACCACCCTGCCCCTTCTGCTCCGGTGGGCCGGGTTGGGCGGTGACCCGGAACAGGTCTCGGAGGTGCGACGGGCACAGGTGGCGGCCACCCAGGCCACCCTCGACGCCCTGCCCGATCTGGCCGAGCGGGTGGGTGCGGAGGAGGAGGCGGTGCAGCGGCTCCGGGCCGAGTACACGAACCACCTCAACGCGGTGCAGTCCGAGCCGGAGCAGGACTCGCTCGACGCCCGGGAGGTCGAACGTCAGCTACGCCTGGCGGCCCTCGAGCACAAGCGACGCGAGGTCACCCGGATGCGGAACCGGCGGGAGATCGACGACGCTGTCCTGTGGGAGTTGCAGGCCAGACTGGACGTCGAGGAGATCCGCCTGCTGGGCCCGGTGGTCTCCGAGTGACCGACGGTGTCGGGGCGGCTACCCGGCCAGTGCGCCACCGGCCGGGAACGCGAGCGCGACCGTCAGGTCGAGCAGACTGCGCGGATCGGTGAGGCGGTCGCCGTAGAGCTGGCGCAGCTGGCCCATCCGGTAACGCACGGTCTGCGGATGGACGAAGAGGTCGGCGGCGATGTCGTCCCGTCGGCCCTGGTGCAGCAGCCACGACCGCAGCGTCTCGGTGAGCCGATCGGCGGTGGCGGCGGGCAGCGCGGCGAGCGGTTGCAGGACCCGGGCGCGTAGATCGGCGAGCGCCTCGACGTCGGCGCTGAGCAGCAGCTCGGCCAGGTGCGCCTCGGTGTCCAGGGGTTCGCCGTCGGTGGGCTGGGGGATACCCAGCGCGACGACCCGCAGCACCCGCTGGTACGACGAGCAGACCCGAGCCCAGGGCCGGGAGGGGCCCAGCACCGCGCGGCGCCCGTGCAGCACCCGGACGAGCTGTCGGCGACGGTCGCCGTGCATGTCCGGCACGAGCAGCACAGCGGTCTCCTCGCCGGGCTCGCCGGTCGGCAGTTCCTCGCTGCTCTCCAGGGTGTGCTCGTCCAGCAGGGCCAGTGCCCCGCGCAGCTTCTCCTGCGGCAACAGCGCCACGGTGAGGGTCTCGGGCACCGGCCAGTCGGCCCGATCGGCGCTGCGCAGCAGCACCTCCTCCGCCTCTCCGGCGAGCAACTGCTGGGTGAGGCGTTCCAGGTTGCGCCGTTGGGCCCGACCCACGCTGGCCAGCTCGTCGGCGTGCCCGGCGACGCTGGCGGCGGAGAGTTCGTCGATGTACGCGAACATCAACTCGGCGAACTCGGCGACGGTGGCGGCGGGCAGGCCGGTCGCCACCGTGGCGGCGGCCAACTCCCGCCAGGAGACCCGGGCACCCACCCGGTACGCCGCCAGCAGCGCGTCCACGCTGCGGCCAGACCGGGCCTCGCCGCTGCCCAGGGCGTACGCGGCCTCCAGCGCCGGGGCCAGCGGGGTGCTCGGGTCGCTGGCCGGTGCGTGGTCGGCGGACTGGGATCGTTCGAGCAGTTGCAGGAAGGTACCCAGGGCGATCTGCACCGCGCCCTCGATCTTGTCCCGCATCTGCCCGGTCAAAGTGCCGGAGTAGCTTGGCACCTCGGCGGTGATCGCGGTGACGGTTTGCGCGGCGACCAGCGGCAGCCGGTCGCGCAGCTCACGCGCCACCCGTTGGTCCAGCGCGATGCGAGCCGCCCTTCTGGTCGTTCCGGCTGGTTCCGCCACGGTTGTTCTCCCCGCACAAAAGGGATGGATCGCTTTACCTTCACCGGCCAAGATTTTATGCCAGCCTGCGGCGACCATCGAGTTATGACCGCCACCGTCCCGCGACCGGGCACGACACGATCTCTACGACGCCGCCTGTGGCGGCTCGCCGAGACGGTGACCACGCCGGTCCTGCCCAGCGACTACCTCGACCTGGTCGCCCCGCTACGCGCCGGTGCCGAGCTGCGCGGCCGGATCGTCGCCGTGCACCCGGAGACCCCCGACGCGGCGACCCTGCGGATCCAGCCCGGCCGCAGTTGGCGCGGACACGTCCCCGGCCAGTACGTCCGGCTCGGCGTCGACGTCGACGGGGTCCGCCAGTGGCGGGCCTACTCGGTCACCTCAGCCCCCGGTCGGCGTACCGACCCGATCACGGTGACGGTGAAGGCGATTCCCGACGGCGTGGTCAGCAACCACCTGGTCCGGCGGATCAAGCCGGGCACGATCGTGCAGCTCGACCAGGCACGCGGCGACTTCGTGCTGCCGCAGCGGGCCCCGTCGCGGGTCCTCTTCCTCACCGCCGGCAGCGGCATCACCCCGGTGGCCGGGATGCTGCGCTCCGGTGCGCTGGCCGACAGCGACGTGGTGGTGGTGCACTCCGCGCCCACCGCCGCCGACGTGGTCTTCGGCGCTGAGCTGCGTGACCTCGCCGACCGTGGCGCGATCCGCCTCGTCGAGCGGCACACCGAGGCCGAGGGCCTGCTGGACGTCGCCGAACTCGACACCCTCGTCCCCGACCACCTGGCGCGCGAGACCTGGGCCTGTGGCCCGCTCGGGCTGCTCGACGCGGTGGAGGAGCACTGGTCGGCTCGCGGCCACGCCGCGCGGCTGCACACCGAACGCTTCCGACCCACCGTGATCACCGCGGGTGACGGCGGGACCGTCACCTTCACCCGCTCGTCGGTGACCGTGGACGCCGACGGAGGCACCCCGCTGCTCGACGCCGGCGAGAACGCCGGGGTGCTCATGCCGTCGGGCTGCCGGATGGGCATCTGCTTCGGGTGCGTGCTGCCGCTGCGCCAGGGCGCGGTCCGCGACCTGCGCAACGGCCAACTGACCACCGCCCTGCCGGGTGACGGCGTACGCGTGCAGACCTGTGTGTCAGCCGCCGCCGGCCCGTGTGAACTCGAAATCTGATCGGAGAACCACCGATGACCGTGATCCAGAAGAAGGCCGACAACCCGATCGCCCACCTCACCGCCGAGGACATCGAGAACCTCGGCCGGGAGCTCGACGCCATCCGCGAACGGGTCATCGCCTCCCGGGGCGAACGGGACGCCGCGTACATCCGCAAGGTCATCTCGACGCAGCGGAAGCTGGAGATCGGCAGCCGGGTGGTGCTGTTGTTCTCGCTGTTCCCGCCGGCCTGGATCGTCGGCACCGCCGGGCTGTCGGTGGCGAAGATCCTGGAGAACATGGAGATCGGGCACAACGTCCTGCACGGGCAGTGGGACTGGATGCGCGACCCGAAGATCCACTCGACCAGCTGGGAATGGGACCACGTCGCCCCGGCCGACCAGTGGAAGCAGTCGCACAACGAGCTGCACCACCGCTACACCAACGTGGTCGGCAAGGACAACGACCTCGGCTACGGCATCATGCGCGTCGACGAGGACCAGCCCTGGCACCCGGCGCACCTGGGCCAGCCGTTCTACAACTTCCTCAACGCCTGCTTCTTCGAGTACGGCATCGCCGCGTACGACCTCGAACTGGGCGACCGGCTGAAGAACGGTGGGCTCAAGGACCCGGAGTTCCGCACCCGACTGCGCGCGGTCGGCCGGAAGATCCGCCGCCAGTTCCTCAAGGACTACCTGCTGTTCCCGCTGCTGTCCGGCCCGTCTTTCCTGCACACCCTGGCCGCCAACTTCACCGCGAACCTGATCCGCAACCTGTGGAGCCACTCGGTGATCATGTGCGGGCACTTCCCGGAGGGGGTGGAGACCTTCGAGAAGACCTCCATCGAGGGTGAGACCCGGGGGGAGTGGTACGTGCGGCAGATGCTCGGCTCGGCCAACATCAGCGGCAGCAAACTGATGCACATCATGACCGGGAACCTGTCGTTCCAGATCGAGCACCACCTCTTCCCGGATCTGCCGAGCAACCGCTACCAGGAGATCGCGCCGGAGGTGCAGGCGCTGTTCAAGCGGTACGGGCTGAAGTACACCACCGGCTCGCTGCCCCGGCAGGTCTTCTCCGCCTGGAAGAAGGTCTTCCGGCTGGCGCTGCCGAACCGCCGCCAGCCGACGGCCCCGGCCACCCCGATCGACGACTCCGGCGACCGTCCGACCCGGGCCCTCGTCGCCGCCTGACCGCCGGCACCGGCCCGCCCGGCCCCCCAGGCCCGGCACCGGCCTGCTCGGCTGGGCGGGCCGGGGTCGGTCCCAGGGCCGGGGTCGGTCTCAGCGGCGGTTGGGATAGTTGTGGGCGGACTGGCGGCCCTTGACGAAAGACAGGATGATCACTGCGGCGAGCGCTATGACGCCGATGATGATCAGCCAGCGGACCGCTTCGAGGAGCAGGCCGAGCAGGACCAGCACCCCGGCGACCACGGCCACGACCCAGAGCAGGGCACGCATCTCCACCTCCCACCGGCTGCCCGGCCGATCCGGGCGCAGGTGCCGAGATGCGTACCCGGATCGGGCGGGTTCATGCCGACCGGTGGCGTCTGCCCGGCTCAGGCCGGAAGCTGCCCCAGGTAGACGGTGTTGGTCGACTCGCCGCCGGTCAGCGGGTTGGCGAACCGCACCACCCGGCTGTGCCAGGTGGGGAACACGGCGGCGAGGACGGCTTCGAAGTCCGGATCCGGTGGGTCGTCCGACCAGAGGGCGAACACCCCGCCCGGGAGCAGCAGCCGGGCCAGCCGGCGCAGTCCGTGGGGCTGGTAGAAGGCGGCGTGGCTCGGGTGCAGCGGGTGCCGGGGCGAGTGGTCGACGTCGAGCAGCACCGCGTGGAAGCGACGTCCGGGGTCGTCGGGGTCGAGACCGTCGGGACCGGCCACCCGGGCGAAGAAGTCCGCCCGCACCATCCGGGTACGCGGGTCGGTGGCCAGCCCGGCGGCGAAGGGCAGCAGGCCACGCCGGTGCCAGTCGATCACGTCCTCGATCGCCTCCACCACGAGCAGGGAGGCGACCCGGTCGTCTGACAGGGCGGTACGGGCGGTGTAGCCGAGGCCCAGGCCACCGACGACGACGTCGAGGCGGTCACCGGTCAGCGCCGCCAACGCCGATCGGGCCAACTCGACCTCGCCGACGGTGAACAGACTCGACATCAGGAACTCGTCGTCGAGCTTGACCTCGTACACGTCCAGGTCGAGCCGTGGCTCGCGACGCCGACGCAGGCTGATCTCGCCGATGGGTGTCGGCCGCCAGGCCAGTTCCTCGAAGCGCAGGCTCACCGCCGGGATGCTACCCGGCGGCCACCGATCGGCCCTGATGTGACGCACGGTCCTCGGAACATCGACGCAGCGCATATCCTGTGCCCCGATCGTCTCGCCGGAGGGGACACGATGGCGTCGCGGCAGGACCAGCTGCACTCGTACCAGTTCACCGTCCAACGGACGGTGGCCGCCCTGGTGACGCGGGATCCCGATCCGGCGCGGTCGCCGTTGCGTCGGCTCGCCGGAGCCGGGTTGGCCGGTCTGCTGGTGGCGTCCATCGGGCTCGGTGGCACCGCCCTGTACGGCCTGGTCACCGGCGACGGCGCGACCTGGCGCGACCCGGGTGCGGTGATCGTGGAGCGGGAGTCCGGCGCCCGGTTCGTCTACCGGGAGGACAAGCTCCATCCGGTGCTCAACTACGCCTCGGCGCTGCTCATCATCGGCGTCCAGCGGCCGAAGACCGTCCTGGTGTCCCGCCGGTCGATCGACGGGGTGCCCCGGGGCCTGCCGCTGGGCATCCGCGACGCCCCCGACTCGCTGCCCGCGGCGGCCGGGCTCACCACCGCACCGTGGACGGTCTGCTCGGTCTCCCCGACCGAGCACGCCTCGGCGACCCGGTCGGTGCTGCTGGTGGGCACCAGCGACTCCGGCGGTCGGCCGCTGGGCCGCGATGCCCTGCTGCTGCGTGACCCCGGCGGGCGGCTGCACCTGCTCTGGCAGCAGCGACGCCACCTGATCCGGGACGCCGACCGGGTGCTGGCGGCGCTCGCGATCACCCGCTCCCGGTCCGTGCCGGTCGCCGCCGCGCTGCTCAACGCCGTGCCGGCGGGCACCGACCTGGCCCCGCTGGACCCGCCCGGCGTGGGCCGCCGGTCCGCCCGCGTCGCCGGTGCACGGGTCGGTGACGTGCTGGTGGTGAGCAACCCCGGTGGCGGACGGCAGTACGCGGTGGTACTGCGCGACGGCCTCGCCGCCATCACCGAGCTACAGGCCGGTCTGCTGCTGGCCCGTACCGGTCAGCGGGAGCCGGAGCGGATCAGTCTCGGACGGTTCGCCGCCCTGCCGCAGCTGCCCGACCTCGTCCCCGCCGGGCCCGACGCGCCGCCGGGCACGCTGCCCCGGCTGGCCACGTCTGACTCGTCGACGATCTGCGCGCGGGTCGGCGACGACACCGGCCGGGTGGACCTGCGGCTGGGCGGGGAGCTGCCGCCGCTGCCTCCGGTGTCGGAACGACCGACCGATGCGACCAGCGCCGACCACGTGGTCGTGGAGCCGGGACGGGGTGCGATCGTCGAATCGGTCGCCACGCCGGGCGCCGGTGGCGGCGCGATCTCCGTGGTGACGGACCTGGGCCGCCGGTACGCGCTCGCCGGTCCCGAGGTGACCGGGATGCTCGGCTACGGCGACGTGCCGCCCGTCCGGCTGCCGGCGGGGGTGGTCAGCCTCGTACCCGCCGGTGCGCCGCTCGACCCGACCGTGGCTCGCCGACGTGCCGCGCCCGCCTGACGTGCGCGGACCTGCCGTCCGGCAGTGGTAGGAAATTTTCTGGCGCGCGTTGTCGATTCCGGCGACTCCCGCTCGTCGCACTGATGACAGCACGTCAGACAAGACCGAGGAGCAACCCATGCGTACCCTGATCGCCACCGCGTTCGTCTCGCTCGACGGCGTCGTCGAGGCACCCGGCGGAGAACCGGGCTACCGCAACTCGGGCTGGACCTGCAACGACATCGTGTTCGACGAGGCCGCCTACGAGCTGAAGGGCCGTGAACAGGACGAGGCCACGGCGATGATGTTGGGCCGGGTCAGCTACGAAGCGTTCGCGCCGGTGTGGCCGACGATGACCGACGAGTTCCCCGGCTACAACGCGATGCCGAAGTACGTCGTGTCGACCACTCTGGACGAGCGGGACCTGGTGTCCAACTGGGGGGAGACGGTCATCCTCCGGTCGCTGGACGACGTCGCCGCGCTGAAGCAGACCGAGGGCGGGCCGATCATCATCCACGGCAGCGCCACGCTGAACCGCAACCTGTCCGACGCCGATCTGATCGACCGCTACCACCTGCTGGTCTTCCCGGTTCTGCTCGGCGCGGGCAAGCGGCTGTTCAGCGACACCGACCGGGACAAGCAGAACCTCAAGCTCGTCGAGAGTGAGTCGTACGCCAACGGCATCCAGAAGCTGATCTACGACGTGGTCCGCTGACCGCCTGCGGGCCGACCGTTGTGCGCTCCGGGTGCATCCGCTGCTGTTCCCAGCACCGAGGTGCACCCGGAGCGGCACGGGGATTGGCGTGCTGCGCGATCGCAGTTACCCGGACAGCTCCGCGACGCCACGCGCAACGCCTTCTTCGGTGGCGGCGATCCGGCGCCTGAGTTCGGCGGCGAAGGTTTCGGCGCTGTGCTTCTTGCCTGGGTCGCTTGTGGTGTCCACTGGGTCTCCAACTGCCGTCAGCCGTGCCAGGAGTGCCAGAGGGCGGCGTAGGCGCCACCGGCGCGTACGAGTTCGTCGTGGCTGCCGAGTTCGGTGATCCGGCCGTCCTCCAGCACCGCCACCCGGTCGGCGTCGTGCGCGGTGTTCAGCCGGTGTGCGATGGCGATGACGGTACGCCCGGTGACCACGGCGGCGAGTGCCCGTTCGGTACGCCGGGCGGTCGTCGGATCGAGGGCGGCGGTCGCCTCGTCGAGGATCAGGATGTGCGGGTCGGCCAGCACCAGCCGGGCCAGCGCGAGCTGCTGGGCGTCGGCGGGACCGAGTTCGCGGGCACCGTCGCCGAGTTGCGTGTCGAGTCCGTCGGGCAGGTTGGTGGCCCAGTCGGCGCTCACGGCCTCCAGCGCCGCGCGCATCTGCTCGTCGGAGGCGTCGGGCGCGGCGAAGGCGAGGTTGTCGCGCAGCGTACCGATGAAGACGTGGTGTTCCTGGGTGACCAGGGCGATCCGGCGACGGCGCTCGGCCGGGTCGAGGTCCGTCACCGGTTGACCGTCGAGGCTGACCACGCCCTCGCGTGGCGCGTCGATGCCGGCCAGCAGCCTGGCCAGGGTGGACTTCCCCGCCCCGGACGGGCCGACGATGGCGAGGCGTTCGCCGGGGCGCACCGAAAGGTCGATCCCGTGCAGCACGTCGTGGCCGTCGGCGTACGAGAAGCGGGCCGCGCGCACGACGAGGCTGCCGGATCGCGCGGGCGCCGGGTCGCGCGGTCGTGGCGTCGCGGTGGCGACCGGGACGGCGGCGGGTGCCGACTGCTGGCCGACACCGAGTACGCGGGCGAACGAGGCGAGGCCACGTTGGGCCTGCTCCATCCATTGCAGCAGCCGGTCCAGTGGATCGATCGCCTGCTGGAGGTAGAGCGCGGCGGCGACCACCTCGCCGAGGGTCACCATGTCCCGGTCGAGCAGCACGCCGCCGAACAGCAGGACCGCGGCGATGGGCAGCGCGTAGCTCGCCTCCACGACCGGGAAGAAGACCGAGCGCAGTGCCAGGGTCGCCCGGCGGGTGTCCCACACCCGGCGGATGCGCTTCCTGCCGTGCGCGACCCGGTCGGCACCGAGGCGCAGCGCCTCGATGGTGCGGGCACCCTCCGCGGTCGTGGTCAACGACTCGGTCAGTTCGGCTGTCGCGGCTCCCTCGGCGAGGTACGCCGGCCGGGCTCGGCGTAGATACCAGCGGGTGACCGCGACGATCGACGGCAGGCCGGTCAGGGCGACCAGGCCGAGCAGCGGGTGCAGGAGGAAGATCGCACCGAACAGCAACGTCAGTTGGGTCGAGGCGATGACCATGACCGGCACGACGTCCCGGACGGTGCTCCCGACGGTCGCCACGTCCACCGAACTGCGGGTGGCGAGTTCACCGGTGCCGGCCCGCTCGACGACGGAGACGGGCAGGTCGAGCGTGCGCGTGACGAAACCCTCGCGCAACCGGGCGACGGCACGCTCGCCGAACCGGTGTCCGGTGTACTGGGCGTATCGGGTGAGCAGACCGTGCGCCAGCACGGATCCGACGATCGCGAGCGCCAGGCGATCCAGAGAGGCGGTACCGGCACCGGCCGCGACCGCGTCGACGATCCTGCCCAGCAGCCACGGCGTGGCGAGCCCGGCGACCGCGGCGGCAGCGTGCAGCACCAGCACGACGGCGACCGCGCGACGATCCACGGCGAGCAGACCCAGTGCGGCGCGGCGGACGGTCGACCGGTCGGCGACCGGCAGCCCGCTCACCGCAGCGACCCGTCGACGTCGACGGCCACGCCGTCCCGGGTGACCAGGGCCCGGTAGCCCGGGTCACGGTGCAGCAGCTCGCCGTGGCTGCCGACCGAGACGATCCGGCCCTCGCACAGGTGCGCGACCTGGTCGGCGTGACCGAGCAGCAGTGGTGAGCTGGTCAGCACCACAGTGGTCCGGCCCGCCCGCGCCGCGCGGAGTCGCTGCGCGATGCGTGCCTCGGTGTGTGCGTCCACGGCCGACGTTGGGTCGATGAGGATCAGCACCTCCGGTTCGGCGAGCAGGGCACGGGCCAGGCGTACGCGTTGCCGTTGACCGCCGGAGAGGGTCCGGGCCCGGGTGCTGACCGGCATCGCGAGCCCGTCCGGGTGGGCGTCGACGACGTCCTCCGCCGAGGCTGCACGCAGAGCCGCGCCCAGGTCGGCGTCGCTGCCACCGGCCCCCACCTGAAGGATCTCGCGCAGCGTCCCGGCGAAGATGTAGGAGTCGTGGTCGGCGACGAGGATCCGGGCCCGCACCTCGTCGAGCGCGACCCCGGTCAGCGGTACGCCACCCCAGGTCACGTCGCTGGGCACGAACCGCCCGAGGCGGTCGGCCAGTGCGACGGCCGCGCCCGGATCGTCGGCGGCGACGGCCAGCAGCCGCCCGGCGGGCACGGTCAGGCCGGTGTCGGGGTCGTGCAGGTCGGCGGGGTGCTCCGGTGCGGGTCGAGTCGGCGTCGCGTCGCCCGGCGACGTCGGGCCGACCTCGTCCGGGGTCAGGTTGAGCAGCGCGACGATGCGGCGGGCGGAGACCCGACCCCGGATCAGCTGATGGCCACCTTCGAGCAGGAACCACACCGGCACGATGAGCACCGCCACGTACCCGTACACCGCCACCATCTGCCCGATGCTGATGTCACCGGCGGCGGCCATGCGCGCGGCCAGCCACACCACGGCGGCCAGGAACAGCCCCGGGACGGCGATCGTCAGCGCCTCGATCCA
This sequence comes from Micromonospora sp. DT48, assembly GCF_049844495.1. Lineage (NCBI taxonomy): Bacteria > Bacillati > Actinomycetota > Actinomycetes > Micromonosporales > Micromonosporaceae > Micromonospora > Micromonospora sp. DT48. The sequence continues at coordinate 218,154 of NZ_JBNCLE010000007.1, forward strand.
GCTGTTCACGGCACCGACCCGGTAGCCCTCGGCCAACAGCCGCCGGGAGCGGTCCGCGTACCGGCGGGCGAACAGTCCCCGGCCACCGACCCCGGCCAGCACCCGCAACCCGGCGACGATGTCGGCGGCGCGGGTGGTGAGGACGCCCTGCTGGTGACGGTAGACCGACTCGACCCGTTCGAGACGGCGTAGCAGCGGCGCCACGATCAGCACCACCGCCGGCACACCGAGCAGCACGAACACCGCCAGGAGCGGAGCGACCGACCAGAGGACCACGGCGACGAACGCGTACGCGAGCACGGCCCCGACCCCCGGGCCGGTCATCGTCAGCACCGCCGAGGTGTGGGTGATGTCGGCGCCGCCGACGGTGGCGACCTCCCCGGCGGCGAGTCGGCGGGGCAGCACGGCACCGATGCCGGACAGGTGACGCAGCAGGACGGCGGCGGTGCGGGCCGACGCGTCCTCCCGGACGAACGTCATCGTCCGGTGCCGCATGATGCCCAGATAGGCCAGGCCCATCCCGGCGACGACGATGGCGGCCACCCACCACAGCAGCGTCCGGTAGTCGCCGGTGCGCAGCCCGTCGTCGATGGCCCGTGCGATGAGGTACGGCCGGAGCGACAACCCCACCATCCAGGCCGTGCCGATGAGTCCGCCACGCAACACCCGCAGGGGTTGGCAGCGGACCAGCCACCAGATGTACCTCAGTGGCCCCCTCGTATCCGGTGTGCCCGGTTCGGGATGCGGGAGGTGTGGGGGCATCGGTACAGATTACGACCTGGCGCGATCCTTTTTCGACGGCGGCGATAGGCGTCGGGTGGCGGCCGTGCCGTCAGCGCCGAGGCGGGCGGCGTCGGTCAGGCGGGACGACGCAGGATGGTGACGACGAAGTCCGCGTCGTCGTGCCACGGGCGCAGGTCCCAGGTGGCGAAGCGGTGCTCCAGGCGCAACCCGGCACCGACGGCGTCGGCGTCGAAGTCGGTGACCGGATAACCCCGGTCGGTGCCGAATCCGACCGCGAGCACACCGTCCGGGCGGAGGTGGGCGGCCACCCGGCGGAGCACCTGACCTTCGGTGCCCGCGGCCACGAAGGCCATCACGTTGCCGGCCAGCACCGCCGCGTCGAACGGCTCCTCCTCGCCGGCCGCCGGCAGGTCCAGTTCGGCCAGGTCGGCGACGAGCCAGCGGGGCGCGGGATGGTCGGCGCGGGCCGCGTCGATCAGGACCGGGTCGGCGTCCACCCCGACCACCGTGTGCCCCCGCTTGGCCAGCTCGGCACCGACCCGGCCGGTGCCGCAGCCCGCGTCGAGGATCCGGGAGGTCGGCGGCACCAGCGCGTCGAGCAGGCGGGCCTCACCAGCCAGGTCGGCTCCTTCGGCGGCCAACTGGCGGAAGCGGTTGACGTACCACTGTGAGTGCCCGGGACCGGTGTCGGTGACCCAGCGTGTGTTCCTCATGCCGCGCCTCCGCTTCGTCGCGGGGCGGTCTGGGGCACCGTCGGGCCGCGCTGCTGACCCGCTCGCTGTCGCTCGCTCATGAGGGCCACGGTATCCGGGCTGCTCAGGGGAGTCGGGCGACGGTCACGAACTCGTTGTAGGTGAACACCTTGCCGGCGAGGCGTTGGAAGGGGAAGGAGTACTGACGCAACACGGTCAGGCCCAGCTCCCGGCAGGTCTCGGCCGCCTCGGCGAAACCGACGAAGCGAACGTGCGTGGGATCGCTGTGGTAGCCGCGCTCCTGCGGGGTGATGAACACCGCCCGGCCGCCGGGGCGGACGAACGGCAGGTACGACGAGACCACCTCGCGCGCCTGCTCCGCCGGCATGTGTTCCAGCAGGTGCGCGGCGAGCATCGAGTCGAAGGCGTTCGGCCGCGCGTGCTCGGAGCGGAAGAACTCCTCGACGGTGTACGCCTCCAGACCGAGTTCCCGGGAGTGGGCCACCGAGGTGGGGTTGTGGTCCACTCCGACCGCGCCCGTGCCGAGGTTGACCAGGTTCCGGCCGAGCCCCGAGCCGACGTCGAGGGTCCGGCCCAACCGCAGCCGCCGCAGGTTCCACCGGTAGGGCGCCTGTACGTCCAGCACCTGCTTCCAACGCGCCCCGCTGAGGCGTCGCAGTCGCTGGGTGTAGTCGACGCTCTCCGTGTCCGTCGGGTCCTGCCGTGCGTGTGCCACCAGACCTCCCAGTTGCCGTACGACTTGTCCTGGTACACACCCCCATGCACCGGAACCCGCGTCGGATGCCTAGCGTAACTGCGGACACCGCCCTGTCATGTCGTGGCACCTGGCGATCCGCAGTGTTCTGGCGGTCGGGTCGGATTGGCTACGAGTGCCGCGGGCCGACGGGGACCCGGTCGGCGGTGGGGGTGACACGGCCCGGCAGCAGGTAGGTTGCTGTCCAGGGTCGGCCGGCTGCGGCGCCGGTTCCGGGTGCCACCGTGACCGGGTGACCCGGTCGAACGGGAGGGGCGCGCGATGAGCCGGGACAGCTTCGACGAGCAGCTCGCCCGGCTCACCGGCGTACTGGCGGTGATGAGCCGGGACGCCAGCGCGGCGATCCGAGGGGCCAGCACCGCGCTGCTGGAGGTGGACCGGGGTGCGGCCGAGACGGTCCTCGCCGCCGACGTCGTGCTGGACGCACGGCGGGCCGAGGTGGAGACGATGATTCCCGAGGTGCTGGTGCGGCACCAGCCGGTCGCCTCGGACCTGCGGCTGGTGGTCTGCGCGCTGCGGGTCGCCGGTTCGCTGGAACGGATGGGTGACCTCGCGGTGCACATCGCGAAGGTCGCGCTGCGCCGGCATCCGGTGGGAGTGGTCCCGGAGCCGGCGAGGCCGGTGATGACGGCGCTGGCCGAGGCGGCGGCCCGCGTCGCGGACAAGAGCGCGCTCGTGCTGGCGACCCGGGACCGGCTCGACGCGCTGCAACTGGGGCTGGATGACGACGAGGTCGACGCCGCCCAGGAACGCCTGCTGTCGCAGCTCGTCTCCGGCTGGCCGTACGGGGTGGAGTCCGCGATCGACCTCGCTCTGCTCGGCCGGTACTACGAGCGTTACGCCGACCACGCGGTGAGCGTCGCACGCCAGGTCGTCTACCTGGTGACCGGCACGATCCGCCTCTGATCGGGCACCCAGCACCGGGCGGGAAAATCCGGACAATCGGTACGCCCGGCCCGCAATGTCACATCCCCGTTACCGGGTGGCCGGCGTCGAGTCGGCAAGTTCATGTTTCGTTCACCTGGGTCCGGGGGTCCGGCTACCTGGGCCTCCTAGCTTGAGTCGTGTACGGCCCGGACGGGCTGATGCACCCCGATAGAGAGGCTTACCTGGTGAACCGCAACGTGCTTTCGCGGCGCGTCCTTGCCGGCGTCGCGCTTGCCGCGCTCGCGCTTACCGGCTGCGGCAGCAACGACAACAGCTCGCAGTCGGGCGGCAGTGGTGGCGACAGCGCCTACGCCGACCTGTCCGGCGAGTTGAAGGCGTCGGGCGCCAGCTTCCCGGACGCTTACTACCAAGAGGTCGTCGAAGCCTTCAGGGCCGAGGCGTCCGATGTGACGGTCACCTACAACGCGACCGGCTCCGGCACCGGCAAGAAGCAGTTCGGTGAGGGTCTGGTGGACTTCGCCGGCACGGACAGTCTGGTGAAGGACACCGACGGCGTGGCCGCCGGTTCGTTCCTCTACGTCCCGACGGTGGCGGCCCCGATCACGGTTTCCTACCACCTTGAGGGCGTCGAGAAGCTCCAGCTCAGCCCGGAGACCCTCGCCAAGATCTTCCAGACCGACATCAAGACCTGGGACGACGCGGCCATCAAGGCCGACAACCCGGGTGTCGAACTGCCCAACACCCCGATCACCGTCGCGCACCGTTCGGACGGTTCCGGCACCACCAGCAACTTCACCAAGTACCTCGAAGCCGCCGCCGCGGGCACCTGGAAGTTGGGCAGCGGTGACACGGTGGCCTGGCCGGCCAACACCCAGGGCGGCGAGAAGAACACCGGTGTCGCCCAGATCGTCAAGCAGACCAACGGCGCCGTCGGGTACGTCGACCTGAGCGACGCCAAGGCCACCGGCCTGACGTTCGCCGCCATCAAGAACAAGGACGGCCAGTTCGTCGAGCCGTCGCTGGAGGGCACCACCGCCGGCCTGGAGGGTGCCGAGATCGCCGACGACCTGAGCTACAACCCGCTCAACGCCGCCGGGGCCACCGCCTACCCGATCACCGCGCCGACCTTCATCATCGTCAAGACCTCCTACGCCGACGCGGACAAGGCGGCTCTGGTCAAGGGCTTCCTCACCTTCCTGCTCAACGAGGGCCAGGACCTGGCCAAGGACGTGGACTTCGCGCCGCTGCCGGCCTCTCTCAAGGACAAGGCACTCGCCCAGATCGAGAAGATCCAGGGCTGATCGAACCAGGAGCGCTGGGGCGTCCGGCCAGGGACGGGATCTCGTCGATCCCGTCCCTGGCGGAGTACCCGCGGCAGGAGTGAAGATGACCTTGACGAACCCGTCCCCCGCCGCCGAGGCGGCCGTGCGTCGACGCGGCCACGGTGCCCTCGGCGACCGGGTCTTCTCCTGGTGGACGCTCGGCACCGGCCTGCTGGTGCTGGCGATCCTCGGGCTGATCCTGGTCACCACCGTCCGGGAGGCGTGGCCCGCGTTCGATGCGATGGGCCTGCGCTTCATCACCGAACGCGTCTGGGACCCGAACCCGGCGACCGGCGACGCGATCTTCGGCGCGTTGTCGTTCGCGTACGGCACCGCCGTCTCGTCGCTGATCGCGTTGCTGTTCGCGGTGCCGGTCTCGGTCGGCATCGCGCTGTTCCTGACCGAACTGGCACCACGCCGGCTGCGTGGCCCGGCAGTGACCGTGATCGACCTGCTGGCCGCCGTGCCGTCGGTGGTCTTCGGCCTCTGGGGCATCCTGGTCGTGGCACCCGCGCTGGTTCCGTTCTACCAGTGGATGCACGACGTCTTCGGTGGCGTACCGCTGCTCGGCCGTCTCTTCGGACCGGTCGGCAGCGGTCGCAACTTCATGACCGCCGGCCTGATCCTGGCGATCATGGTCACGCCGATCATCACGTCGATCACCCGCGAGGTGTTCAGCACGGTGCCGCGCGCCGACAAGGACGCCGCCCTCGCCCTGGGTGCCACTCGATGGGAAATGATCCGGGGGGCGGTCTTCCCGCACAGCTTCGGTGGGGTCGTCGGCGCGGTCATGCTCGGCCTGGGCCGGGCGATGGGCGAGACGATCGCGGTGGCCCTGGTCATCGGCGGTGCCACGAACATCACCGCCAACCTGTTCGCCCCCGGTAACTCGATGGCCGCCGTCATCGTGCAGCAGTTCGGCGAATCCACTGGCACCTTCACCGCCGCGCTGATCGGGCTGGGCGTGGTGCTGTTCGCGATGACGGTGCTGATCAACGTGTTCGCCCAGGTGGTCGTCCGTCGGGCCGAGGCCCGGATGAAGGGAGGCGTCGCGTGACTGTCACCGCACCACCCGCCACCCGTCCGACGGCCAGCGGACCCGACCTGACCCGGGCGGCACTCTCCGGCCGGCGGCGGTTCACCAACCATCTCGCCACGGCAGCCATCTGGGCCGCCGTGCTGCTCGCCGTCATACCGCTGGCCCTGGTGACCTACACCGTCATCACCAAGGGCGGTGGGGTGATGAGCCTGTCGTTCCTCAACGAGGACATCCCGAACTCCTACCGCCGCGACGGCGGTGGCATGGCCCCGGCGATCGTCGGCACGCTGCTCATTACCGGGATGGCCGCGTTGATGGCGATCCCACTCGGCGTCTTCGGCGCGATCTACCTCAACGAGTACGGCAAGCAGCGACCACTGGCCCGGCTCATCCGGTTGATGTCTGACGTCATGACCGGCGTGCCGTCGATCGTGATGGGTCTGTTCATCTACATCTCCTGGGTGCTGCTCGTCGGTGAGCAGACCGGCTTCGCCGGTGCGTTGGCACTGGCCTGCCTGATGCTGCCGGTGGTCATCCGCAGCAGCGAGGAGATGCTCCGGTTGGTACCGGACGAGCTACGGCAGGCCAGCATGGCGCTCGGTGCCCGCAAGTGGAAGACCACGCTCACCGTGGTGCTGCCGGCGGCGATCTCCGGGATCACCAGTGGCTCGCTGCTGGCCGTCGCCCGCGCGGCCGGGGAGACCGCTCCGATCATCATCGTCACCGGGATCGTCTTCTCCCCGAACTGGAACCTCTTCGACGGGTCCAACACGGCGCTGCCGGCGCAGATCTTCCGCAACGCCAGCCAGCCCTTCGACGCCGCTCAGGACCGGGCCTGGGGTGCGGCGCTGACGCTCATCGTGATCGTGCTCGGCTTCACGATCGTGGCCCGATTCATCTCCAGCCGGTTCGCCATCAAGGAGCGTTGACATGAGCAGCAATGACATCAGCCTCACCACCCGTCCGTCCGTGGCGGTGCACGCTCCCGGCATCACCACCTCCGGCGCAGACCTCGCCGCCGCGTCGGTGATGCGGCTGCGCGACGTCAGCGTCTACTACGGCAACTACGAGGCGGTCCGCCGCACCAGCATGCCGATCCAGCAGAACCAGGTCACCGCGATGATCGGGCCGTCCGGCTGCGGCAAGTCCACTGTGCTGCGCGCTCTCAACCGGATGAACGACCCGATCCCTGGTGCCCGGGTCAGCGGTGACGTCCTCTTCCATGGCCAGGACCTGTATGCCCGCCACGTCGACCCGATCCAGGTCCGTCGCCGGATCGGCATGGTGTTCCAGAAGCCCAATCCGTTCCCCAAGTCCATCTACGACAACGTCGCGTACGGGTTGCGGATCAACGGCATCAAGGGCCGCCTCGACGACCACGTCGAGGAGGCGCTGACCCAGGCCGCGCTCTGGGACGAGGTCAAGGACAAGCTCCGCAAGAGTGCCCTGGCGCTCTCCGGCGGCCAGCAACAGCGGCTGTGCATCGCCCGGACGATCGCCGTCAAGCCCGAGGTGATCCTGATGGACGAGCCCTGCTCGGCCCTCGACCCGATCGCCACTGCGAAGATCGAGGACCTGATCTTCGAATTGACGAACGACTACACCATCGTGATCGTCACGCACAACATGCAGCAGGCGGCCCGGGTCAGCCACTACACGGCGTTCTTCACCGCCGAGGTGGACGAGAAGCAGGAACGGCACGGTCGGCTGGTCGAGTTCAGCCAGACCGGCAAGCTGTTCACCAACCCCACCGACAAGCGCACGGAGGACTACATCACCGGTCGCTTCGGCTGAGGCCCGAACGCGACGGTCGACAGGTGGGCCACCGCGGTCCGCTGTGGCCCTGAACTGAACCGGAGCCGGTGTGCGATGAACAATCTCGTCGAGGCCACCAGGGGTGAGCATCGATCCGACGGGCGTTTCGTGCTGCTCGTGGTGGACGACGACAAGAGCGTCGATGCCGCGTTGGTGGCCCAGTTGGCCGACCACGGGGTACGCGGCCACCACTTCGCGCACGCCGCCGAGGCTTTGCTGGCCGCCGGTGCCCTGCAACCGGACGCGGCCGTGGTCGCCGCAGGGCTGGCCACCATGAACTGCACCGAATTGGTACGGCTGCTCACCCGCCGGGCCGGCATCCCCACAGTGGTCGGGGTGGGTGACGAGGACGGGGAGGTGGCCGCCGCCGCGCTCGGGGCCGGTGCCACTGCCTGCGTACGGCGTCCGTACCGGGCCGAGGAGGTGCTGCCGATCCTGCGGGCCATCCGTCCGGAGACTGCCGGCGCCCTCGATCCGCCGATCGAGTTGGGCGGGCTGCGGGTGGACCCGGCGACATTCGAGGTGCGCCTGCACGGCCGGACGGTGGCCCTGCCGTTGAAGGAGTTCCGGCTGCTCTACTTCTTCATGAGCCACGCCGAGCGGACGGTCACCCGCGAGCAACTGCTCGCCGCCGTCTGGGGCGGCATCTCCGACGACACGTCGAACACCCTGACGGTGCACATCAAGCGACTTCGTCGGCGGCTGACGCTGGACGAGGGCCAGGCCCCGATGATCGTGACGGTACGCGGCTTGGGCTACCGGTTCGTGCCCGCCCAGGCCACGGCGACGCCGTCGACGTCGTGACCAGCGCGCCGGCTGGCCGGCACAGCTCAGCCTCCGGCGATGCGTGAGGCCGCACCATGTCGGTTGCCGGCGGTCACCTCCAGCTGGCGGAGCTGCTCGATCATCGTTGCACGAGGACCGGACACGGAACCCAGCATTGACAGGACTCATTACTGTACGCGTACGATGGCATTCGTTCGGCAACCCCAGCGGCCGGGACGGTTCCGGCTCGGCGGGTTGCCAGCGTGGTCTTTCGGGCCGGCACACGTGGTGGCGAACGGGGGCGCGACGTGTGCGGGCGAGTCGCACACGACGGCCGAGAGACTCCGGGCGGCGCTCGTCCCACCGGCCCCGCACCTGGTCGGTGCCTGACGGGCCCGCCCGGGACCGTACGGTCGTCCGCGCGTTTGTCCGCCGCCGAGACGGGTAGCCACCGCCGTGCGGTTTCCGCTGTTCGTCGCCGCGGTGTCCCGCCGTTCAGGGCTGGCGCCCGAACCTGCGGCCGTCGTCGCGCGTGCGGTGCTCCAGACCGTCGTGGAACGGATGACCGGTAGCGCGCCGACCGATCCGACCGGCTACCTGCCGACCGAGCTGACCGACGCGATCTCGCCGGGCGGACCGGGTGATTTCCTGCGCCGGGTCGCCGACCGGGCCGGCGTCGACGAGAGTACGGCGGCGGCCGGTGCCGCCGCGGTGTTCGCCACCCTCCGCGAGACGGTGACCGTCGGCGAGTTCCAGGAGATGGTGGCGCGGCTACCGAGCGCCGGCGGTGGCACCGAGCCGTTCGCCGGGTGACATCTGACCGGCACGCGGTGCGGCCGAGCACTCCCTGCCGGCGAGGGGACCGGCGGCAGCGGATAGGCTGCCGCCGTGGCAGGTCTGTTGAGGAGTATGGCGTCCCGCGTCGGCGCGGTGATCCCGAAACCGCGGTCGGCGGGGCCCTCCCCGGCCAAGCTCGCGCGACCGCGCCAGGTCAGCGCGTTGCAGCGCCGCGAGCTGTCGTACGCCCCGGAGCTCGACGGCCATGCCGACCCGGGGGAGATCGTCTGGACCTGGGTGCCTTACGAGGACGACCCCCGGCAGGGCAAGGACCGGCCGGTGCTGGTGGTGGGTCGACACAGCCGGACGCTGTTCGGGCTGATGCTCTCCAGCCAGGACCGCCAGGGTGAGCGGCACTGGCTGGCCCTCGGGCCGGGTGAGTGGGACCGCGAGCGGCGGCCGAGCTGGGTACGCCTGGACCGGGTGCTGACCATGCGGGAGGACGGCATCCGGCGGGAGGGCGCGGTGCTGGACCGGGCCCGGTTCGACCGGGTGGGTCAGGCGCTGCGCGCCGGGTACGGCTGGCGCTGACCGCCCGCCCCGGAGCCTGCTGGCGCATTCGACCGCGCGACGGCGGAACGACGCGCGACAGTGGGACGGCGTTCGGGGTGGCGTCAGCACTCGGCGAGGTGCGCGGCGTCGCGTAGCGCCCGGCCGGGTCGGCCGCTGCCGAGCGCCTTGGCCTCGTACATCGCCGCGTCGGCGCGGTCGAGCGCCTCGGTGAGCTGGCAGTCCTGCACAGGGGCGAGGCCGACCGAGGCGGTCACCCGCAGCGTGATGGTGCCCATCGGAATGGGCGCGGCGAGCATGTCGTACAACCGGCGGGTGGCATGGTCGATCCACCGCCGGTCCAGTGTCGGGCTGGCCAGCAGCCCGGCGAACTCGTCGCCGCCGAGGCGGGCCACCAGGTTGTCACCGGCGAAGGTGGCCAGTCGCTCGGCGACGCTGACCAGCACCTGATCGCCGGCGGCGTGCCCGTACCGATCGTTGATCTGCTTGAAGTCGTCGACGTCGAGCACCACGGCGATCAGGTGGCAGCCGGACCGGTTGGTGAGCAGCGTCGCGGCGAGGCGGTAGAAGGCCCGCCGGTTGGGCAGACCGGTGAGTGGGTCGTGGCTGGCGGCGTGCCGCTCGGCGGTGAGTTCCGCCTGTAGCCGCCCGATCTCGGCTTCGGCCCGGATGGCCCGCCGCCCCAACTGCCAGGAAGAGAGCAGGGCTCCGGCGGCGCAGATGCCGGACGCGACGGTCAGCGGATCCGGCACCACCATCTCCCTTCTCCGCGACACTCGCCCGGCGTCGAGCGGCGGACGTTGCCAGGCACCCCGTTTCCCCTGATGGCTGTCATGCGTGCGGGACAAAAGTGAGCAGGTAGTCGTCCCGCACGTGCGTTATCATCCCCGGTGTCCATTGCAGATGCAATAGCAGATGCACGTGCATAACGAGCCGACACCGTCCCTCAAGCCGCTACCGCTCCTCCCACGGCACCGGCGCCCATCGGAGAGAACAGAAAAGCCTCATGCAGCAGCCGCCCAACGGTGTTCCCGTTAACCACTTGCCTCCCCTCGCCTGGCAGAAGAGTCGGCGCAGCAATCCCAGCGGTAACTGCGTCGAGCTGGCCGAACTGCCCGGGGGAGCGGGCATCGCCATGCGTAACTCCCGGCACCCTGACGGACCCGCGCTGATCTACACGGTGGACGAGATCGCCGCGTTCGTGCTCGGGGCCCGAGATGGTGATTTCGATCACCTGATCGGCTGACCCGGCATCCCATCCACGGGATTCACCCTGCACGGGATGGGTGGTTCACCTCACTGATGGTTCATGGCATGCTTACACGTCGGTCGAGCCAGTCCACCGGCTCCGACTCTTGACTGCCTTGCGGAGGACGGTAGGTGACCATGGTTTCCGCCGAGGAGGGCCCGGCGGCCGGCCCGACCGTGCTGCGGATGCTGCTCGGTGCCCAGTTGCGGCGGCTACGCGAGTCGCGGGGGGTGACCCGGGAGAGCGCCGGCTGGGAGATCCGGTCATCGGAATCGAAGATCAGCCGGATGGAGCTGGGGCGCGTCGGGTTCAAGGAGCGCGACGTCGCCGATCTGCTCACGCTCTACGGCGTCACCGCCGAGCAGGAGCGCTCGGCGCTGCTCAAACTGGCCCGGGACGCGAACAACCCCGGCTGGTGGCACCGCTACGGCGACGTGCTGCCGTCGTGGTTCCAGTCCTATCTCGGCCTGGAGGCCGCAGCCGCTCTCATCCGTAGCTACGAGGTCCAGTTCGTCCCCGGCCTGTTGCAGACCCGGGAGTACGCCCGAGCCGTGGTCCTGCTCGGTCACAGCACCGCCGGGCCCGAGGAGATCGACCGTCGGGTGGACCTGCGGATGCGTCGGCAGGAACTGTTGACCAGGCCGCGCCCACCCCGACTGTGGGCGGTCGTCGACGAGGCGGCGCTGCGCCGCCCGATCGGTGGCCCCGAGGTGATGCGCGGGCAGCTGGAGGCGCTGCTCAAGGCGACCCGGACGCCGAACGTCAGGTTGCAGGTGATCCCGTTCGCCGCCGGTGGGCACGCCGCCGCCGGGGGAGCGTTCACCATCCTGCGCTTCGGCGACCAGGACCTGCCCGACATCGTGTACATCGAACAGTTGACCAGTGCCATCTACCTGGACAAGCGCGAGGACCTCGACTTCTACGCGGTGGCCATGGAACGGCTCTGCGTCGAGGCGGAACCACCGGAGCGTACCCCGGAGATCCTCGAACAGATCCTCGCCGACCTGAACTGATCCCACACCGCGTGCCGGCCACGAGTGCGACCGTGCGCTGACCGGGAGATCGTCGCCCGGGGCGGCCACCGGTGCTGGCCGCCCCATGATCACCGGTCGTGGTCAGCGGTCGAGCTGAAGTCGGGCCCAGGCGGCGAGGGTCAGTGCGGCGAAACCTGCTGGCACGACGGCGACCAGGGCGAGTTGGACCGCGTTCACGGCGTGCGGCTGCAACGCCCACAGGGCTGGCGCGGCGATGGGCAGCCAGGCGCCGGCACCGCCGATGACAGCGACTTGTGACCTCGGCGTAACAGGTCAGGTCGAGCTCGATCAGTGCCTGTTCGACCAGCCTGGTGGCGTGCGCGGTCGGGATCCGGCGTAGTCGTGCGGCCAGCAGCAGGTTGGTCCGCACGGTGAGGTCGGGGTAGGCGAACGGATGCTCGACCAGGTGGCCGACCCTGGCCCAGTCGTCGGCGGCGAGGTGAGCGAGCTGGCGGCCGTTGATCCGGCAGTGGCCGGCGGTGGGGCGGAGCATGCCGAGGACCATCCGCATCAGGGTCGTCTTGCCCGCGCCGTTGAGGCCGACGAGGGCGTGAATCTCGCCGGGGCGCACCGTGAGGTCGACGCCGAGCACGCCCGCGCCGGTCCCGAAGGCCCTGACCAGACCGTGGACCGCCAGCCGGTCAGTCATGGCGACCTGCCTCGATGGTGTCCAGGGCGGTGGTGACCGCGAGGGTGAGGTCGCCGCCCTGTTCGCTGGTGGCCCAGTCCAGCAGGGCGCAGGTCAGCGCGGCGAGGACGACGGCGGCGGCGACCCTGGCCGGCAGCGACGCGGTGCCGTCGGCGATCAGTCGGTCGGCGATGGCCGTCTCGGTGGCCGCGTTGATCCGGGTCATGCCGCCCCGCAGGGCCGGGCTGTTCGCCGCGATCCGGATCCGGCGCCGGGCGGTCTGGTCATCCAAGTCGTCCAGCTGGGTGAGCGCCGCGCGCAGTCCCCGTACCGCCCGGATCAGCGGCGGCAACGTGGCCGGCTGGCGGGCGACCGCGTCGACGATCACCGGATCGTACGGGTCGTCGAGGACCACCATCTCCTTGCTCGGGAAGTAGCGGAAGAACGTCATCTCCGATACGCCCGCCCGCGCGGCGATCTGACCCACGGTGGTCTGCTCGAATCCGTTGTCCTCGAACAGGTCCAGGGCATGGGTGACCAGGCGGTCCCGCGTACGGGCCCGCCTGCCCCGGAGTTTCGGAAGCGTCACCCGGCAAATGTTGGTCACTAACATTCAAGCCGTTGGAAGGGGGGCCACCACCGCGCGCCGCACCGGGTCCGACCGGCTAGAGTGATCGTCGGTGCGCCGGGAAGCCTGGTCGGCATGCCCGTCGGTGACCACACCGAGGAGGCGTCGACCGGATGGAGCACGGTGATGGCTGACCTACCTCACGCGTCCCGGCATGGCCGCTTTCGTCGTTGGATCTCCCTCGAAACCACGAGTGGCGCGCTGCTCCTGGTGGCGGCGGTCGCGGCGTTGGGAATCGCCAACTCGCCCTGGCGGTCCTCCTACACGTCGGTCTCCGACCAGGTCATCGGCCCGGCCGCTCTACACCTGGACCTGTCCGTGTCGGCCTGGGCAGCCGACGGGCTACTCGCGATCTTCTTCTTCGTCGTGGGCGTCGAACTCAAGCACGAGATCGTCGCCGGCAGTCTGCGTCGGCTCGGCGAGGCGGCGGTTCCCGTGGTCGCGGCCGTGGGTGGGATGATCCTGCCCGCAGCCGCGTTCGTGGTGCTCGTCATGGCGCTGGGGGATACGGCCGCGTTGCGCGGGTGGGCGATTCCCACCGCCACGGACATCGCGTTCGCCCTGGCGGTTCTGGCCATCTTCGGTCGGGGACTACCGGTCGCGCTCCGCACCTTCCTGCTGACCCTGGCGGTGGTCGACGACCTTCTCGCCATCATCGTCATCGCCGTCTTCTACACCGGCAGCCTCGACTGGGTCGCGCTCCTGCTTGCCTTCGCCGCGATCGCGGTGTTCAGGGTGGTGGTCCGTTCCGCACGACCCAGATGGTGGCTGCTGCTGCCCATCGGAGTGATCGCGTGGGTGTTCATGCACGCTTCCGGCGTGCACGCGACCATCGCCGGCGTCCTGCTCGGGCTCTGTGTGACCGCCCGCCCCGTGCACGGTGAGTCGGCCGCCCGTACGCACCGGTTCGAACACGCCGTCCGCCCCGTCTCGTCTGGATTCGCGTTGCCGGTGTTCGCGTTCTTCGCCGCCGGTGTCACGTTCGTCGGTGGCGACGGCGACGACGCCGTGCTCACGCAGCCGGTGCTCATCGCGATCATCGTTGCCCTCGTGGCAGGCAAGCTCGTCGGCGTACTCGGGGTCACCGCGCTGGTCACCCGATTCACCAAGCTGCGCCTGCCGGACGCGATCGGCCTGCGGGACCTGCTCCCGGTCGGGTTCCTCACCGGCATCGGCTTCACCGTCTCGTTGCTGATCAGTGAGCTCTCCTTCTCCGACTCGGCGCACACCGATGGCGCGACCATCGGCGTGCTCACCGGCACGGCGCTGGCCGCGATCCTCGCTGCGGTCACCCTGCGGTGGGACGCCCGCAAGGCACGACACCGGGACATGAACGAGGACGGGATCGTCGACACCGATGTCCGGCCGATCCGCGACCCTGCGGAGGAGACCTGAGCGAGCCCGCCCCGGTCCGAACTCGCTGAGCCTCCGCTGCCGGGCGGGCCGCCGAACGCTGATGTCGGCTCGGCGGCCCGCCCGGTCGCGGTCAGCCGCCGCTGACCAGGTCGCGCCGACGGAACACGACCAGGGCGGCCTGGAGTAGCGCGCCGGAGAGCACGGTCAGCACCACGACCGCGACGACGTTGATCTCCTCCAGCGGGTAGTCCCCGACGTGCTCGAACGGTGACAGCCGCAGTGCGGCCTCGGGGAGGTCGAGGAGCGGGGCGAAGTAGCCGGCGATCAGCCCGTAGCTGACCACGGCCCAGATCGCCGGCAGCGCCCTGGGATCCGTCGCGTACAGCAGGGCGGCGGCGGCGAGAACCAGCCACACCGCCGGAGCGTGCGCCACGTGGCCGAGGAGCAGGTCGCCGACCAGCGCCGCGTCACCGGTGCTCGCGGCGGCCCCCACGCCGACCCCCAGACCGGCGACGAGCAGCAGCCACGGTACGCCGAGGGCCACCACGGCGACGTGGCTGCCGAGCCAGGCGCGCCAGCTGACCGCGGTGGCGAGGACCGGCTCGGTGCGCCCCTCGACCTCCTCGGCGCGTAGCGTCTGGACGGCGAGTACCGCGTAGACACCGACGGCGAGCGCCATGGTCAGGCCCATCATGGCCAGGTACCCGGCGAGCAGGTTCCCCGGTCCACCCATGACCGCGAGCAGGTCCTCGGGCGCGTTGTCGAGCCCGTCGAGCAGCGGCTCGGCGAACGAACCGTAGGCCAGCCCGGCGACCAGCAGCGCCATGCTCCAGCCGACCAGGCTCGCCCGGTGCAGGCGGAACGCGAGGGCGATCGGGGTGGCCAGCCAGGCCGCCGCGCGCGGCGAACCCGGGCGGGGCGGTGCCAGGCCGCCACCGAAGTCCCGCCGCGCGGACAGGAGGTAGGCGATGGCGGCGGTAGCCGCCGCGAACACGAGTGACACCGCGAGCGGCCACCACCGGTCGTGGACGTACGGCGCGGTCTGCTGCGACCAGCCCAACGGCGACAGCCAGGACAACCACGACGGTCCGCTACCCTGCACCGCCGCCATGTCGCCGAGTCCCCGCACGACGAACGCGGCACCGAGAGCCGCGCCGGCCAGGCCGGAGGCGGCCCGTGGATACTCCGACAACTGCACGGTGACCGCCGCGATGCCGGCGAAGGCGAGGGCCACCGCCGCGACGGACGCGCCGAACAGCAGCGAACCACGGCCGTCGAAGCCACGGCTGATCATCGTCGCGCCGATCAGCACCGCGACCAGCACCGCCATCAGGGCGGTCAGGGTCAGCGCGGCGGTGAGTTGGGCGTGCCGGCCGACCACGTTGGCGCGGATCAGCTCGGCCCTGCCGGAGCGCTCCTCGACCCGGGTGTGCCGTACGACGGTGAGCAGTCCCATCAGGCCCGCGCCGAGGGCCACGTAGAGGCCGTACTGGCCGGCGAGGAACCGCTCGATGGTCAGCTCGTCGAAGCCGAAGCCCCGTCCGCCGAACACCGCGCCGACCGGGCTGCTGGAGAACGCGGTCAGCCCTTCGAGATCCTCCGGGCTCTGCACGATGGCGTCCAGCGCGGTCGCGAAGTACATCATGAGCAGCGTCAGCCCGAGCGTCCACGCGGGGAACCGGATCCGGTCACGGCGGATCATGAAGCGCAGGAGCGTGCCCGTTCCGGTGACGGCGTTGCCGCCACCGACCGCGACGCGCTCCGGAGGGCTGGGCACCTTCGTAGTCATCGGGCCGCCACCTCCGTCGCACCGTGGTGGGTGACCTGGTCGCCGTAGTGACGCAGCAGCAGTTGCTCCAGGGTCGGCGGCCGGACCGTCAGCCCCTGTACGCCGAGCTCGCCGAGGTGACGGACAACGGCGGCGAGGTGGTCGCCGTCGACCTCGAAACGGACGTGTCCGTCGTCGGAGCGCAGGTTGTGTACGCCGGGCAGGCCGGTGAGGGCGTCGGCGGGGCGATCGGTGATCGCGTCGACCGAGGTCCGGGTCAGGTGACGCAGGTCGGTCAGCGAGCCCGTCTCGACGATGGTGCCCTGACGAATGATCGAGATCTGGTCGGCGAGCACCTCGACCTGCGCCAGGATGTGGCTGGACAGCAACACGGTGCGGCCGGCCTCCTTGGCCTCGCGGATGCACTCCTGGAACACCGCCTCCATCAGCGGGTCCAGCCCGGCGGTGGGCTCGTCGAGCAGCAGCAACTCGACGTCGCTGGCCAGGGCCGCGATCAGGGCCACCTTCTGCCGGTTGCCCTTGGAATAGGTGCGACCCTTCCTACTCGGGTCCAGGTCGAAGCGTTGGCACAGTTCGTCGCGGCGGCCCGCGTTCACCGCGCCGCGCAGCCGGGCGAACAGGTCGATCGCCTCGCCCCCGGTGAGGTTGGGCCACAACTCCACGTCGCCCGGGACGTAGGCGAGCCGGCGGTGCAGCGTCACCGCGTCCGCCCACGGGTCACCGCCGAGCAGCCGGGCCCGGCCGGCATCGGCACGGAGCAGCCCGAGCAGGATCCGAATGGTGGTGGACTTGCCCGCGCCGTTGGGCCCGAGGAAGCCGTGCACGGTGCCGGTGGCGACCCGGAGGTCGAGCCCGCTGAGGGCCTTGACCCGCCCGAATGACTTGTCAAGGTGCTGGATGTCGATAGCAGGAGTCATCGTCGTAGACCTCGTCTGAGGAGAGCCCAGGGGCGTCCCGGGAAACCGACGTCGTGAGACCGTGAACTCGCGGAGAAAAGGTGGCCACGCCGGGGCGTGGTGGCTAGCGTGCGGCGTTACCCGCGTCGCCCGTCGCAGGCGGATCCGGCACGTACATCAGGTACTCGTCCAACATCGACCGGTCGACGAGCAGCCCTTGCGTGAACAGTTCCAGAGCGGGGAGCACGAGGTCGTCGATGTACCGACGGAACAGGACCGGGAATTCTTCCGGGGCGGCGGCGGACCCGTGCAGGGTGAACCACAGCACCATGCTGCCTGTCGCCTGATAGGCCAGGTATCGCGCCCGCGCGGCCCGATCTCGGCTGGGCCGGACCACGCCGGCCGCCTCACCCGTCGACAGGTATTCCTCCGCATCGGCGATCATGTGGTCGAGCATGCTGAGCGCCAACTCGCCGCCGGCCTGCATGCTGCGCAGCAGGTACTGCACCATCGGCGCGAAGCGCGCGATCTCGGCCATCTGCGCCAGCAGCGTCGTGCCGGTGTTGCTGGTCAGCGCCTTCGCCTTCTCCTCGCGCATGAACGCGAGCACGTGCGCGTCGCAGGCGCGACGCAGTCCGTCCTTCGAGCCGAAATGGTGCACGATCAGGCCGGCGGTGACGTCGGCGTCGGCGGCGATGGCGCGCAACCCGGCACCGAAACCGTCTCGGGCGAACCGGGCGATGGCGGCGTCACGGATCCGACTCACGGTGGCGAACTCGCCATCGTGCGCCCCTGACCTCACGCCATTCGACGCCACGAACCCAGATTAAACCGGTGTTCAATGAACCTGCAAGGGCGCTGCCCACCGGTTTCCCAGCCCTCGCGACGGCGACCCGAGACAGGGGTGGTGCGCCAACTGGTGCAGCGGGCACACTGGGGGCCCATGTCGCCGTTCACCCCCAGCCTGCGGTTGCACGACCGCTACGTGCTGCACGACCGCATCGGCCTCGGCGGAATGTCCGAGGTGTGGCGGGCCGACGACGAGGTCCTCGGCCGACCGGTCGCGGTGAAGATGCTCGCCGGGACGTTCGCCGTCGACCCGGACCTGCGGGCCACCCTCCGGCGGGAGGCCCGCGCCGCGGCGCGACTGACCCACCCACACGTCACCCAGGTGTACGACTACGGCGAAGCGGCCCTGGCCGGCGGAAGCGTCGTGCCGTACCTGGTGATGGAACTGGTCGACGGGCAGAGTCTCGCCGACCGCCTGGCCGAGGGGCCACTGCCCTGGCGACCGGCCCTGCGGATGGCCGCCGAGGTGGCCGCCGCCCTGGCCGCCGCGCACCGCCTGGGCGTGGTGCACCGGGACATCAAACCGGGCAACGTGATGCTCACCGACAACGGTGCCAAGGTTCTCGACTTCGGCATCGCCGCGCTGGCGGGCGCGCCGACGCCCGGCGGCCGACCGGCGAGCGGCATCCTGATGGGTACGCCCGCGTATCTCGCGCCGGAACGGTTGAGCGCCGCCCCACCGCATCCGGCCAGCGACGTGTACGCCCTCGGCGCGCTGCTGTACCGCACCGTCACCGGTGACGTGCCGCTGCCGGTACGCAGTTGGTCCGACGCCGTCCGGGTGCACGCGGACCGCCCGAGCGTGGCACCCCCACGGGCACCGGGACTGCCCGACGACCTCGCCGAACTGGTGCTGGCCTGCCTCGACCCGGACCCGGAACGACGCCCCACCGCCGGGCGACTGGCCACCCGGCTCCGCGCCGCCGCTGCCGCCGAGGCGGCGACGGCCACGTTCGACCCCCCGGTCACCGACGGCGACCCGGACGCCACCCGGCCGCTGCCGCACCACCCACCGACCCTGGTCGAGCCGGCGGCCCGCCCGGCGCGGGTCACGTCCGTCGTCAGGCCCCGTTCCGTGACCGGTAGACCGCTGCGCGGGCCGGCACCCGGACGACCACGGGCCCGCCGGGGGAGTACCGGCCCGCCCACCGGAGCGTTGGTCACGTTCGCGCTGGTGCTGCTCCTGGGCCTGGGCGCGATGGTGGTTCTCGGTGACCGGGGCGACGGGCAGCCGACCACCGCTCCGCTGACCCCGACGACCGCTCCACCGCCCCCGTCGGCGGCGAATTCGCCACGACCGGCCACCACGTCGCCCGCCGAGCGCACGGAGCCGGTGAACCTGCGCCGGGCGGCGGTGGAACTCATCGCGTTGCTCACCGAGGCGCAGCTCACCGGCGAGGTCGACCGTAAGGTCGCCGACCGGCTGCGCAAGCACCTGACCGACCTCGTCGAGGGGCGACCTAAGGACCAGGAGAAGCGCCTCGAGGACCTGCGTGATCGCCTCGACGACGAGGTGGCACGCGGTCGGCTGCCGAGCGACGTCGCCGACCGGGTCGACGACGTGCTGGACCGGCTCGAGGCGACCCTGCCGAGGCGGTGAGCCGTCCGGCCGCTCAGGTCAGGCTCACTCCGACGACCTCGCCCGGTGCGGTCCCGGCGCGAGCGAGCACCGAACCGTCCGCCGCCCAGATCGCCGATCGCCCGGCCGCCGTGGTGTAGCCACCACCGGTGGAACCGGCGAAACTGGCGACCGCGACCACGACCCGGTGGGTGGTGGAGATCCGCGCCGCCCGCTGGTCCGGCACGTGCGCCTCCGTCGCGGCGTCGAGGATCGAGGCCGCGTACACGTCGATGCCGGCGGCGCAGGTGCGTGCCGCGTGGTCCGCGACTCCGGTGTCCTTGCAGATCGCCAGGCCGATCCGCCAACCGTCGACGTCCAGCACGACCGGTGCCGGTCCCGGGCGGAACCGGCGGGCCTCGACGTCGCCCAGCCACATCTTTCGGTACGCCACCCGGGCCCCGGTGCCGTCCACCGCGAGGGTGGCGATGTGCTCGCCGGCCACCGGCGCGCCGACCAGCGCGAGCGTCCCCGTCGCCGCGCATGCCGCGACCAGCGGCGCGAGTCGCGGATCGGCCGGGTCGACCGGCTCGGCGTCGAGTTCGTAACCGGTCAGCGACAACTCCGGGAAGACCACCACCCGGGCCGCAGCGGTCCGCAGCAACGCGGCGTGCGCCGCCACGTTCGCGTCGACGTCGTACGCCACACACGAGGGCTGGGCGACGGCGATGCTCAGCGGAGGGCGCGACATCCGTGCAGCTTAAGCCCCGTAGGTCGGAAAGGTCGATGCCGGGCGAGCGCCGTCGCGGCGAGGTTCGTAGCGTGTAGCCCATGACGCATGCCCGGCACGCCTCCTCCGTCGTCCTCGGCCAGTCCGCACCGCCCGAGGACGGTCTGGTCGGTTTCGTCACCGACCTGGTCGAGCGGCTCGGTGGCCCCGGGGCGGGGCTGGCCGTGGCGCTGGAGAACCTGTTCCCCCCGATTCCCAGCGAGGTGATCCTGCCGCTGGCCGGGTTCGTCGCGGCGCAGGGGCGGATGAACGTCATCGGCGCCATCTTCTGGACCACCCTCGGCTCGTTGGTCGGTGCCGTGGCGCTCTACTGGATCGGCGCCGCCCTGGGCCGGGAGCGGACGCGGGCCATCGCGGCGCGACTGCCGCTGGTGAAGCTCACCGACATCGACCGGACCGAGGAGTGGTTCCTGCGGCACGGCGTCAAGGCCGTCTTCTTCGGACGGATGATTCCGATCTTCCGAAGCATGATCTCCATTCCGGCCGGGGTGGAACGCATGCCGCTGCTGACCTTCGCGGTCTACACCACGCTGGGCAGTCTGATCTGGAACACCACCTTCGTGATGGCCGGTTACCTGCTCGGTGACAACTGGCACCTGGTGGAGGGGTACGCCGGTATCCTGCAGAACCTGGTCATCGTCGCCACGCTGCTGGCTCTCGTCTGGTTCGTCGTCACCCGGCTGCGCCGCTCCCGCCGAGCCGGCGGTCTGCGGTCCAACGACAGCGGGGCCGGTCTGACCGAGGTGGGGTCCACCGGAGTCCCCGACCCCGACGGGCGGGGCACCATCTACCGCAGTGTCTGGTCGGACGGCTACCGGCAGGGCGACCAGGAGCGGTGAACGGCGGACTGTGACAACATCCGGCCGGACCGGCCAACTCGGGAGAGGTCGTGGTGGTGGAGAGGCGAGCCTGGTCGGACGAGGCCGGTGTGGTGGAACTGCCCGGCGGGGTGCGGGTACGGGGCCGACGCATCGGTGACCACGCCTCACCGGCCGAGTTCAGCCTGCTGCTCGCCCCCGGGCCGGTGCCGGGCTGGGCGTACCGGCGGATCCGGTGGCCGGACTTCTGGGTTCCGCTGGACCGGGCGGACGCCCTGGACGCGTTGCGCGAGGCGCTGCGCCGTGGGTACGCCGGCGAGCGGGTGGAGGTGGCCTGTCTGGGTGGCCGGGGACGGACCGGCACCGCGCTGGCCGCGCTCGCCATCCTCGACGGGCTACCTGCGGAGCGCGCGGTCGACTGGGTACGCGCCGCCTACCGGCCGGGCGCGGTGGAGACTCCCTGGCAGCGGCGCTGGCTGCGCCGGGTGGTCGGCGCGTCGACCCGCTAGGCGGTGACGCCCGGCCGGTCGGGCCACGGGCACCGGGGCCGGTAGGCGACGCGCCGACCGGCCCCGGCGGAGGGTCAGGGCGTCTCGTCCACGCCCACCGAGGTCCCGCTCGGTCAGTGCGTCGAACAGGGCCGGGCCAGGTTGACCAGGTCGGCGGGGCGGTTGCCGTCGACCCGGCCGATCGCGGTGGCGATGCGGTTGATCGCCGCGACGCGTCGGTCCTCCAGTGGGCCGATGATGGCGTTGCGGACGAAGTTCGGGCCGCCCTGGGGGTTGGCGGCCTGCTGGGCGAGGCGGGCGTCGGCGTCGGCGATCTGGTTTTCCAAGTTGGCCAGTTCCCGTCGTACCTCCGCTGCCGCCTGTGCCGGCACTGCCGGAAGCCGGTCGGCCACCGTCGGGCAGCTCACCCGCTGGGCGACCCCGTCACCCGCGTTCCCGGCGCCGCCGTCGCCCGCGTTCCCGGCGTCCCCGGCGTTGCCGTTGCCCGTGTTTCCGGCGTCGCCGTTGCCCGCGTCGCCGTTGACGGCGCTGGGTACCCCCGGGGCGTTCAGGCCGCAGGTGGCCAGGGCGGCGAGGTCGGGGCGTTGGCCACCGGCACGGTTGATGGTGATGCCGATGCGGTCGAGGGCGGCGGTGCGCTTGCTGGCCAGCGGGCCGAGGATGGCGTTCTGGATGAAGTTCGGGCCGCCCTGGGGGTTGGCGGCCTGTTGGGCGAGGCGGGCGTTGGCGTCGGCGATCTGCTTGTCGAGGTTGGCCAGTTCCTGTTCCACGCCGTCGCGGGCGGCTGCGGGCACACTGGACAGCTTGTCCCGCACCGTGGGGCAGTTCGCCGTCTGTGGCCCGGCGGCCTCGTCAGCGGAGGCCAGCGCCAGGCCACCGCCCAGCAGCACCACCGCCAGGACACCGACGCCGCCAAGCTTCAGGGCGGCGTGCTTCTGGTGCGTGCGGGTACGCCTGACCATGTTCTTCTCCTCATGATGTGACCGCCGGAGGACACGCCCGGTCGGCGGGTGTGCGCAGTGGGATGCCCGGGAGGACGATTCGACAGCGGCGGCCGGCCCCGCCCCGCGTGCCGAGGACCTTCGGGTGCTGCCGGACCTGCTGCGGGAGCGCTCCCGCAGCAGGTCCGGGCGTTTCGTGTGTTCGGTCGTGGATACGCGAAGACACCGGGGACGGTTCAACAGATCCCCGCGAAGATCGCGGCTGTCGGCGGGGCGATCCCGGCCCGGCGGGGTGGACGGCATCGGCGATCGTGCCGTTAGTCTGCGTCTTCATGAGAGTTCGGGCTCTGGTCGCCGGCTGCGCCGCCGTCGCCGCAGTGACGATATCCATGACTCCCGGTGTTGCCGCGAACACTGCGGGTTCCGGACGGTCCGTCCCGCTCGCACGTCCGGCTGCCGCCGTGACACCGCCGCCCGCACCGGACTCTGCCGGGTCGGCCCCGACGGCGGTGCCCTGCCCGAAGGCGGTGGCGCCGAAGGTGACCCGATCACCGAAACCGACACCGCCGCCGCCCGTTCCGGAGCATCGGGTGGTCGGCGGTGACGCACTCGCCACCCCCGGCCTGATCGTGCCGCCCGGAGTGCCCGCGCCACCGAAGGTGACCGCGTCGTCGTGGCTGGTGGCCGATCTGGACAGTGGCGAGGTGTTGGGTGGTTGTGGGCCCCACGAGTACGCCACCCCGGCCAGTGTGCAGAAGCTGCTGCTGGCCGCGACCATGCTGCCGAGGCTGGACCCGGCCGAGGTCGTCACGATCACCAAGGAGGACCTGGACATTGCCCCGGGCAGTTCGGCGGTCGGCCTGCTGCCGGGTGGCCGGTATCGGGTGGAGACGCTCTGGCTGGGCCTGCTGCTGCAATCCGGCAACGAGGCGGCGAACGCGCTGGCCCGTCTCGGTGGCGGCGCGGACGGTGTGGCCGGTGGGGTACGCGCGATGAACGAGCAGGCCCGGCTACTCGGTGCCCGGCAGACCCACGCGGTCACCCCGTCCGGGCTGGACGCACCCGGTCAGTTCACCAGCGCGTACGACCTGGCCCTGATCGCGCGGGCCTGCTTCGCCGATCCGGCGTTTCGCCGGTACGTGCTCACCGAACGCACCCGCATTCCCGCGCAGAAGGCGCTGCGGGGCAAGGGCTTCGAGATCCAGAACGAGAACCAGCTCGTGTACCGCTATCCCGGTGCGCTGGGCGGCAAGACCGGCTTCACCGACTACGCGCGACACACGTACGTCGGCGCGGCCGAGCGGGACGGTCGGCGGCTGGTCGTCACGCTGCTCGGTGCCGAGCCTCGGCCGCTGCGTGGGTGGGAGCAGGGTGCCGCGTTGCTCGACTGGGGGTTCTCGCTGCCCCGGCAGACCAGCGTCGGCCGACTGGTGGAGCCGGGGGAGTCGGACGCCGAACCGACGCCGGCCGGGGCCGGGCCGATCGCGGCGGCACCGCCGGCCGGCGGACCGTCGAACACCGACCGGCCGGGTGCGGGCATGTTCGTGGCGCTGGCGGTGGGTGCGGTCGCGATCGCGGTGGCGATCCTCGCCGGGCGACGATCCCGCGTCGCACCGACCTCCGCCGAATAGGTGGTGGCGCGAAACCGCCGTCCAGGCTGGTCGATTCGCCAGACTCGCCGGAATTCACCCGATAGTGTCGGCGATTGTGAGAGTTTCCGCGCTCGCAGTCGCGGTGGCTGCCGCCCTGCTGACCACGCCCGTGGTGCCCGCCTCCGGCGCCAACGCGGTCGCGCCGGTGCCGTGCCCGCGTCCAGCGCCACCGGCTCCCGGACCCACTCCGCCGGTGACACCCTCTCCGGACCCGGTGCAACGGGCCGTCGGTGGCCCCCGACTGGCCACCTCCGGCCTGGTCGTGCCTCCGGGCGTGCCGAAGCCGCCGAAGGTGGCCGCCGCCTCGTGGCTGGTCGCCGATCTGGACAGCGGCGAGGTGCTCGGTGGTTGTGGGCCCCACGAGTACGCCACCCCGGCCAGCGTGCAGAAGCTGCTGCTGGCCGCGACCATGCTGCCCAGACTGGACCCGGCCGACGTCGTCACCATCACCGCCGGTGACCTCGACATCGAGCCGGGCAGTTCGGCCGTGGGGCTGGTCGAAGGGGGCCGCTACCGGGTCGAGACGCTCTGGCTCGGGCTGCTGCTGCGCTCGGGAAACGAGGTGGCGAACGCGCTGGCCCGCCTCGGTGGCGGCGTGGACGGCATGGCCGGTGGGCTACGGGCGATGAACGAGCAGGCCCGCCTGCTCGGCGCGTACCAGACCCACGCCGCGACCCCGTCCGGGCTGGACGGTCCGGGTCAGTTCACCAGCGCGTACGACCTGGCTCTGATCACCCGGGCCTGCTTCGCCGACGCGCGTTTCCGGCGGTACGTGGCCACCCGGGAGGCGACCATCCCGGCCCAGCCGAGGCAGCGCGCCAAGGGGTTCACCATCGTCAACGACAACCAACTGCTCTACCACTATCCCGGCGCGCTGGGCGGCAAGACCGGCTACACCGACCTGGCCCGGCACACCTACGTCGGTGCCGCCGAACGCGGTGGGCGTCGCCTCGTGGTGACGCTGCTGGGCGCGGACGTGATCGACCAGCGGGCGTGGCAACAGGGCGCTGCCCTGCTCGACTGGGGCTTCGCGTTGCCCCCGGCGGCTTCGGTGGGCGTCCTGGTGAGCCCCGGCTCGACGACCGCCTCGGCGGCACCGGCGTCGGTGCCCCCGCAGGCGCTGCCCGGTGGCGCGTCCGGGGCGGAGACGGACGATCCGCGTGCCTTCGCCGGTCGGCTCCGGGCGGCCTCCCTGGTCGGTCTCGCCGCCGGTCTGACGCTGCTCGTCGTGGGTCTGGTGGGCCGCCGCCGGCGGCTGCGCACCGCCGGGACGGGACGGCCGCCGCGTACCGAATGACCGGGACGGCGGCCGTCCGGGGATGGCTGGCCGCGGCGGTCGCGGCCGTCGCGCTGGTGGTGGCCGGGTGTACGCGCGACGAACCGCACCCTGCGCCCACGTCGCCGACCCGGGCCGGGCCGGGCTTCGTCGTGCTGTCCGATGTGGATCACCGAATCCTCACCGACATCCGGTACGCCACGGCGCACAACTTCGTCGGCCGCCGCATAGCCGGTTACCAGGAGCCGTTGTGCCTGCTCACCGCCCGTGCCGCCGAGGCGTTGCGCGCGGTGCAGGAGGCCGCGCTCGCCGTCGGCCGCAGCCTCAAGGTGTACGACTGCTATCGCCCACAGCGGGCCACCGAGGACTTCATCGACTGGACCGGTCAGCCGGGCCAGGACGGCATGAAGACCGAGTTCTACCCACGGGTGGCCAAGACGCAGCTGGTGGAGCGCGGCTACCTCGGCGCGCCCAGCGCCCACAGTCGGGGCAGCACCGTCGACGTCACCCTGGTCGACCTGCCGGCACCCGAGCCGAGCCGCTACGAACCCGGTCAGCCGCTGGTGGCCTGCACCGCCGAAGCCGGACAGCGCTTCGCCGACGCCAGCGTCGACATGGGCACCGGCTTCGACTGCTTCGACCCGCTGTCGCACGTCGACGCGGACCGGGTCAGCGCCATCGCCCGCGAGAACCGGCGGCAGTTGCGACAGTTGATGGTCGACGGCGGTTTCGTCGGCTACGACAGGGAATGGTGGCATTTCCGCTACCGCGACGAACCCTGGCCGGACACCTACTTCGACCTGCCGGTGGCCCGCTCCTCGGCGGGCTGACCGGCCCAGCGGCGGCACGTGTCACCGGCGGCTCGCCGGACAACGCGGCGGGGCTCCACTCAGGTCCGACCCGACGTGCCGGGGCGTGGGTGGGCTGGCTTCCGGTGCACCGGAGGGGCGTCGGGCGGGTCACCCGCCGCCCCGTAGGCTGTCGGCCATGATTGCCGTACGTCAGCACGCCGACGACGCACGGTGCGCGGTGGCGCCGAATCCGGTAGCCGCGCCGGGGCCGGTCGCCCGATGAGGGGCAGGCGCCTGCCGGTCCCGCGACGCGGGTCGGCTCGGAGCTCCCACGGATTGTTCGACCTCTGCGCCCGGCTCGCCGCCTCCCGCTCCTTCGAGATCGCCATGGTGGTGGTCATCCTCGCCAACGGGGTGGTCCTCGGCCTGGAGACCTATCCGGACCTGGGGCGCGCCGGCCCCGCGCTCCGGCTGCTGGAGTGGGGCTTCCGGTCGATCTTCGTCATCGAGATCACCATCCGGATCCTGGCCTACGGCCGCCGCCCGCAGGACTTCTTCCGGCACGGCTGGAACGTCTTCGACTTCCTGGTGATCGCCGCGATCTTCCTCCCCGGACTGCACGGCGACTCGGCGCTGCTGCGGGTGGTCCGGGTGCTGCGGATCGTCCGGCTGGTGCGGTTCTCACCCGGCCTGCGGACGATCGTCGCCGCGTTGTGGCGCAGCCTGCCCGGCATCGGTGGCTTCTTCGCACTGGCCGTGGTTACGCTCTACGTCTACGGCATGGCCGGCTGGCTGATCTTCGGCGAGGTCTATCCGGACCAGTACGGGGACATCGGCCGGTCGTTGCTGACGCTGTTCGTGCTGCTGTCGTTGGAGACCCTCCCGGAGCTGATCGAGCAGGGGATGGCGTTCTCGCCGTGGACGGTGCTGTACTACGCCAGCTTCGTGGTGATCACCGTGAACCTGCTGCTCAACATCCTCATCGCGGTCTTCGTCAACTCGATGGAGGAGGCGCGTCGGCTGGAGATGACCGAGGGGCTCGGCCCCGGTTACGACTCCGACGGCGACGGCGTACCCGACGAGGTGGACCGGATAGCGATCAGTCAGCGTCTCGACGACCTGCGTACCCTGATCGTCGAGCTGGAACGGGAGTTGCGTATCGACCGTGACGACGGTCGACTGCGGCGGGTGGGAAAGGAGTGACGGCCACCGGCAGGTCTCGTTACGACGTGTCCGCGTTTGATCAGTATCACGACGGATGCGGATAACGGCTGTGACCGGATAAGGTCGTTACACCGTCTGATGATCTCTGGGGAGGCTGTGTGCTGGCACTGGTGGCGGTCCATGCGTTGGCAGCTGTGATCGCCCCGGGGCTGGTGCGGCTCTGGGGACGCAACGCTCTTTACCTGGTGGCGCTGCCACCCGCTGCGGCGCTGATCTGGGCACTCAGCCACACGAGCGGGGTGCGCGGCGGTGAGCCGGTGGTCGAGACGGTGCCGTGGGTGCCGCAGCTCGGGCTCGAACTCGCACTGCGGATGGGCACGGTGTCCTGGCTGATGGTGGCCCTGGTCGGTGGGGTCGGCGCACTGGTGCTGGCCTACAGCGCCCGCTACTTCCGCACCGACGATGCCGGTCTGGGTCGTTTCGCCGCCGTCTTCGTCGCCTTCGCCGGCGCGATGCTCGGCCTGGTGGTCTCCGACGACCTGCTGCTGCTCTACGTGTTCTGGGAACTGACCACCGTCTTCTCGTACCTGCTGATCGGCTACGACCCCGTGAAGCGCGCCGGTCGGCGGGCGGCCATGAAGGCCCTGCTGGTGACGACGCTGGGCGGTCTGGCGATGCTCGCCGGGTTCGTCATGCTCGGCCAGCACGCCGGCAGCTACCGCTGGTCGGAGGTCGCGGAGAACCTGCCCAGCGGCGGTTACCTCGCGGTCGCCGTGGTGCTGGTACTGCTCGGCGCGCTCAGCAAGTCCGCGATCTTCCCATTCAGCTTCTGGCTGCCCGGCGCGATGGCCGCCCCGACGCCGGTCAGCGCGTACCTGCACGCCGCCGCGATGGTGAAAGCCGGTGTGTTCCTCGTCGCCCTGATGGGACCGGCGGTCGCCGACGTCGCGCCGTGGCGACCGGTGCTGCTGGCCACCGGCTTGATCACCATGTTCCTCGGCGGCTGGGCCGCGTTGCGCCAGGTCGACCTCAAGCTGCTGCTGGCGTACGGCACGGTCAGCCAGCTCGGTCTGCTGATGGTGATCCTCGGCGGCGGCACCCGGGACGCCGCGCTGGCCGGTGTGGCCATGGTGCTGGCCCATGCGCTGTTCAAAGCCACTCTCTTCCTCACCGTCGGCGTCGTCGACCACGCCACCGGCACCCGGGACCTGCGTGAACTCAGTGGCCTCGGCCGCCGGTCACCGGCCCTGGCGGTGGTGGCGGGACTCGCCGCCGCCTCGATGGCCGGGCTCCCGCCGATGGCCGGGTTCGTCGCCAAAGAGGCCGCGCTGGAGGCGCTGCTGCACGGCGGCACCGCCGACCTGGTGGTGCTGGCCGGTGTGGTCTTCGGCTCGGTGCTGACCGTCGCGTACACCCTGCGGTTCCTCTGGGGTGCGTTCGCCGACAAACCCGGCATCGAGGCCACCGAGGTCCGGCCGGTCTCCTGGTCGCTGCTCGCTCCGGCGGCCGTGTTGGCCCTCGCCGGGGTCACCGTCGGCGTGCTCGCCCCGGCCGTGGACCGCCTGCTCGCCCCGTACGCGGACCTCTACCCCTCCGCCGAGACCGGTTACCACCTGGCGCTCTGGCACGGTTTCACGCCGGCGCTCGGCCTTTCGGTGCTCGCCGT
Source organism: Micromonospora sp. DT48 (assembly GCF_049844495.1). Lineage (NCBI taxonomy): Bacteria > Bacillati > Actinomycetota > Actinomycetes > Micromonosporales > Micromonosporaceae > Micromonospora > Micromonospora sp. DT48. The sequence goes on from NZ_JBNCLE010000007.1 coordinate 247,135, forward strand.
GGCCGGTGGTGTCGGGCTGTTCCAGCTGATGCGCCGTGAGCGGGTGCGGGCCACCCTGCGGCTGCCGTTCGACGGTGCGGACGTCTACCGCAAGTCGATCGGGCTGGTCGACCGGCTGGCGGTGGAGCTGACCGGTGCGACCCAGCGTGGTTCGCTGCCGTTCTACCTCGGCGTCATCCTGGTGGTGCTGGTCCTGCTGCCGGGCGGCACGCTGGTGGCCGGCAGCCCCTGGCCGCAGCGGTTCCACCTCTGGGACACGCCGTTGCAGGGGGTCGCCGCCGCCGTGGTGGTGGTCGCCGCCGTGATGGCCGCCCGCGCGCTGCGCCGGCTCACCGCGATGATCCTGGTGGGCGTCGCCGGATACGGCATCGCGCTGCTGTTCATCCTGCACGGCGCGCCGGACCTGGCGTTGACCCAGTTCCTGGTGGAAACCGTCACCATCGTGATGTTCGTGCTGGTGCTGCGGCGGCTACCGGCGAAGTTCTCGGAGCGACCGATCCGGTCCAGTCGGCGCGGTCGGGTGGCCTTGGGGGTCGCCGTCGGCGCGATCACCGCCGGCATGGCGTACGTCGCCGCCGGGGCCCGGCAGGCCGTCCCGATCTCCGTCGGCTTCCCCGACGAGGCGGTGTCGTACGGCGGCGGCAAGAACGTGGTGAATGTGACCCTGGTGGACATCCGGGCGTGGGACACCATGGGCGAGATCGCGGTGCTGGTGGTGGCCGCCACCGGCGTGGCCAGCCTGATCTTCCGCCACGCGCGCGACCTGGACCGGCGCAGTGACATCCCCGGCGGCGGTCGGGCCGAGTCGCCCCGTCCCCGCTGGCTGACCACCGGCGCCACCGCCCGCGCGCAGTCGGTCATCCTCCAGGTGATCACCCGGCTGCTGTTCCACGCCATCATGCTCTTCGCCATCTACCTGCTCTTCAGCGGCCACAACGCGCCCGGTGGCGGCTTCACCGCCGGCCTGGTCGCCGGTCTCGCCCTGGCCGTGCGCTACCTGGCGGGCGGGCGTACGGAGCTCAACGGGGCGGCGCCCGTCGACGCGGGCATGGTGCTCGGTGCCGGGCTCTTCGTGGCCGTCGGTACCGGTCTGGCGGCGCTGCTGCTCGGCGGCGAGTTCCTGCAGAGCGCGCTGCTCGACTTCCACCTGCCGGTGCTGGGGCACGTCCACTTCGTCACGTCGGCCTTCTTCGACGTCGGTGTCTTCCTGATCGTCGTCGGCCTGGTGCTGGACATCCTGCGCAGCCTCGGCGCGGAGATGGACCGCCAGCACGAGACCGAGGACAACGAGGTACGGGAAAAGGAGCTGGTGTGACACCGAACCTCACCTACGTCATCGTGATCGGCGTGCTCGTCGCGGCCGGCGTGACGTTGCTGCTGGAACGCAGCCTCACCCGGGTGTTGATGGGGGTCATCCTGCTCGGTAACGGGGCCAACCTGCTGCTGCTCACCGGTGGGCGGGCCGGCGCGCCGCCGATCGTCGGCAGTTCCTCGCAGGAGGAGATGAGTGATCCGTTGCCGCAGGCGATGATCCTCACCGCCATCGTGATCACGCTCGGCATGACGGCGTTCCTGCTCGCCCTGGCGTACCGCAGCTGGCACCTCAACGGGCACGACGAGGTGCAGGACGACGTCGAGGACCGCCGGATCATGGACCTCGCCGAGCGCGACGAGGTCCCGGACGACGACGTCGACGGTGACGATGACGACGACAACGAGGAAACCGGTGCCGACCGGACCCTGGCCGGCACGGTGGACTCGGGGAGGGCCGGATGACGCACCTCGTTCCGCTGCCGGTGGTGATGCCACTGCTCGGCGCGGCATTGACACTGCTGCTGCTCGGGCGTCCGCGCGCCCAGCGGTGGGTGAGCCTGACCGTGCTCACCGCCACCGTCGGGGTGGCCGCGACGCTGCTGGTGCAGTCCAGCAAAGACGGGCCGCTCGTGGTGGAGGTCGGCGGCTGGGTCGCACCGTTGGGCATCGTCCTGGTGGCCGACCAACTCGCTGCCCTGATGCTGGTGGTCTCCGCCGCGGTGACCCTCTGCGTGCTGGTGTACTCCATGGGTCAGGGCATGGCCGACGGCAACGAGGAGACGCCGCTGTCGGTCTACCACCCGACCTACCTGGTGCTGACCGCCGGTGTGTGCAACGCGTTCCTCTCCGGTGACCTGTTCAACCTCTACGTCGGCTTCGAGATCCTGCTGGTCGCCAGCTACGTGCTGCTCACCCTGGGCAGCACCGAGACGCGAATCCGGGCCGGCACCACGTACGTCGTGGTGAGCCTGCTCTCGTCGGTGATCTTCCTGGTCGCGATCGGCCTGGTGTACGCCTCGACCGGGACGCTCAACCTGGCCCAGCTCGTCGACCGGCTGGACGCCCTACCGGACGACCTGCGGCTGTTGTTGCAGGGCATGCTGCTGCTGGCCTTCGGCATCAAAGCGGCGGTCTTCCCCCTGTCGGCCTGGCTGCCGGACAGTTACCCGACCGCCCCGGCCCCGGTCACCGCCGTCTTCGCCGGACTGCTCACCAAAGTCGGTGTGTACGCCATCATCCGGACCGAGACGCTGCTCTTCCCCGGCGGTCGGACCGCGACCCTGCTGATGGTGACGGCGGTGCTGACCATGGTGGTCGGCATCCTCGGCGCGGTCGCCCAGTCGGACATCAAACGGTTGCTGTCGTTCACCCTGATCAGCCACATCGGCTACATGCTCTTCGGAGTCGGGTTGACCTCGGCTCTCGGGCTGTCCGCGGCGATCTTCTACGTGGTGCACCACATCACCATCCAGACCACCCTCTTCCTCGCCGCCGGCCTGGTCGAACGTCGAGGTGGCAGCACCAACATGGAACGCCTCGGTGGCCTGGCGAGACTCTCGCCACTGCTGGCCATCCTGTTCTTCGTGCCCGCGCTGAACCTCGCCGGCATCCCACCCTTCTCCGGGTTCCTCGGCAAACTCGGCCTGGTCCAGGCCGGTATCGACGACGGTGGGGTGTTGGCCTGGATCCTGGTCGCCGGTGGGCTGATCACCAGTCTGCTCACCCTGTACGCGGTGGCCCGGGTGTGGAACCTGGCGTTCTGGCGGGCCCCGCACGCGGAGATGCCGGACGCCGACGAGGCGGAGCAGGCATCCCAAGTCGACGGCTCGGTCCAGCCGCAGCAGCCGTTGCCCGCCGGGCGCTCCGGCGCCGTGCTGCCCAAGCTGATGATCGCGCCGACCGTGGCGCTGGTGGTCTTCGGCCTGGTGCTGACCGTGGTCGCCGGTCCACTCTTCGATGTCAGCAGTGACGCCGCCAACGACCTGCTGCGTCGGACACCGTACGTCGACGCCGTCTTCCCGGGGGGTACGCCGTGAGCGCCGACCAGATGACCCCCGCCGAACCGGTCGACCCGCCGAACCCGCCGCTGAGCCGATCGGCCCGGCACCGCAACCAGATCATCGCGATGACCGGTCTGGTGACGGTCTGGGTGCTGCTCTGGGGCACGCTCTCCTGGGCCAACGTGATCAGTGGGCTGGTGGTGGCCGCGATCCTCATCGCGGTCTTCCCGCTGCCGCCGGTGACGTTCGCCGGGCGGATCCACCCGCTCGGGATGCTGCGTTTCTGGCGACGCTTCCTCAGCGACCTGGTGGTCGCCTCGGCGCAGATCGCCTGGCTGGCCCTGCGGCCGAAACACGTGCCGCGCAGCGCCATCATCGCGGTCCCGTTGCGGGTGAACACCGACCTCAACCTCACCCTCACCGCCGAGGCGCTGACCCTCGTCCCGGGCAGCCTGATCCTGGAGGCCGACCGCACCACCGGCACCCTGTTCGTCCACGTCATCGGTGTGAACAGCCGGGACGAGGTCGAACAGTTCCGGCGCAGCGTGTACGACCTGGAGGCGCGCATCATCGAGGCCGTCGGCTCAGCCGACGAGCTGCGCCGAGTCCGCACCGCCGGGTACCCGAACCCGTTGGCGCACCTGGAAGGGGAACCGACATGACCACCGTCGCCGTGACCGTCACCGTGTTGTTGGCGGTGGCCGGTGGGCTGACCCTGAGCCGCATCATCCGGGGTCCGTCGATCCTGGACCGGGCCGTGGCCACCGACGTGCTGCTGGCCATCATCGTCGCCGCGATCGCCACCGAGGCCGCCTACAGCCGTGACGCCACCGCCCTGCCGGTGCTGGTGGTCCTCGCGGTCCTCGGGTTCGTCGGGTCGGTCAGCATCGCCCGTTTCGCCACGCGGAGGAAGAGCGAATGACCCTCGACGCCGTCCTCGACATCGTCGCCGCCGTCTGCCTGATCAGCGGCGCGCTCCTCAGTCTCGCCGCCGGGGTGGCCCTGGTGCGCTTCCCGGACCTGCTCACCCGGATGCATGCCGCCGCCAAGCCGCAGGTCCTCGGACTGCTGCTGGTGCTGGTCGGCTGCGCGCTGCGGCTGCGGACCGGCGTGGACATCACCACGCTGGTGCTGGTCGGCATCTTCCAGCTGGCCACCGCCCCGGTGGCCGCGCACATGATTGGTCGGGCCGGGTACCCGCACGAGGAGATCCGCACCGACCTGTTGCTCACCGACGAACTCGCCGCCCACCTGGACCGGCTCGCCGGTGAGCGGGACGAGGTCCGGGCCTGAGGGCCGGGCGATATCCATTGCGGGGCGGCAACGCAACCACTACCGGCCGACTGGCGTACTCGTGCCCACCGGCGCACCAGCTGGCCTGATCACATCGCCCCGGCGATCGGACGGACGCAGCTAGCCAGCGCGTCGGCCGACGCCGAGGGCCGCCCCACCCGCCACGGGTCGGGGCGGCCCTCGTGTTCTCCGCACCCCGCGTGCCTGGCGGCGCAGACGTCGGGTGTGGAGTGCCGCAAGGACGCCGGAGTTCTCGACGAGATCCCCGGCGCGTACAAGGACATCACCGAGGTGATGGCGCAGCAGGATGACCTGGTCGAGGTGGTCGCCCACCTCAAGCAGGTGATCTGTGTGAAGGGTTGAGCTGCGGTCGACGCCCGTCGGGGGCAGGCGTCGACCCTACGTCCCGTCGGCCGCGCTGATCTCCGTGTGCCAGTCCGGCACATGTGCCTCGGCGAGGCGGTGCCACGTCGCCGGGCCGCCCCGCAACGGCCAGGCACGGGTGGTGCCGTAACCGGTTTCGATACCGCGTAGGTCGCGGGCGAGGCGGCGGTGCGCGGCGGCGAGGGCCTCCGCCGCGCCGGGCGTACCGGCGGACACCTGGTGCCGTACGGTCCGGGTGGTCGTCGCGTAGCGGCGCACGGTGGTGTCCGTGTCGACGTCGACCTGGTGCTGGTCCACCAAGGAGAGCGTGAGCACCGGCGGCTGTCCGTCCTCGGCGGCAGCGGCGACGAGTCGATCGTGACCGTCCAGCACGACGGGGCAGTCGAGACCACTGATCCACCAGAGCAGCACAGGGGGGAGGATGCCCTCCCGGAACTGCTTCCGATAGGCCCTGACCCGCCCGGCCTCAGGGTTGGCCAGCGGGCGCAGCGGCAGAATCTGCCGGTGCCGGTCTCCGCTGAACCAGTCGATCCAGCCCCGGTCGTGCGGCAACAGGACCGGGGTCCGGTGCCGCGCCGCGTCGCCGGCCGGGTGGGCGATGTCGCCGCCGATCACCCAGCGACCCGCGTGTAACGGCCCGTCGACGGTTCCGCTCAGCGCGGCAGCGAAGTGGTGCGCCCACCGCCCCTGCCAGACGCCGCCCGCGTCGGCGGTGCCGAAGGTCGCCGCCTGGGCGGCGCGGATCGGCGCGACCGGCGGGCGGTGCTGCCCTGTTGCGGCGTACGCGACGCCGAAGCGGTCATCCGCCACGCTGGCCAGGAGCACGATCTCGGTGCCGTGCCGCAGCACGAGCAGGCCGCGGCCGGCTACCTCCACCCGCAGTGCGGGGCGAGCTGGCTGTTCGACGTCGAGGACCAGCGCATGCCACGCCCCCTCCGCGCTCGACGTGGGAAGGTTCCTCCGGCGTACCGCGTGCTGCTGCTGGGCCACGGACCCATCATCGGTCACCGCAGGCCGGCCTCCGCGCCGAGGTGGTCAAGCGGCAGGCGCTCGCCCGACGGGGCATGAACCAGTACGCGCCGCCGAGTCGCCTGCACGTCTGGCTGAACGAGGTCACGATCCGCGCGGTCACCCTGCCCGGCATCCGTGACCTCGTCCGTCGCGGCATCGAACGCCAGAACCGCTGAGCCTCACGTGGAGAGGGGATCGCCGCTTCGGTGCGGACCATTTCGTCAGGGGGACAGAACGCCACGTCGTGGCTCACGACGACGGCGGGTAGGTTACCTGCCCGTCCGTGCCGATCGACGGATCCGCACCCCACATACCGAGTTCGTGCCGCCGAGGCGCGGCGTTGCCGATCAGGTGCCACACCGTCCAGCCGTCAGCGGTGAGCGTGTTGGCGATGAGCAGCCGGTGGCAGCGCCACGGCATCGGCTCGCCGCACATGATGGCGGTGCGGTGCTGTGTGGCGAGGTCGGCCAGTCGGCTGATGCCTGCCTGATACTGGGGCGTCAGGGTGTAGTCGGCGTAGTTCTTGAAGCTTGGTTGCCGCCAGCCCGCGTTGACCTGCGGGTCCACGTCCTGTTTGCGGCGTCGGCCGCCCAGCTCGGGCAGGTGCAGGTAGTCGATGCCGGCCCGCTCCAACCAGTGCGGCAGCGCGTCGCGGCTGAACTGCGGGTTGCGTCGCGACCCGGGCTGCGCGCGGACGTCGACGAGCAGAGTGATGTCGTGCTCGTGCAGCGGCTTCAGGAACGCCGGCTCGGGGCATGTCCAGTGCCCGATGGTCCAGATCTCCCGCGATGTCACTGTCGGCCTCGTTCGGTGGAACTCCTCGTCGTCGCGTCGGCTGGCGGCACTCGCCGCCGTCAGGCCGAACAGTCCGAGCGTACGGCCACAGGGGCACGCGGCCGCCCGACTTGGGCGTACAGCGGCGGATCGCAGCCATGCCCGGGAAGCCGTCGCCGGTAGGGAACGGTGGTCTACCCGGTGGCGGCCAGGGTCACCGGTACGGCGACGGTCTTCGTGCGGGAGCCGTCGTCGGCGGACACCTCGTACACCTCGATCGTGCCGGACTGGTCGCGGGAGAGCCGGTAGCGCACGTTGACCCGGTAGCTGCCTCGGCATCCGGTGCCGCAGGTGGCGGTGGTGAAGGCGGTGGCGAGCTGGCGGCCGGTGGCGTCGAGCACCCGGACGTTGACGGTCGCCTCGAACACGTCCGCGCTGCCGGTGACGGTGACCGGGCTGGTCACCCGGTCGCCGATGGTCGGGCTGGTCACCACGATCGGCGGCAGCAGGTCGGCGTAGTCGGCGCGGTCGGTCGGTGTGGCGGTGCCGAAGGCGACCTGCCGGACGGTGGGGAACTGGGTGAGGGTGTAGACCACCTGGGCCTCCCGTAACCTGCCGACCACCGGATCGGGCGCGGCGGCCAGCCGGACCGTGGCGACACCCGCGACGATGCGGCTCACCTGCGTGCCGTCGGGCACGAGGGTGACCAGGCCGGTGGCGGACTCGGCAGTGGTCGGTCCGGCGGCCAGTTCCTCCAGGGCGAGCCGTGAGGTGGCCACGGTGGTCGGCCGGGTACGCCGGGTCGGTGCGAGTCGCCCGTCGCGGACGTACCACAGTTGCAGGGTGAGGGTCGCCGCCCGGCTGGCGGCGGTGGTGCCGGGGTCGCGCGTCGGCCGGGCGGGGGTGTCGGTGTTCGGGGGCGTGCTGGTCGACGCCGCCGTGGTGGGCGGCTCTCCGACGCTGGTGGAGCTGGGCGGGCCCGGCGCGGCGGTGGGTGCCGGGCCGAGCGAGCCGGACCGCGGCGGCGCGCACCCGGCGACCAGGACCAGCAGGGCGAGCAGCGACGCGGTACGGCGGCGGGTCATCCGGCACCGCCGCTCGACTCGGCCGGTTGCGGGTGCCCCGACTCGGCGTCGTCGGCTGTTACGGGCAGGTCGAGGCGGAACCGGGTGCCCGCACCGAGGGCGCTGTGCACGGTCAACCGGCCACCGAGCAGGCGGGCGTTCTCCCACGCGATGGCCAGACCGAGCCCGCTACCGCCACCGGAGCGCGCCGGGTCGACCTTGTGGAACCTGTCGAACAGGCGGGGCAGGTGCTCGGCCGGGATGCCCGGCCCCTGGTCGGTCACGTCGACGTGCACCCGGTCGCCGGACCGGTTCGCCCGTACCCGGATCTCACCCGCGCCGTGCTGTACCGCGTTGGCGATCAGGTTGCCCAGCACCCGTTCCAGTCGGCGCGGGTCGGTGCGCAGCCGCAGCGGGGCGCCGTCGATCGCCACCTGGTCCGGCCGGCCGCGCGCGGCCACGATCCGGTGGACCAGGGCCGGTACGTCCACGTCGGTCAGGTCGACCACCTCCCGCCCGGCGTCCAGCCGGGAGATCTCCATCAGGTCCTCGACCAGGCGGCGCAGCCGGACCACGTCGGTGACCAGCAGCTCACCGGCGCGCCGGGCGTCGCCGGGCAGGTGGTCGAGGTGGTCGCCCAGCAGCGAGGCCGCGCCCACCAGGGCGGTCACCGGGGTACGCAGCTCGTGCGCCACGTCGGCGGTGAAGCGTCGCTCCCGTTCCTGTGCGCGGTGCAGGGCCGCGATCTTCGCCTCCAACGCCTCGGCCATCTCGTTGAACGAGGCGGCCCAGGCGCTGAACTCGTCGCGTCCGCGCACCGGCAGCCGGGTGGCGAGCAGGCCCTCGGTGATGGCTCGTGCGGCCCGGCTGGCCCGCCCCACCGGTTCCAGGGTGCGCCGGGCGAGGGTGTGCCCCACCGCGGCGGCGAGCAGCACCACCAGCACCCAGCCGGCCGCGAGGGCGTTGCGGAGTTGGTCCAGTCCGGCGGCGAGGTCGTCCTCGCCGGTGATGACGTACAGCTCGGCGGTCGAGCCGGGGATCCGGCCACCCACCACGAGCAGCCGGGTCGGCTCGGCACTGCGCTGGTAGCCGAGCTGTCCGGCGGCGACCATGCCGCGCAGCCGCTCGGTCAGGGGTGGTGCGTACGCCGGGTCGGAGGGCCAGCTGTCCTCGGCGACCAGCACCACGTGCCGACCGCTGTCCTCGAAACTGGTCAGCAGGTCGGTGCGGCGCTGCTCGGTCAGCGGCAGGAACTGCCGGGCCAGCACCAACTGGTACCGGGCGTCGGCGGCGGCGGCGTGCAGCGACGCGTCGTAACGGGTCTGCCGCAGCAGCAGGTACGACCCACCGGCGAGCACCCCGGCGGAGATCCCGGCGACCAGGACGAACGCGATGGTCAGCCGACGGCGCAGCCGACCGGGCCGTACGGTCTGCCGGTGCGCCCTCGCCGGTGCGGGGGGCTTGTCCGGCGTCGTGGCCCGTACCCCGGTGGTGTCCATCGTGGCTGCCCGGTCATCCGGCGACGAGCTTGTATCCGGCGCCGCGTACGGTGCGGATCAGCCGGGGGTTGCCCGGATCCGTCTCGACCTTGGCGCGCAGCCGTTGCACCGCGACGTCGACCAACCGGCTGTCGCCCAGGTAGCTGTGGTTCCAGACCCGGTCGAGCAGCAGTTCGCGGGTGAACACCTGGCCGGGGCGGCGGGCGAGCTCCAACAGCAGCCGGAACTCGGTCGTGGTCAGCGGCACCTCCTGACCGGCGCGGCGGGCCACGAACGCCCCGGGGTCGATCTCCAGGTCGCCGACGCGGAGCGGGGCGGGCTCCGGCGGCACCGCCGTGCGGCGCAGCACCGAACGGACCCGGGCTACCAGTTCGGGCAGGTCGAACGGCTTGCGCAGGTAGTCGTCGGCACCGCATTCGAGGCCGACCACCACGTCGATGGTGTCGGTACGGGCGGTCAGCATGAGGATCGGCACCGCACTGCTGCGCCGGATCTCGCGGCACACCTGGAGGCCGTCGAGGCCGGGCAGCATGACGTCCAGCACGATCAGGTCCACGGTTGCGGCCCGCCAGACGGCCAGGGCCTGCCGTCCGTCGGCTGCGGTGTCCACCCGGAAACCGGCGCGGCGCAGCCCGAGGGCGGTGACCTCCCGGATGGAGGCGTCGTCCTCGACCACCAGTACGCGGCCGTCCATGATGCACTCAGGGTAGTCCCGGTATGCCGGTGGGCCGCTCGACGTGACGGGCGGTGACGGGGGACCGGTCGGTGCCGAACCCCCGTCCCCACGGTCGGTCACTCCTGCCACTGGTGTGCCACGTCGAGCACGATCCGGCTGTGGCCTTCCGGCCCGGCCAGGACGAACACCCGGAACGGCAACCGGGCGCGGACCCCGACGGCGAAGGTGCTGTAGCCCTCGAAGCTGCCGCCGAAGACCACGTCGCGCAGCGTCGGGTAGCGCAGCACGTTGGCCACGTGCTCGCCGGTGCGGTACGGCACCGTCGCCAGGTGCTCGTCGTCGTAGGCGGGGGCGCGCAGCGAGACCCGCAGCAGCGCGTCACCGGCGGTGTACGGCGACAGCGCCAACCCTTCCCCGTCGGTGTACGTCTCGCCGTAGGCGACGGCGTAGCCGGTGACCGGGCCGGCGAACTCGAACACCACCCGGTCGTAGCAGTCGTGTCGGCCGACGCGTACGTCGACCAGCGGGGCGGAGCTGAGCGCCCCGGCCGTCTTGTCGCCGCTGCCCCAGGTGATCCCGCAGTAGGGCGCCCCGGTCGCCGCCTGCTTGGCGGTGGTGGGCGGGGCCGTGGCCGTCGCGGCGACCAATGCGGCGAGCGCCACGAGCAGCGTGGCGGCGGTCCTTCTGATCGGCATCCTCATCTCCTTTCTCGTCCCGCCGCGACCTATCGCGCGAGCGGGTGTGAGCTGGTGGAATCCACCGTCGTGGTGCCCCGCCACCGCAGTTTCACGGTGGCGTAACACGCGAGTAACAGCGCCCGGGCGGTATGACACTTTCGCGATGAGAACCGGCGAAGAATGACTATTAACATTCACGCATATCGATTGCGACGCGTTGGTGCGCCGCTCAGTCCCAGGGGAGTGCGTGATGATCCGACGACAACTGCTGCGCGCGGCCACCGCCGCGCTGGCGGCGGTGCTGGCGGCAGCCGGGGTGCAGGTGGTTACCGCCGCCAGCGCCTCCGCCGCCCGGACCGTCTACTACGACGCCAGCCGGGCCGGTGAGTTCCGGACCAACTTCGACCAGGCCGCCCAGATCTGGAACAGCCGGGTCAGCAACGTCCGGCTCGTGGCCCGCACGCCCGGCAACATCACCATCTACGTCGACAACGGCTGGCCCCGGGCGCAGACGACCAGCCTCGGCAACGGCCGGGTCTGGATGGGATGGGAGGCGGTCAACCAGGGCTACCACCGTACCCGGATCGCCACCCACGAGATCGGCCACATCCTCGGCCTGCCCGACCGGCGCACCGGCCTCTGCTCGGACCTGATGTCCGGCAGCAGCGCACCGGTCTCCTGCACCAACGCCTACCCCAGCGCCGCCGAGGCGAGCCGGGTCAACCAGCTCTTCGCCGGCAGCCGGAGCGTCTCGGCCGCCACCGGCACGTTCACCTGGACCGAGGACTCCGGCGTCGGGACGCTGGTGGTCAACGGTCGGCCGGCCACCGAGAACTACCCCTGGCTGGTCTACACCTCCGGCTGCACCGCAACCCTGATCAAGTCCAACTGGGTGGTCACCGCGAAGCACTGCTCGACCCCGTCCTCGGTGCGGGTGGGCAGCATCAACCGCACCAGCGGCGGCACGGTCGTCCGGGTCAGCCGGGCGGTCAACCACCCGAGCATCGACGTCAAGCTGCTCCAGCTGGCCAGTTCGGTCAGCTACGCGCCCGCGCCGATCCCGAGCACCTCCGGCGCGGTCGGCACGGCCACCCGGATCATCGGCTGGGGCCAGACCTGCGCGCCCCGTGGCTGCGGCTCCGCGCCCACCGTGGCACACGAACTGGACACCTCGATCGTGGCGGACAGCCGGTGCCTCGGCATCAACGGCCCGTACGAGATCTGCACCAACAACACCAACGGCAACGCCGGTGCCTGCTACGGCGACTCCGGCGGCCCGCAGGTGCGTCGGATCAACGGCGTGTGGAACGTCATCGGCGCGACCAGCCGGGCGGGTAACAACAGCTCCACCTGCGCCACCGCCCCGTCCATCTACGGTGACCTGCCCTCGATCCGCTCCTGGATCAACACCCAGGTCGGCGGTCTCCCCGCCTGACACCACCCCGCCGGGTGTGGCACCTCGCGAACGCCTCGAACGGGGTGTTCCGGGTGCCACATCCGCGTGATCGGCGCGGGGTGGGATAGTGGGCGGCTGTGGCTAGGTATGGGGTACTGAGTCTGCCGTCGAGTAACCGGGTGTACTCGGGGGCGGCGGTGGAGTTGACCTGCGCGGAGCTGGAGATCTTCGGCGACGCGGTGCTCGACGGCCGGATCGGTGACGTGGCCACCGAGACCATCGGCGGCGCGCGCTACATCACCTTCGACGTCGCCGGGGGTCTGAGTGAGCGGGACGCCGCGCTGCTGGGCAACCTCTCCAGCGCGTACGCGATCTTCGAGTTCGTCGGCGATCTGCTGCGGCCGGTGCCGGTGGCCCGGCTGGACCGCTTCGACGACGACCTGCTCACCATTCAGAAGTATCCGGGCAAGACCAACGAACAGTTCACCAAGCTGCTGCTCAACGTCACCCTGCTCGCCTCCGACTGGGCCGGCGACCTGCTGACCCGGCGGTTCCGGGTGCTGGACCCGCTGTGCGGTCGGGGCACCACGCTCAACCAGGCGATGATGTACGGGTTCGACGCCGCCGGGATCGACCGGGACAGCAAGGACTTCGAGGCGTACCAGACGTTCCTGAGCACCTGGCTCAAGCGCAAGCGGATCAAGCACCGGGTGCTGGAGTCCGGCCCGATCCGCCGGGAACGCAAGGTCGTCGGGCGGCGACTGCGGATGGAACTGGCTGCCTCCAAGGAGGCGCACAAGGCCGGTGACGTGCAGACGGTGGACGTGGTCAACGCCGACACCACCCGGGTGGGTGAGTTCTTCCGCCCGGAGACGATCGACGTGGTGGTGGCCGACGCGCCCTACGGCGTGCAGCACGGCAGCCGTACCGTCGAAGGTCTGGCCCGCGACCCACTCGCCCTGCTCACCGCCGCCGCGCCCGGGTGGGCGCGGGTGCTGCGCCCGGGCGGCGCGTTGGGCGTCTCGTGGAACACCAACGTCGCGCGCCGGGAGGCGGCCGCCGAACGGCTGACCGCCGCCGGCCTCACCGTTCTCGACGACGGCCCCTGGCGGGGCCTGTCCCACCGGGTCGACCAGGCCATCGTCCGTGACGTTCTGGTCGCCCGCAAACCCGCCCCCTAGGGCCTCTCCCGCCCTGCCTGGTCCCGTCCCCGCGCCTCGGACACTTGCTGGTCTCCGAGGTGCGGGGGCGGCGACGTGTGCGGGGACACGCACTGCACGATCGGACAGGGGGCGGGGGCGGGGAGACGGATGTATATCGACTTGTGTGACTGTTAGCGTTCACCTGACAGGTGTCGGCTTTCGACGCGATGTCGGAGCTGGTCACGCCCGGAGAACAACGGCAGGAGTTGATGATGCGTACGAGGGCACGATTGTTCGCGGCGGTCGCCGCGCTCGGTCTGGTGGCCGCCGGTGTGGTGGTGCAACCCGGCGCGGCCAGCGCGGAGTCCAACGGCGGGGTACGGGTGATGCCGCTCGGCGACTCGATCACCGAGGGCACCCAGATCCCGGGCGGCTACCGGATCGGCCTCTGGCAGCGCCTGGTCAACGGCGGGTACACCGTGGACTTCGTCGGGTCGCAGTTCAACGGGCCGGCCAACCTCGGTGACCACGACCATCAAGGGCATCCCGGCTGGCGTATCGACCAGATCGACGCCAACATCGGCGGGTGGCTGAACACCCAACGGCCGCGGACCGTCCTGCTGCACATCGGCACCAATGACATCCTGCAGAACTACAACGTGAGTACCGCGCCGAACCGGCTCTCCACGCTGATCGACCGGATCACCACCACCGCCCCTGACGCGGACGTGTTCGTCGCGCAGATCATCACGCTCTCGAACGCCAACCAGGCGGCGGCCGTACGCACCTTCAACGCGGCGATTCCCGGCATCGTGCAGAGCAAGGTGAACGCGGGCAAGCGGGTCCACCTGGTGGACATGCACAGCGCCCTGACCACCGCCGACCTGATCGACGGGGTCCACCCGACCGCCAACGGCTACGACAAGATGGCCGCGGTCTGGTACAGCGCGCTGCAGTCGGTTCCCGGCAGCATCGGCACCCCGGGCAGCGGCGGGGGATCGACCACCGGGATCGTCGGCGCCGCGTCCGGCCGGTGCCTCGATGTGCCGGGCTCCAGCACCGTCAACGGCACTCAGCTCCAGTTGTGGGACTGCCACGGCGGCGCCAACCAGCAGTGGAGCTACACCTCCGGGCGGGCGCTGACCGTCTACGGCAACAAGTGCCTCGACGCCGCGGGCTACGGCACCTCGCCGGGCACCCGGGTCACCATCTACGACTGCCACGGTGGGACCAACCAGCAGTGGCAGCTGAACGCCGACGGCACCATCACCGGCGTACAGTCCGGTCTCTGCCTGGACGCCAACGCCGCCGGTACCGCCAACGGCACGAAACTCATCCTCTGGACCTGCAACGGTCAGGCCAACCAGCGGTGGAGCCGGCGGTAGCCGCAGCTACCGCCGGCCCGGGTTCCAGGGCTCGCACGCCCGGCCGGAACGCCGCTCGCGCCGGCTGCCCCCGACCGCGTCGACCGGTACCGGGGTCGCGTTCAGCGGCCCTGGGCCCGAGGTCGGTCGGGGGTGGGGCCGAAGGCGGTGAGGAAGCGGTCGCGGAACTGGTCCATCGGCCAGACCGGCGCCTTCGCGTCCGGGGTCAGGCCGTCCTGCCAACCCCAGTCGCCGATGCGTTGCAGCACCGCCGAATCCTTGGTCACGATGTGGATCGGCACGTCGTGGCTCGGATTCTCGCCGGTGACCACCGGCGCGGGCTGGTGGTCACCGACGATGACCAGCACCGTGTCGTCGTCACCGTACGTCTCCACGTAGGAGATGAGCGTGCGCAACGTGTAGCTGATCGAGTGCCGGTAGCCGGTGCGGGCCTGCGCCGTCGGCGTACCGATGATGCCCCGCCGGAACACCTCGCCGTCGTCGATGGCGTCCCACTCGACAAGTGACGGCACCTTCGTCCAGGGGGAGTGGCTGGAGACCAGGGACAGCTCGACCATCACCGGACGGTCCCGAGCGCCGGTCAACTCCCGCTGGTGGAACTGGTGGATGGCGAACTGGTCGGGCATCGGCGCGAAGGCGAACCTGGGGCCCTGGTAGTCCAGGTCGGGCCCGCTGTAGAACTGTTCGTAGCCGTAGAAGGCGCCCTCCGGCCAGGGCTGGTTCACCGCCGGCATCACCCCGACCGTACGCCAGGAGGCACGCCGGAACGCGTCACCGAGGGTGAACCGGTCGCTGGCGAGCAGGTTCCGGTACCGCTGGTTGTTGTCGACCCAGAGACCGGACAGCAGGGTGGCGTGTGCCAGCCAGCTCGCGCCGCCGATGGTCGGCGAGGTGAGGAAGCCACTGCGGGTGGCGAACCCGGCGGCGGACAGCCGACCCGCGCCCTCGTCGAGCATCCGGGGGATGGCGGCGAACTCGGGATCGGTGACCGCGCTGCGGCCGTAGCTCTCCACGAAGGCGATCAGCACGTTCTTCCCGCGTAGCCCGGTGAGCAACTGGTCGGCGGGCAGATCCCGGAACGGGTCCACCCCCACCTCCTTGGCGAACACCTGACGGTCGGACAGCCGGTCCCACACCTCGGCGGCGTGCTCCTGGACGAGGATGCTGGCGTTGGTGTCCGCGATCGGCATGGCGGGCACGATCCGCACCCCGAACACGGCCAGCACCGCCCAGACCAGCACCAGCGTGGCGATGGCCCGCGTGCTACCGGTCCGGTGCCGGGTCAACAGGCTGGACAGCCGTACCGTGGACAGGGCGGTCAGCACCGGCACGGCCAGCAACGACAGCCCGACCCCGAGCGCGATGGCGATCGCGCCGGGCCGGCCGATCGACTCGGCCACGAAGGTGAACGCCTCGTCCAGCAGCGACCAGTCCAGCACCAGGTCGAACGGACGTCCCAGCGACGCGTAGAAGCCCAGGTCGCCGACCTTCACCACGACGACGAGTCCGAGCAGCGCACCGGTCAGCGCGGCCACCACCCGCCGGGGGCGACCGGGCAGCGCGAGCAGCAGCGCGGCGAGCAGCAGCGCCTCCAACGGGATCCGCATCAACGCGCCGGGCTCCAGCTGCCACGGCCGGTTGGGCAGGGTGAACGCGCCCAGCACCAGCACGGCGGCGAGGGCGGTGACCACGCGGGTCACGACCCGGCGGCGCACGCCCCGTCGGCCCACCCCCGCCTCGGTCGGCTCGGTGTCTGTGGTCGGGCGCGCGGGCGCCGGGTCCGTGATCAACAACTGCTTCTCCCGGGTCAGCGCAGCGACAGGGCGGGGGCGGTGGACTGGTCATGCTCGTCGGATCGGTCGACCCGGCGCACGTCGATCGGCACGGTCGGCATCGCCAGGGCCGGTGCGGTCGACGTCGTCCGGTGCCGCCACAGCCACCGGACATCCCGCCCGAACGACTCGACCAGCAGGCCCAGCGCGGTCACCAGCAACGCGGTGGTCACCATTCCGGGCAGGACCTGGGCGGCGGCGACCGCGAGCATGATCCCCTGGACGGCGGCGACCACCTTACGCCAGTACCGGGGCGGTAGCTGGGCGACCATCCAGGGCAGCACCCAGCCGGCGGCCAGGAAGACGTACCGCATCAGGCCGATGGCGAGTACCCAGGGCCCGACCGAAGGGGCCACGTAGAGGCTCAGCATCAGCACCAGGAACGAGTCGACCTCCATGTCGAACCGGGCGCCGAGGGCACTGGTCGTCCCGGTGCGGCGGGCCACCTTGCCGTCGACCGCGTCGAGGGCCAGCGCCACGCCGGTCATCGCCACCAGCAACGCCACCGGCGCGGTACGACCACTGCTCAGCGCGTCGGCGATCAGGGCGGTCACCGCCCCGACCAGCATTCCGCGCCCCATCGTCACCCAGTCGGCAGGTCCGAGCCGCGGCGTGCCCGCACGACGCAGACCACGCAGCAGCGCCAGACAGGTCACCACGCCGTACGCCGTGCCGGTCAGCCAGCCCGCGACACCGAGACCGACTGTCGCGGCGACCCCCGCCAGCAGAACGATCTGGACGAAGAGCCCGATTTGCGGACCGGTTCGAACTGTGGACACCGTGCCTCCGTGTTTATGATCGACGACCCCTGTCAGGGAACTACGGAAAATACGACGGATCGGTTCGGTCCGGACGCGGTAGAGGAGAAAAAACCGGTGACGCAAACCGCCCGCGCCTTCTGGCTCCGGGCTCCCGGTGTGGGCGAGATCCGCCCGGTGACGCTGCCGGAGCCGAGCACCGGGGAGGTCCTGGTGCGCAGCCGGTACTCCGGGGTGAGCCGGGGCACCGAGACTATCGTCTTCACCGGTGCCGTGCCCGCCAGCCAGTACGCCGCGATGCGCGCACCGTTCCAGGAGGGCGACTTCCCGGCCCCGGTCAAGTACGGCTATCTCAGCGTCGGCGAGGTCGAGCAGGGCCCGGCGCACCTGCTCGGGCGTACCGTGTTCTGCCTGCACCCGCACCAGAGCGCGTACGTGGTGCCGGTCGAGGCGGTGACCGTCGTACCGCCACAGGTCCCGGCGGCGCGCGCCGTGCTGGCCGGCACGGTGGAGACCGCCGTCAACGCGTTGTGGGACGCCCCGCCCCTGGTCGGCGACCGGGTCACCGTGATCGGCGGCGGGATGGTCGGCTGCGCCGTGACCGCCCTGCTGGCCCGCTTCCCCGGGGTGCGGGTGGAACTGGTCGACACCGATCCGGCCCGCGCCGAGGTGGCCGCCGCGCTGGGTGTCGACTTCGCCGCGCCGGGTACCGCCGCCGACGGCCGTGACCTGGTCGTGCACGCCAGCGCCACCGCCGCCGGCCTGCAACACGGCCTGGACCTGCTCGCGCCGGAGGGCACCCTGCTGGAACTGAGCTGGTATGGCGACCGACCGGTGCAGCTGTCGCTCGGTGGCGCGTTCCACTCCGGTCGGTTGACCATCCGCAGCAGTCAGGTGGGCATGGTCGCGCCGGCACGACGGGGCAGTCGCGGCTACGCCGACCGGATGGCGCTCGCCCTGGACCTGCTCGCCGACCCGGCGTTCGACACGTTGATCACCGGCCGGTCGCCGTTCGCGGAGCTGCCTGACGTGCTCGCCCGACTCAGCGCGGGCGACCTGCCCGCACTGTGCCATCTCATCACCTACGACGGGGAGTGAACCGTGTTCAGCGTGACCGTCCGTGACCACATCATGATCGCTCACAGTTTCCGTGGCGACGTCTTCGGCCCCGCCCAACGGCTGCACGGCGCGACGTTCGTCGTCGACGCCACCTTCCGCCGCCCCGACCTGGACGACGACGGCATCGTGGTCGACATCGGGTTGGCCACCGACCAGCTCAAGGCGGTGCTCGGCGAGCTGAACTACCGCAACCTCGACGACGAGCCCGCGTTCGCCGGCACGAACACCACCACCGAGGTGCTGGCCCGCACCATCGCCGACCGCCTCGCCGACCGGGTGGCCGCCGGTCAGCTCGGCGCCGGTGCCCGGGGCCTGACCGGGATCACGGTCACCCTGCACGAGTCGCATGTGGCCTGGGCCAGCTACGAGCGGGCGCTGCCCGGACCGAACGCCGTCGGTGAGGGCGCCGCCTGACGTGCTGATGCTGCACGTGATCCTGCCGGGCGACATCGACGACCCGGCGTCACCCAGCGGCGGCAACGGCTACGACCGGCGGATCTGCGCCGGGCTCGCCGCCGCCGGCTGGTCGGTGCGGGAGCATCAGGTACCCGGCGACTGGCCGCAACCGGCCCCGGCGGCGCGGGCCGCGCTGGCGGGGGTCCTGCGCGGACTGCCGGACGGCGCGTTGGCCCTGGTCGACGGCCTGGTCGCCTCGGTGGTGCCGGACGAACTCGCCGCGCACGCCGACCGGTTGCGGCTGGTCGCGTTGGTGCATCTGCCCCGCGACGACGACGCCGAGGCCCGGGCGCTGGAGGCGGTCACCTCGGTGGTGGCCACCAGCGCCTGGACCCGACAGGCGCTGCTGCGGCGGTACGCGCTGCCCGCCGACCGGGTGCACGTGGCCCCGCCCGGGGTGGACCCGGCGGCACCGGCGACCGGTTCGACGACCGGGTCGGCGCTGCTGTGCGTCGCGGCGGTCGCCCGGCACAAGGGCCACGACGTGCTGGTCGAGGCGTTGACCAGGGTGGCCGACAGATCTTGGACGCTGACCTGCGTCGGACCGCTGCACCGGGAACCGGCGTTCGTCGAGCGACTGCGGGAGCGGATCACCGCCGGGGGGCTCGCCGACCGGATCCGGCTGACCGGACCGTTGGCCGGTGACCGGCTCGCCGCCGCGTACGCCGCCGCCGACCTGCTGGTGCACCCGTCACGCGGCGAGACGTACGGGATGGTGGTCACCGAGGCGCTGGCCCGTGGCGTACCGGTGCTCGCCACGGCCGTCGGTGGACTGCCCGACACCCTCGGGCACACGGCGGCGGGCGACCGGCCGGGCCTGCTGGTGCCGCCCGAGGACCCGGCCGCCCTCGCCACGGCTCTGCGCCGCTGGCTCGACGACGCGGCGTTGCGCGAGCACCTGCGGTACGCCGCCGGCCAGCGACGACACACCCTCGCCGGTTGGCAGCGCACCGTCGCCCAGATCATCACGGCCCTGAAGGAGGCGTCGGCATGAGCATCGAACTCCCGCCGGATTTCGCGCAGTGGCTCGCGCTGCGGGAACCGGCCGACGTGGCGGCCCGGTCCACGGACCTGGTCGACATGCTGCGCGCGGCGTTGCCCGGCGGCGGACCCCTGGTGGTGCACGACCTCGGGGCGGGGACCGGGTCGCTGGCCCGCTGGCTGGCCCCGCTGCTGCCCGGCCCGCAGCACTGGATCCTGCACGACCAGGACGCCGACCTGCTGGCCCGGGCCCGCGCCGCGGTGCCCCCCACCGCCGCCGACGGCGCGCCGGTGACCGTCGAGACGCGCCGGGGCGACCTGACCCGGCTGGCCGCCGCCGAGCTGGCCGCCGCCGAGCTGGCCGACGCCGCGCTGGTCAGCGCCTCGGCCCTGCTCGACATGCTCACCGCCGAGGAACTCGACGACCTGATCGCCGCCTGTGCGAAGGCCGGGTGCCCGGCACTGTTCCTGATCTCCGTGACCGGCACCGTGCGACTGACCCCGGACGATTCACTGGACGACGAGATCGCCGCCGCCTTCAACGCCCACCAGCGGCGTACCGCCAACGGTCGTCGGCTGCTCGGACCGGACGCCGTCGACGCCTGCGTCGCGGCCTTCGCCCGGCATGGGGTGGAGGTGCAGCTACGGCCGAGCCCGTGGCAGCTCGGGCCGGACCAGGCGGCCCTGGCGGCGCAGTGGTTCACCGGGTGGCTCGACGCGGCACGGGAGCAGGACCCCGAGCTGAGCACCCGCACCGAGGAGTACGCACGACGTCGGCTGGCCGAGGCTGAAACCGGTCGCCTCGGGGTAATGGTCGATCACGTCGACCTGCTGGCGCTGCGCCGTTGAACCGGCAGTCGATCAGCTACGTGCGTACAGTCAGGGAAGATCGCCATGTCGGGGAGGCGCGAGTGGGGGATGAAGGTGGCAGTGCCGTGCCCGAGGCGACCCCGGTGGGCCGCTCGTTCTGGGGCTGGGCCCGTCTGGCGCTGGGTGCGGGCGTCCTGGTGGGGCTGCTCTGCTGGCTCGGCACCGGCCCGTTCCTCGCCGGTCTGCGGCTGATCGACGCGCCGGCGCTGGCCGCCGCGCTCGCCATCGGCGTCCTCACCACGGTCTGCGCCGCCTGGCGGTGGAGCCTCGTCGCCGATGGTCTGGGCGTGCGCCTGCCCCTGACGGAGGCGGTCGCCCACTGCTACCGGGCGATCTTCCTCAACGCGACCCTGCCCGGCGGGATCCTCGGTGACGTGCACCGCGCGGTGCGTCACGGCCGCGACGTCGGTGACGTCGGGCGCGGCATCCGGGCGGTGGTGTGGGAACGGACGGCGGGGCAGGTGGTGCTGGTCGCGGTCGCCGCGGTGCTGCTGTTCGCCTTCCCGTCGCCGGTGCGACCGTTCCTGCCGGTGGCCACCGCGGTGGCGGTGGCGGTGCTGGTCGCCGTGGTGGCGGCGGCCCGGCTGCTGCCGCGCTCCGGCGCCTCCCGGTGGGCCCGCGCCCTGGGTACCGCCGTCTCCGACGTCCGCAACGGCCTGCTGGCGCGGCGGACCTGGGCCGGGGTGCTTATCGCCTCCGCGCTGGCGGTCGCCGGGCACCTCGCGACGTTCCTGGTGGCGGCACGCACGGCGGGTTCCACCGCACCGCTGAGCCTGCTGCTGCCGCTGACCCTGCTGGCCCTGCTCGCGATGGGGGTGCCGGCCAACGTCGCCGGGTTCGGCCCGCGCGAGGGGGTGGCCGCGTGGGCGTTCGCCGCCGCCGGCCTGACCGCCGCCGAGGGGGTGGCCACCGCGACGGTGTACGGCGCTCTGGTGCTCGTCGCGAGCCTGCCCGGAGCCGCCGTGCTACTGGCCCGACGTGTCCGTGTACCCGCCACCGTCTGACGAGGAGACCCATGTCCGAATCACTGCCTGTCGCCACCGTCCGGACGCAGGTGACCGTGCCGTTGCGGTTCCCTGACGGCTACAGCACCACGGCCCGGCTGTTCACCTTCGACGGGCTGGTCGACTCTCGGGAGCATCTCGCCTTCGCCCTCGGCGACCCCGGCGCGGCGGAACGCGACGGCGGCGTGCCGCTGGTGCGTCCGCACAGCGAGTGCCTCACCGGCGACGTGTTCGGTAGCCAGCGCTGCGACTGCGGGCCCCAACTGCGCGAGGCGGTGCAGCGGATCGCCGACGTCGGCGGCTACCTGCTCTACCTGCGTCAGGAGGGTCGGGGCATCGGGCTGTACGCCAAGCTCGACGCGTACGCGTTGCAGGACGCGGGGCTGGACACCTTCGAGGCCAACGTGGCGCTCGGCCACGCCGAGGACGAGCGCGACTACACCGTGGCGGCGCAGATGCTCGCCGCGCTCGGTGTCGGGCCGATCGCGGTGCTGAGCAACAACCCGGAGAAGACCGAGCAGTTGGGTCGGCTCGGGGTCACCGTGACCGAGCAGGTGCCCACCGGCGTGTTCCTGTCCCCGGCCAACGCCGAGTACCTCGCGGCGAAGGCCAGCCGTGCGGCCCGCGCCGCCGACCTCCCCGTCGCCCGGTGATCGGCCCGCCGGAGGTGGCGCGGCCGTACGTGCTGCTCAGCTGCGCCACCTCGATCGACGGCTATATCGACGACGCCACCGACGAGCGGCTGCTGCTGTCCAACGACGCGGACCTCGACCGGGTCGACGAGGTCCGCGCCGGCTGCGACGCGATCCTGGTCGGCGCCGGTACGGTCCGCCGGGACGACCCCCGGTTGCTGGTGCGGTGCGAACGGCGTCGGGCCGAACGGGTCGCTCGGGGTCTGCCGTCGTCACCGACCCGGGTGACCATGACCGCCTGCGGAGACCTGGATCCGGACGCCCGGTTCTTCACCGTCGGCGACACCGAGCGGATCGTCTACAGCGCCAGCGGCGCGGTGGAGAAGACCCGACACCGGTTGGGCGAGCGGGCCACCGTGCTCGACGCCGGTGAGCCGGTGGACCTGGCGCGGATGTTGACCGACCTCGCCGAGCGGGGGGTGGGTCGGCTGCTGGTGGAGGGCGGCGCGGGCGTGCACGGGCAGTTCCTCGCCGCCGGGCTCGCCGACGAACTCCACCTGGTGGTCGCCCCCTTCTTCGTCGGCGACCGACGGGCGCCCCGGTTCGTCGGCGAGGGCAGCTTCCCGTGGCACCCGGGACGACGGGCGCAGGTGGTGGAGGCACGCCAGATCGGCGACGTGGTGTTGACCCGTTACGCGCTGTCGGATCGCTGCGACCTGGGTTAGGCCGACGAACGTCGATGTCGCCTCGGCGGCGAGCGGCTACCGCACGTCGTGCCGGTCCGCCGGTCGCGGCAGGAACATCAGCCGGGCCCGTTTGTCGGGCAGGTCCACCACCGGGCCGTCGACGAAGCCGGCCCGGCGCAGCCGCGCGATCGCCTTGTCGTTGCGGGCGTCCGGCTCCATCACCAGCCGTTGCCGGCGAGGATCGGCGAAGACGAAGGCGATGAACTCGTCCAGCAGCGTGCCGGTGAAACCGGGCTCGGGCCGCACCGGAGTGCCGATCAGCAGGTGACCGCCGTGGTCGCCGGGACGTACCGGATAGCACTCGCCGACCGGATCGTGTTCCGGCTCGTAGGTCTGGAACAGCGCCACCGGCTGCCCGTCGCGTCGGGTGAGGTACGCGTGATGGGTGGCGAGCGAGTCGACGTACCGGTAGATCTCGGCGACGCGGTCCCGGTCGGCGTCGAGCATCCCCCAGAACCGGGCCCGCTCCTGGCTGACCCAGGAGTGGATCACGTCGGCGTCGGCATCCGGGTCGACCGGCCGGAAGGTGACCACACCGAACCCGGGCACCTGCCGTTCGTAGTGGTGGGGGTCAGTCATCGTGCTCCTCGGTCAGCCGGTCCCAGTCGCAGGTCACCGTGATCAGCTCCCCGTCGACCCACAGTGGTAGCTGGTCGTCGCGGTGCGGCCCGGCCCCGGTGGCGCCCAGCGGCACCACCCAGCGGCTGTCCTCCCGCCGGGCCAGGTCCCACACGTAGCGGGCCGTCGGCCCGCGCAGACACAGGTCGGTCACCCCGGGCACGCTGGAGGTGGCCAGCACACAGTCGTGGTCACCGGCGAGCGCCGGACCCGGTGGCGCGGCCGGGTCGGGCAGCGCCCGCCACGGCAGGAGCCGGTGCCGGTCGCCCCAGGGCCGGGTGTCGTCGGCCGCGGCGATCTCCGCCAGGGCCCCACGCAGCAGGTCGGCCCGATCCAGGCCGGGCAGGTCCGCGGACAGCAGTGAGATCACCGCGTACCCGACCCGGGAGGTCAGGGTCAGCCAGGGCCGGAACACCTCCGGGTAGCCGGGCGGTTCGGCCAGCTCGGCCAGCGCGGGATGGGCGGCGAGCCGGCGGGTCACCGCGGCCCGCAGGTCGGCGAAGGCGGCGGCGTCGACGCTGTCGGCGGCCATCCGGCGGTCCCAGGCCAGCAGCCGGTCCCGTAGCCCGGCGGCGGCCGGGTCGAGCCCGTCCAGCGTGGCGAGCAGGTCCAGCAGCGGCCCGGCGGCGGCCAGGTATGTGTCGGTGTGCACGCTGGCCATCTGCCCGGCCTGCCAGTCGTCGACGGCGTCCAGCAGGTGGCGGATCCGTTCGGCCCGGTACGGCGGCGCGAACTCCACGCCGAGCCCGGCGGAGATGCCCCGCTCGTTGGCCATCACCGCCACCTGACCGACCGGGGCGCTCGGCATGTCGTGCCAGCCCTGCCAGGCGTGGTCGGCGCCCCAGGCGGGGACCACCCGTCGCCCGTTGTCCGGATGGCGTCGGGGCACCCGACCGGCCACCCGGTGCAGCAGCCCGCCGACGGTGTCGGCCGCGAGGACCACGTTGACCGGCTCGACCCAGCCGTCCAGTGCCGCGTCGACGTCGTCGACGGTGCGGGCCCGCAGCAACGCGGGCAGGACGGCGAAGCCCAGCTCGCCGAGGACCCGGGGTGGGTATCGCAGGCTGATCGTGGTGGCCGGGTCGTCGTCCGGCCCACCGGAGACCACCGGGCCTCGCTCGGTCTCGATCACCTCGACCTCGACCGGTTCGGCACCGGACACCTCGATGGTCTCGACGTGGCGGTGTGCGAGTCGCCATCCGTCGGGTCCGTACGCCTCGACCCGGTCGCCCCGGCGGCGCAGTCGTTCGGCGTACCCGTCCTGGTAGTCCGCCATCGCGTTGGTGATCGCCCAGGCGACCGCACCGGCATGGCCGAAGTGCGGGATGCCCGGAACACCGGGCACGGCGAAGCCGACCACGTCGTACTCCGGGCAGGCCAGGCGGATCTGCTGGTAGATGCCGGGTGCCTCGATGAACCGGTGTGGGTCACCGGCGATCAGGGCGGCCCCGGCGGCGGTGCGGTCGGCGGCCACCAGCCAACCGTTGCTGCCGGAGGTGACGTGGTTGTCGACGGCGAACAGGCGGGCCGCCGCCGGACCGAGTCGGCGGGCCACCAGGTCACGCCAGAGTTTGGTGCCGAACCCGGCGAAGAGAACGTGGTGGCTGAGCCAGAGCGCGAGTGGCGTCCACGGCTGCCAGCGACCCGGCCGTAGGCCTGTGGCGGCGAACTCCGGGGCCCGCGCCGCACCGGCGGCCAGCGCGTCGTTGACTCCGTCGACGTAGTGGCCTACCCACTCGGCGGTGGCCGGGTCGAGGGCGGCGTGGCAGCGGCGCGCGGTGTCGTCGAGCCTCGCCCGGCGGGCGAAGCTGTCCCAGGCCACCGCCTCGACACCGAGGAACGAGGCGGAGGTGCCCTGCGCGCGGTGCCGTTCCACCTCGATCTGCCAGGCCCGGTCCAGGGCGGTGACCTGCCCCTGGGCGAAGGCCAGCGAGGTGTGGTCGACGGCGCGCAGGTGCGGGATGCCGTAGTCGTCGCGATAGCGGCGCGCGCTCACCGCGTCACCGTACCGGCTCGGACGCGGACTGCGGGAGCCACCAGCGGGGTACCGGCACGGCGGTCGCGGGGTGGTGCGGTCGGCCTGGACGGCGTCTCGTACCGTGGCGTATCGATGACGGACAGTGTGAACTCCAGTGTGGTGCGGAAACGCCGTCGGGACTTGACAGGAGCCGAGTCCGGGCAGGAAGTTAGGTTAGGTTAGCCTAACCGCTCTGCCTGGTCCGAGCCCCTGATCGAAAGACGACACGAATGCCTGAGCACCTCGCCGCCCGCCGCCCCTCCCACCGGGGATCGCTCGCTGTCGGCGGCACCGCCGTGCTGGTCGACTTCGGACTCGACGGTGCGGCGGGCGGCGGCGCGGCGCCGCTGCCGGAGAACCTCGCCACGGCGATCCGGGGGGCGAAGAAGCCCACCTGACGCCGCCGCGCGGCCGGGCGCGATCCGTCCCCGGCCGCTGTGCACCTCCCAGACCCGAACCACCCGCCGCCCACCTGTCGTGCGGCGGTTCACGGCTGCTCCGAACATCGAATCGCCGAGCGTGAAGGACACGTCCATGACCTTGCCGGTGCACCCCGCCGAGGCAACGCCGAGCAACCCGAAGCCCCGGCCCACACCCGCCCGGGCACACCTGCTCAGCGACGAGACAGTGGAGCAGTATCGACGAGCCGTGGCCGACGGCACCGAGCGGGTGGCCCGTCGCGTCGCCGAGGTGACCGGACCCTTCACCGGCGTACGCCCGGACGAACTCGCCCCGCAGATGGAGGCGATCGACCTGGACCAGCCGCTGGGTGACACCACCGCTGCCCTCGACGAACTGGAGGACGTCTACCTGCGCGACGCCGTCTGGTTCCACCACCCACGCTACCTGGCCCACCTCAACTGCCCCGTGGTGATCCCGGCACTGCTCGGCGAGGCGGTCCTCAGCGCGGTCAACTCCTCCATGGACACCTGGGACCAGAGCGCCGGTGGCACCCTGATCGAACGCCGACTCATCGAGTGGACCGCCGACCGCATCGGCCTCGGCCCGGCCGCCGACGGCGTGTTCACCAGTGGTGGCACCCAGTCCAACCTGCACGCCCTGCTGCTGGCCCGGGAGGAGGCGCTGGCCGCGGCGACCCCGGCCGACCGGCGGATCCTGCTGCCCCGCCTGCGGATCATCGCATCGTCGGCCGGTCATTTCAGCGTGCAGAAGGCGGCCAAGCTGCTCGGCCTGGCCCCGGACGCGGTCGTGGTGGTGGAGACCGGCCCCGACCGGCGGATGCGACCCGGCGCGGTCCGGCACGAGATCGCCCGCTGTCGGCGTGCCGGGCTCACCGTCATGGCGGTGGTGGCCACCGCCGGCACCACCGACTTCGGCACCATCGATCCGCTCGACGAGATCGCCGAGGTGTGCGCCACGGCCGGTGTGTGGCTGCACGTCGACGCCGCGTACGGCTGCGGCCTGCTGGTCTCGCCCACCCGTCGGCACCTGCTCCACGGCATCGAGCGCGCCGACTCGGTCACGGTCGACTTCCACAAGTCCTTCTTCCAGCCGGTCAGCTCCAGCGCACTGCTGGTCCGCGACCGGCGGACCCTGCGGCACGCCACCTGGCACGCCGACTACCTCAACCCGGCCCGGATGGTCGCCCAACGCATCCCCAACCAGGTCGACAAGAGCTTGCAGACCACCCGCCGGTTCGACGCGCTCAAGCTCTGGCTGACGTTGCGGGTGATGGGGCCCGACGCCGTCGGTGAACTCTTCGACGAGGTCTGCGACCGGGCCGCGCAGGCGTGGCAGCTGCTCGCCGCCGACCCCCGCTTCGAGGTGCTGACCCGCTCACAGCTGAGCACAGTGGTGTTCCGCTGGCAGCCCACCGGGCCGGGCCGGGAACTCGCCGACGCGGCCAACCTGCGGGCCCGTGAGGCGTTGGCCGCCTCCGGCCTCGCCGTGGTCGCCGGCACCCGGGTCGACGGCCGGCAGTACCTCAAGTTCACCGTGCTCAACCCGGCGACCACCGTCGACGACATCGCCTACGTGCTCGACCTGATCGCCGAGCACGCCGGACGCTACGTCCACGAACACGCCGGATCGTCCGCGGCGGGCCTGACCTGCCCGGTCGGCTGACCATGTCACCTGCGAACCCGAGCCTGGAGGGCCGGATGTCCAGTTACGACTTCATCGGGATCGGCCTCGGGCCGTACAACCTCGGCCTGGCCTGCCTGACCGCACCCGTCGCCGACCTCGACGGGCTGTTCCTGGAGGCGCGCGACGACGTCTCGTGGCATCCCGGCATGCTGCTGGAGTCGGCCCGGTTACAGACGCCGTTCCTGGCCGACCTGGTCACCCTCGCCGACCCCACCTCACCCTTCTCCTTCCTCAGCTACCTCAAGGAGATCGGCCGGCTCTATCCCTTCTACATCCGGGAGAACTTCTTCCCGCTGCGGGCGGAGTACGACGCGTACTGCCGCTGGGCCGCCGCCAAGCTGCCCAACCTGAGGTTCGGGCACCGGGTCACCACCGTCGAGTACGACGCCACCGACGACCGGTATGTGGTGACCGCCACCGTCGACGGCGGCACCGTCACCCACCGGGCCCGCCACCTGGTGCTCGGTACCGGCACCCCGCCCCACCTGCCGGCCGCCTGCGCCGGTCTGACCTCCGACGCGGTGCACAACTCCCGGTACCTGGAGCACCGGGACGCGTTGCGGGCCAAGCGGAGCATCACCATCGTCGGCAGTGGACAGAGCGCCGCCGAGATCTACCACGACCTGCTCGGCGACATCGGCACCCACGGCTACCAGCTGAACTGGGTGACCCGCTCGCCACGGTTCTTCCCGCTGGAGTACACCAAGCTCACGCTGGAGATGACCTCGCCGGACTACGTGGACTACTTCCACGCGCTGCCCGAGCCCACCCGGTACCGGCTGGAGGCCGAGCAGAAGGGGCTGTTCAAGGGCATCTCCGCCGACCTGATCAACGACATCTACGACCTGCTCTACGCCTCCAGCCTCGACGGCCCGGTGAGCACCCGGTTGCTGACCAACACCGAGTTGACCTCGGTGACCCACGACGAGAGCACCGGCGTGCACATGCTCCGGCTGCGCCACGTCGAGCAGGAACGGGAGTTCACGCTGGACACCGAGGGGCTGGTGCTGGCCACCGGCTACCGGTACGAGGTGCCCGAGTTCCTGGCACCGGTCCGGGACCGGTTGCGCTTCGACGACCACGGCCGGCTCGACGTGGCCCGCAACTACAGCGTGGACTCCACCGGGCGCGGGGTGTTCCTCCAGAACGGTGGCACCCACACCCACAGCATCACCTCGCCCGACCTGGGCATGGGCCCGTACCGCAACAGCTGGATCATCCGCGAACTGCTCGGCCGTGAGGTCTACCCGATCGAGAAGTCGATCGCCTTCCAGGACTTCGGGGTGACCGGGTGACGCAGCTCGTCTACACCCGCCACGACCGGCGGCTCGGCGAGTTCGCCCTGCGTACGCTCGACGTGGCCGCCGACGCGCCGGTGCTGCACCGGTGGGTGACCCACCCCAAGGCCGCCTTCTGGCTGATGCAGGACGCCGACGTCGACGCGGTTGCCGCCGAGTACCAGCGCATCGCCGAGCACCCGCACCACGAGGCGTACCTGGGCCTGTGGCGCGCCGAGCCGACGTTCCTCGCCGAGCGGTACGACCCGGCGCACGTCGAACTGGTCGGCCTGTACGACGCCCGCCCCGGTGACGTCGGGATGCACTTCCTCTGCGCGCCCACCGACACCCCGGTGCCCGGTTTCACCCGGGCCGTCATCACCACCGTGATGGCCTGGCTCTTCGCCGACCCCGCCACCGAGCGGGTCGTGGTCGAGCCGGACGTACGCAACACCGCCGTGCACGCACTCAACGCGGCGGTGGGCTTCGAGGTGATCGGACCGATCACCAAGCCGGAGAAGACGGCGTTGCTGAGCATCTGCACCCGGCAGCGATTCCTGGCCACTATCGGCGCCGCCACCGATACCGACGCCGCCACCCGAGCCGGTGCCGCCGGCAGCGACGCGAAGGAGCATCACCTTGACCACGCGTGACCCGGTCGCCCACCTACGTCCGGAGACCTGGGAGCGAGCCAACCGCCTGCTGGTGCGCAAGGCGCTCGCCGAGTTCACCCACGAGCGACTGCTCGCCCCCGAACCGGACGGTCCGACCGCCGACGACACCGGTCGCCGGTGGTACGCCCTCACCGCC
This sequence comes from Micromonospora sp. DT48, assembly GCF_049844495.1. Taxonomy (NCBI): domain Bacteria; kingdom Bacillati; phylum Actinomycetota; class Actinomycetes; order Micromonosporales; family Micromonosporaceae; genus Micromonospora; species Micromonospora sp. DT48. The sequence continues at coordinate 276,976 of NZ_JBNCLE010000007.1, forward strand.
GCCTCCGGCGCGGTCCGGTACCGGTTCGCGGCCCGGGTGATGACCCTGGAGCACTGGGACATCGACCCGGAGAGCATCACCCGGCACCGCGACGGCGAACCGACGCCGCTGGACGCCGTCGACCTCTGCCTCGACCTGCGCGACGCGCTCGGCCTCACCGACCGGATCCTGCCGGTCTACCTCGAGGAGATCACGTCCACCCTCGCCGGTCTGGCGTACAAGCTGGACCGGGCGCTGCCCAGCGCGGCGAAGCTGGTGGAGGCCGACTTCCAGACCATCGAGACGTCGATGACCGAGGGCCACCCGTGCTTCGTGGCCAACAACGGGCGGCTCGGCTTCGGCATCGACGAATACCACCGCTACGCCCCCGAGGCGGCCCAGCCGGTACGGCTGATCTGGCTCGCCGCCCACCGCGACCACGCCACCTTCACCAGCGCCGCCGACCTGGACCAGGAGACGCTGCTGCGTACCGAACTGGACGAGGCGACCCTCGCCCGGTTCGCCGGGACCATGACCGAGCTGGGGCTGGACCTCGCCGACTACCACCTCATCCCGGTGCACCCCTGGCAGTGGTGGAACAAACTGTCGGTCACCTTCGCCGGTGAGGTGGCGCGCCGTCGGCTGGTCTGCCTCGGTGAGGGCCCGGACGAATACCTCGCCCAGCAGTCCATCCGCACCTTCTTCAACGTCAGCCACCCGGAACGGCACTACGTCAAGACCGCGCTGTCCGTGCTGAACATGGGCTTCATGCGGGGCCTGTCGGCCGCGTACATGGAGGCCACCCCGGCGATCAACGACTGGCTGGCCGGTCTGATCGACGGCGACGAGGTGTTCCGGGCCACCGGACTGACGATCATCCGCGAGCGGGCCGCCGTCGGCTACCGGCACCGGCAGTACGAGGTCGCCACCGACCGCTACTCGCCGTACCGCAAGATGCTGGCCGCCCTCTGGCGGGAGAGCCCGGTGCCTGACCTGGCTCCCGGCCAGCGGCTGGCCACCATGGCGTCGCTGCTGCACGTCGACACCGACGGGCGGTCGTTCGCCGCGGAGCTGATCGCCGCCTCCGGGCTGGCACCGGCGGTCTGGCTACGGCGCTACCTGAACGCCTACCTGACCCCGCTGCTGCACGCCTTCTACGCCTACGACCTGGCGTTCATGCCGCACGGCGAGAACGTCATCCTGGTGTTGCGCGACGGGGTCGTGGAGCGGGCGATCTTCAAGGACATCGCCGAGGAGATCGTGGTGATGAGCGCCGAGGCGCAGCTGCCTCCGGCGGTCGAGCGGATCCGCGCCGACATCCCGGAGGACATGAAGCTGCTGTCGATCTTCACCGACGTCTTCGATTGCTTCTTCCGCTTCCTCGGTGCGACGCTGGCCGCCCAGGGCGTCATCAGCGAGGAGGAGTTCTGGCGTACCGTGGCCGACTGCGCCACCGAGTACGCCGCCCGGGTGCCGCACCTGGCCGACCGGCTGGCCCGCTACGACCTGTTCGCCCCGGAGTTCGCGCTGTCCTGCCTCAACCGGCTGCAACTGCGCGACAACCAGCAGATGGTCGACCTGGCCGACCCGTCCGCCGCGCTGCAACTGGTGGGCGCGCTGGCCAATCCGCTGGCGCGCTTCGCGCCCGCCGACGGGTAACCCGCTGCCCACCGGGTCAGTGGGAAGGGTCTGCCGGGTCCGGCACGTGTTCGAGCAGCACCGCCCGCAGGTGGCGCGGAGTGGTCGGGAGGGTGGCGGCTCCGACCGCGAACATCTGCGGGCTCTCCGGGGCTGCGGAGATGCCGTGCAACCTCATGCCGACCGCGTCCGGCGGCTGCGGTGCCGGCAGGCCGCGCCAGGCACCCGCGTACGTGGCCAGCGTCGCCTGCGACGCCGGAGAGTTCTCGACCAGCCACGGCTGTCCGGTCGGGTCGGTCGTCACGTCGGCCAGCGCGCCACCGGGCGCGTCCCGGATCGGCTCGAAGGATCCGGCCCGGCCGCGTACCGCCAACCCTCCGTCGCCGACCGCCCACAGCTCACCCGACGAGCGGCCCGCGAGGGCCGTGAACGAGGAGTCCTGTTCGCTTATGCCCACACCGACCGTACGCCAGCCGGAGCCGTCCCAGTGAAAGAGCAGGGGGCCCTTGAACCCCTGCCACGCGCCGTTGCCCGCTGCCCAGACGTCATCCGGGCGGAAGGCCCGGATCGCGGTGACGGTGCAGACGTTCGGCGTGCCGCCGAAGGACGTACCACCGGTGCGGCATTCGGCGGGTGACGGGTGCGACCGCCAGGAGTCACCGTCCCACTGCTCGATGATGACCTCGCTGCGGTCGTTGCCCACCACCCAGGTGTGCCCGCCTGCGACGGTGAGGCCGGTGACCAGCGCGACGTGTCCGCCGTGCCCCCGGGGAACGGCACCTCGCGCCACACGGTGCCGTCGAAGCGCAGAATGTGCGTCACCTGCTCCTCCGGAGTGGGTCCGGCGGTGCTGCCGACCACCCAGACGTTGGTGGGCGAGTCGGCCGCGACGAGCTCGAACCGACCGTGCCACGCGATCTCCGGCAGGGCGGCGCGTGCCCAGTTCGTCCCGTCCCACTGGAGGACCAACGGGGTGCCGGTGTCGTCCGGCTGTTCGGGGGAGTAGCCCTCGCTGCCGACCGCCCACGCGTGCGTGGCGTCCACCGTCACGACGTCCCACAGCACGCTGGTCGGCCCGGCCAGCTCCGGCAGCGTGGCCGGGCGCCAGGTGGGTGGGACCGCCTCGGCGACGGCCTTCGGTGAGCCGCCGGTGGCGGTCACCGAAGGATCCGCGGACGATGCTGTCCGGCTCGGTCTGTCACCGCAGCCCGACACCAGCAGCACGGCGACCATCGTCGCGGCGATCCTGCGCACGGCACTGATGATCGCAAGGCGATGCCACCCGGACATTCCCGCTGACCAACGGTCGCCGCCCGAGGACCACGCCCGCAGTGATACGAGCGGATCGCCGTCGGAGGGTCAGACCTCGCCGGGGTCGGTGCGCCGCGCGACCGTCAGCGCGGTCCACGACACGGGTGGCAGCTCGACGGTGAGTAGACCGTCGGAGAGCCGTGCGGTGTCGTTGGTCCGCAGCCCCACCCGGTTCGGGTCGCGCAGGTCGTTGGCGGCGCGTACGTCGGTGTCCCAGATCCCCCGGGCCGAGACCGCACCGGTCGGCTGGCAGGCGCTCAGGTCGATCGTCACGGTCGTGGCCTCGGTGAGGTGCCGGTTCTGGAGGAAGATCGACATCTCGTCCCCGGCGCTGGTGGCGGCGGCGGCCACCACCGGCACCGAGCCGAAGGTCGCGGTGGTCGTCTCGTCGGTGTCGGCCAGGACCCGCAGCGCGTCGCCCCGGGCGGCGTGCGAGGTCACCGAGAACGGGAAGAACGTCGTCTGCCGCCACGCCGGTCCACCCGGCTCGGTCATGATCGGTGCGATCACGTTGACCAGTTGCGCGAGGTTCGCCGAGGTGACCCGGTCGGCATGGTTGAGCAGGCTGATCAGCAGGCCGCCGAGGACGACGGCGTCGGCGACGGTGTAGCGGTCCTCCAGCAGGCGCGGGGCCACCGGCCAGTCGTCGATGGTGAAGGTGCGGGCCCGCTCCTGCCACCGGGTCATGTACCAGATGTTCCACTCGTCGAACGCGAGATCGACGCGCTTGGGCGAGCGCTTGACCGCGCGGACGTGGTCGACGGTCGCCACCACGGACTCGATGTAGGTGTCCATGTCGATCCCGGAGGCGAGGAAGCTGGCGAGATCCCCGTCGTGCTCCTCGTAGTACGCGTGGCAGGAGATGTAGTCGACGTCGTCGTACGCGTGCGTCAGCACCACGCGTTCCCACTCGCCGAAGGTGGGCATGCCCCGGCCGGACGAGCCGCAGGCGACCAGTTCCAGGTCCCGGTCGACCTGTCGCATCGCCTTCGCGGTCATCGACGCGAGCTTGCCGTAGTCCTCGGCGTTGCGGTGGCCGAGCTGCCAGGGCCCGTCCATCTCGTTGCCGAGGCACCACATGCGGATGTCGAACGGCTCCTGGCGACCGTTGGCGGCCCGCTGCGCGGCGCGGGCGGTGCCGGCCGGCACGTTGGTGTACTCCAGCAGCTCGACGGCCTCCTTCGGGCCCCGGGTGCCGAGGTTGACGGCCAGCATCAGCTCACTGCCGACGAGTTCCAGCCAGTGCTGGAACTCGTGCAGGCCGACCTGGTTCGTCTCGGTGGAGTGCCAGGCCAGATCGAGGCGGTGTGGACGCTCGGCCACCGGCCCGATGCCGTCCTCCCAGTTGTAGCCGGAGACGAAGTTGCCGCCCGGGTACCGGATCGTGCTGACCCCGAGCTCCTTGACCAGCTCGACCACGTCCCGCCGGAACCCGTCCGGTCCGGCGCTCGGATGCCCGGGCTCGTGGATGCCGTCGTAGATGTGCCGACCGAGATGCTCGACGAATCCGCCGAAGAGGCGGCGACGGACCGGTCCGATGGTGAAGGCCGGGTTGACGGTGAGGTGCGCGCGGGGCATGGGTCTCCTAACGGTGCTCAGCCACGATAACGTTTTCGGTGACGGTAGACGAGCCCCGGAAAGGGCACTACATGCGCTTCTCTCGCCTTGCCGGCATCGCCGGCATCGGGTTCGTCGCGATCCTGGTCGCGGCGAACCTCCTCCTGACGGCGGCGGGTTTCCCGACCCCGTCCGAGCGCGCATCCGTCGAGGAGATCGCCGCGGTCTACGCCACCGGGGCCGGGTCACTGCGACTGGCATCGGCGCTCCTACCGGCGGCCTGGTTGCTGGCCACCGTCTTCGCCGTCGGGGTCTGCGCCCGCCTCGGACGCTCCGAGCGGGGCGGCGTCGACCCGTGGTCCCTGGTCGGTCTCGCCGGCGTGCTCATGCAGTCGGTGGTGTTCACCAGCGTCGAGGCCACCCGCCTGGCCCTGATGTCCGCCGCCGAGGACGGCTCGGGCGACGTCGCCGGACTGTGGGGCCTGCACACCGCCCTGTTCGGCTTCAACCAGGTGTTCCTGGCGACGGCACTCGTCGGCTTCTCGATGGCCGGCGTCCGTAACGGCGTCATCGCCCGCTGGCACGCCGTCATCGGCTTCCTCGCCGCTGTGCTGCTGTTCGTCACCGCGACGACAAGCCCGTACGGCGTCGGCGACACCAACCCGCTCGCCCTGCTCGGCCTCGTCGGCTGGCTGCTCTGGTTGGTGTGGATCGTGGCGTACAGCGTCACCCTGATCCGGCACGCACCCGAGCCGTCGGCGTCCACCACCGGTGCCGACACCGCCTCCGCCGGTACGTGACCGCACGACGATCGCCGACGGAGACCGGCAGGCGTGTCACCTCGGGGCGGGACCGGCGCTGTCGCGGAAGATCAGCTCGGCGGGCAGCGACTCCACCCGGGGCCCGGCGGCTCCCGGGTCGAGGGCCAGCGCCATCGCGCGGGAGCCCATCTCGACCAGCGGCAACCGGACGGTGGTCAGCGCCGGTGTGACGTCGCGGGCCATCGGCATGTCGTCGAAACCGAAGACACTGACCCGCTGGGGCACCGGCACCGCGCGGTCGCGCAGCAGGGCCAGCGCGCCGATCGCCATCGAGTCGTTGAGTGCCGCGATGGCGGTCAGCCCGGGCTCCGCGTCGAGCAGCGCCGCAGTGGCCTCGGCACCGCCGTCACGGTCGAAGTTCGCGTACCGGACGCGGTGTTCCGGCAGTTCCCGACCGTGCTCGGCGAGGGCGGCGCGTAGCCCGGTGAGCCGGTCGGTCGTGGTGGTCAGCACCCGGGGGCCGGCGACCACACCGATGTGTTCGTGGCCGAGGCGGCACAGTTCCCGCCCGAGCAGCTCGCCGCCGCCCCGGTTGTCCGGCATCACCGCGTCGCCGGAGTGCTCGTGGCGGCCGATCACCGCGACCCGTCCGCCGGTGGCCTCGTACGCGGTGAGCTTGCCGTTGAGCAGCCGGGTGAAGTCGGCGTCGTGGTATCCGGAACCGGCCAGGATGATGGCGGCGACCTGCTGGCCGCGCAGCAGCTCGACGTACTCCAGTTCCCGTTCCGGGTCGCGGTAGCTGTTGCAGATCATCAACAGTCGGCCCTGGTCGGTGGCGACCCGTTGCAGACCTCGGGTGATCTCGGCGAAGTACGGGTCGGAGACGTCGTGCACGATCACGCCGACGGCGCCGCGATGCGAGCGGGCCAGCAGTTGGGCGTGGGCGTTGGGCACGTACTGCAACTCGGCGACGGCCCGCAGCACCCGCTCGCGCAGCTCCTCGGTGACCGGCTTGCTGCTGCCGTTGATCACGCGGGAGGCGGTGGCCGGTGAGACACCGGCCCGTCGGGCCACATCGGACAGCGTCGCCACACCCGCCCCCTCACGCGTCGCGTCGGCCGCTGCCGTGGCGACCAGCCACACCGTACCGCAGTGAGGATGCTTCTCAGGTGCCCGGTAAACGCAGGTCATGGCGGCGGGCCGGGGCCGCTGCCGAGCGCTCCGGCGGTGGATCCGCGGTGACGCAAGCCGAAACTTCCGCGGTCAGGTAAGCCCTTGCCTGGCTGTGACGGCACCACCTAGGCTTGTAGGAAAGCGCTTACCTGACCGCTTCGGGTGGGTACGACGGAAGGATCCCCATGACCCGTAGGTCGATCGGCATCATCGTGAACGGCGTCACCGGCCGGATGGGATACCGGCAGCACCTGGTGCGCTCCCTGCTGGCCATCCGCTCCGCCGGTGGCGTGCCGTTGGCCGACGGCACCACGATCTGGCCACAGCTCGTCCTCGTCGGCCGCAGCGAGGCCAAACTGCGCCAGATCGCCGAACGGCACGGCCTGGACGACTGGACCACCGACCTGAGCGCCGCGTTGTCCCGCGACGACGTGCAGGTCTACTTCGACGCGCAGGTGACCCAGCAGCGGGAGAAAGCCATCCGGCAGGCCATCGAGGCCGGTAAGCACATCTACACCGAGAAGCCCCTCGCCGAGGACACCGCCGCCGCTTCGGACCTGGCCCGCGCCGCGCGGGCCGCCGGCGTACGCACCGGTGTGGTGCAGGACAAGCTCTTCCTGCCGGGGCTGCGCAAACTCAAGCGCCTGCTCGACGGGGGCTTCTTCGGCCGGGTGCTGTCGGTGCGCGGCGAGTTCGGCTACTGGGTCTTCGAGGGCGACTGGCAGCCGGCGCAACGGCCGTCCTGGAACTACCGGGCCGCCGACGGCGGCGGCATCGTGGTGGACATGTTCCCGCACTGGCACTACGTGCTGGCGGAGCTGTTCGGCGAGGTGCGCGCGGTCTCCGCGACCGTCGCCACGCACATCCCGCGCCGCGTGGACGAGGCCGGACGCCCCTACGAGGCCACCGCCGACGACGCCGCCTACGGCGTCTTCGAGCTGGAGGGTGGCGTGATCGCCCAGCTCAACTCGTCCTGGTGCGTGCGGGTGTTCCGCGACGAACTGGTCGAGTTCCAGGTCGACGGCACCGAGGGCAGCGCGGTGGCCGGGCTGCGGCGCTGCCGGGTGCAGCACCGGGCGGTCACCCCCAAGCCGGTCTGGAACCCGGACCTGCCGATCACCGAGGACTTCCGTTCGCAGTGGACGGAGGTGCCGGACAACGAGGACTTCGACAACGGCTTCAAGGTGCAGTGGGAGGCGTTCCTGCGGCACGTCGCCACCGGCGAGCCGTTCCGGTGGGACTTCCTGGCCGGTGCCCGTGGGGTGCAACTGGCCGAGCTGGGCCTGGTGTCGGCCCGCGAGGGTCGCCGCGTCGAGGTGCCGGAGCTGTCCCTGTGAGCGGCGCGGAGGTGACCCTGCCCGGCGGACGTCGCCTGCGGCTCTCCGGCGGCGCCGGACATCCCCGCCCGGAGAGCCCGCCGACCTGCCGCATCGCGTACGCCGCCGCGCACGTGGTGGCCGACCCGACCGCCGACAACACCCCGGGTGCCCCGGCGGTGCTGGACTGGGAGCGGACCCTCGCCTTCCGTCGGCACCTCTGGTCCTACGGGCTGGGGGTGGCCGAGGCGATGGACACCGCGCAGCGCGGCATGGGCCTGGACTATCCCGCCACCCGGGAGCTGATCCGCCGCAGCGCGGCGCAGGCCCGCGCCGCCGGTGGGCGGATCGTCGCCGGGGTCGCCACCGACCAGCTGCCGCCCGGCCCGGCGACCCTCGCCGAGGTCACCGCCGCCTACCGCGAACAGCTCGACGACGTGCAGGCCGCCGGGGCGGTGCCGGTGCTGATGTGCAGCCGGCACCTGGCCGCCGCCGCCCGTGGCCCCGAGGACTACCTGCGGGTGTACGACGAACTGCTGGCCGCCGCCGACCGACCGGTGGTGCTGCACTGGCTCGGCCCGATGTTCGACCCGGCGCTGTCCGGTTACTGGGGCACCACCGACCTGGACCTGGCCGCCGACACCGTGGTCGAGCTGCTGAAGACCCACGCGTCGAGAGTGGACGGCATCAAGGTGTCGCTGCTCGACGCGGGGCGCGAGGTGGCGTTGCGCCGCCGACTACCGGCGGGGGTACGCCTCTACACCGGCGACGACTTCCACTACCCGGAACTCATCCGGGGCGACGAGGTCGGCCACTCCGACGCGTTGCTCGGGGTCTTCGCCGCCATCGCACCGGCCGCGTCGGCGGCGCTGGCCGCCCTCGACCGTGGCGACCACGGCGCGTACGACCAGATCCTCGCCCCGACCGTGCCGCTGGCCCGGCACCTGTTCGCCGCACCCACCTGGTACTACAAGACGGGCATCGTGTTCCTCGCCTGGCTGGCCGGGCACCAGGAGCACTTCACGATGGTCGGCGGGTTGCAGTCCGGCCGCTCCCCGGAGCACCTGGGCGTCCTGCTCACTCTCGCCGACGCCGCCGGCCTGCTGCCCGACGCCGAGTCGGCCGCCGCCCGGGCTCGTGCCTTCTTCACCGTGGCCGGGGTGGCCCAGTGAGCGGGGACCGGGCGGCCCTGCGCCGGTTCTCGTTCAACCAGGCCACCGCCCAGCACTGGCCGCTGCCCGACGTCGTCGCCGGGTGCGTCGCCGCTGGCGTACCGGGTATCGGCCTGTGGCGGGAACCGGTCGCCGAGTACGGGCTCGGGCGCGCCGCGAAGCTGGTCCGCGACGCCGGGCTGACGGTCACCAGCCTGTGCCGGGGCGGGTTCTTCACCGCCGACGACTGGCGGGAGCAGAACCTGCGCGCCATCGACGAGGCGGTCACCCTCGGCGCCCCGGTCCTGGTGCTGGTCTCCGGTGGCCTGGCGGCGGGCAGCCGGGACATCGACGGTGCGCGAGCCCGGGTGGCCGACGCGGTCGCCGAACTCGCTCCGTACGCCGACGACGCCGGGGTGAGGCTGGCCATCGAACCGCTGCACCCGATGTTCGCCGCCGACCGGTGCGTCATCGCCACGCTCGGCCAGGCGCTGGACATCGCCGAGCGGTTCGACCCGGGGGTGGTGGGTGTGGTGGTGGACGCCTACCACGTGTGGTGGGACGACACCGTCTACGACCAGATCGCCCGCGCGGGCCGGTGGATCGCCGCCTTCCAGGTCTGTGACTGGGTCACCCCGTTGCCGGAGGGGGTGCTGCTCGGCCGGGCGCTGCCCGGTGACGGCTGCATCGAGCTGCGGCGGCTGCGTGAGGCGGTGGACGCGGCGGGCTACACCGGGCCGATCGAGGTGGAGGTCTTCAACGCCGAGGTCTGGGCCCGGCCCGGCGACCAGGTCCTGGCCGCCGCCATCGACGGCTACCTGCACGCGGTCACCTGACCCGGTTCGGTACCGCGGGACGCCCGGTGTCCGGCGGTACCGGACCGAGCGGGTGCTGACGGACGTGGGCCACCTGGTTCCGGTGACCGGGGCAGCCGTGAGAGTCTTACCCGGCTCAGCTCTCGCGGTTTCACCGTTCTCGAGGGACTCGCCATGCAGACCCATGTTCTCCGCCGGTGGCTCGCCGGCACGGCCGTCGTCGGCATGCTCGTCACGGTGGCCGCCGGTGCGCCGGCCGCCGCCGAGCCGGCGGCGACCACAGTGGTGAGCGTCAACAACGTCCTGGTCGCCGCCGACGGCCCACCGAAGTGGGTCTCGCTGCGCCTACGCGGCGACCAGCAGGTCGGCACCTACGCCGTGCGGGTGGACCGCAGCGCCGTCATGTCGTTCGCAGAGGTCGACCAGGGTGACGACGGGGAGTTCTGCACGGTGGAGGGCGCGATCCTCACCTGCCGGTTGACGATCGGCAGCGACTGGGGATCGGAGCTGTTCAGCCTCGCGGTGCGGGCGACCACGGACGCGCAACTGGGCCAGCAGGGGGATCTGCTGTTCACCGTCACCACGCCGGACGGGACCACCGGGACCTACCGGTCCACGGTCACCGTGGGCGAAGGGGTCGATCTCGCCACCGAGCGGACGCTGACCCTCGACAGCCCCCTGGGCGCCCGCGTCGACGTGCCGTTGACGGTGCGCAACCGGGGCACGACGACCGCGCACGGCCTGGTGTTGTACCTGTCCGGGTCGTACGGGTACACCCCCTCGAAGCGGTACGAGAACTGCGAGTACAGCGAACCGGACCTCGACAGCAGCTCCTTCGCCTGCACCTTCGACAACTCGGTGGAGCCCGGCGAGGTGCTCCAGGTGGACTCCACCTTCGGCGGAACGGTCCCGGCCGACAGCTGGGCGCCGAACCTGCACCACAGCTACGCGCTCTGGTTCACCCCCGCCGACTGGGCGGAGTACCGCTCCCGGTTGTCCTCCACCGGGCCGCTCGGTCCGAAGGGGAGCGACGACGCCCTGACGCTGGTGCCGGTCAGCGCGGCGCAGGCCAGAGCGCACCGGCAGACCGACACCGACAGCTTCGACAACGAAACCCGGATCACGCTGACCGTCGACGGCGACCAGCGGGCCGACGTGGCCGCCGAGGGGGCCACCATCACCGCAGCGGTCGGCGACACCGTCACGATGCGGGTCGGCTACCTCAACCACGGCCCGGCGAGTGCCGGGCCCAACGGTCAGCGGGGCCTCAACATCGAGACCATCGTGACCCTACCGACCGCCGTCACCGCGGTCACCGCTCCGCAGTCCTGCGTCGACCAGGCGGAGGACGAGTGGCAGCCCGGCAAGCCGGGCGCGCGGGTCTACCTGTGCCTTGCTCGCGGCACGATCAGCGTTGGTGAGCAGATGGGTTACGAGTTCGACGTGCGGATCGACCGGGCCGGTGGCAAGGACGGCACGGTCCGGCTGCGCACCTTCGACGGTGACGGCGCGGTCGCCGACCTCGACCCGGCCAACGACACCGCGACGATCCAGGTGCGGCTCTCCGGCGGCGGCGGAGGCGGAGGGTCGTTGCCGATCACCGGCACCCCGATCGGCCTGATCGTCGGTGTCGGTCTCGTGCTGATCGTCGCCGGGGCCCTCGGCTACCTGCTGGCCCGCCGCGGCCGGATCCGGTTCATCGTCTGAGCCGGGTCAGCCCGCCGGGGTACGGGAGGCGAGCGCGTCGACCAGGCGTCGGGTGGAGCCGGCGAGGTTCCACCGCTCGGCCAGGTCGAGCAGCCGTCGCGGGTCGGCCGGTGCCGCCGGCAGCTCGGTCGCCAGGGCGGGCAGCGGCACGTCCAGGGCGACCCGCACCACCTTCGGTGCCACGGCCAGGTAGTCGCGTGCCGCGTTGAGCTTGGTCCGCAGCCCGGGTGCGAAACCGGCGGCCGGGTCGTCGAGGGCGGCGAGGATGCCGGCGATGTCGCCGTACCTGTCGATCAGCCGGGCGGCGGTCTTCTCGCCGACCCCGGCCACTCCGGGCAGCCCGTCGGAGGGGTCGCCACGGAGCGCGGCGAACTCGGCGTACCGGTCGGCGGGCACCCCGTAGCGGGCGCGTACCGCGGCGTCGTCGCAGTCGTCCAGCTTGGCCACGCCCCGCCCGATGTAGAGCAGCCGCACTCCCCGGGCGTCGTCGACCAGCTGGAACAGGTCCCGGTCGCCGGAGACCACCTCCACCGGGCCGGGTTGGGTGACCGACAGGGTGCCCAGCACGTCGTCGGCCTCGTAGCCGGCCGCCCCGACGACGGTCACCCCCAGCGCGTCGAGCACCTCCAGGATCATCGGCACCTGCGGGGTGAGGGTGTCCGGCACCACCTCGCCGCCCTCGGGAGCGACCCGGTGTGCCTTGTACGACGGCAGCAGCGCGACCCGCCAGTCGGGCCGCCAGTCGTGGTCCATCGCGCACACCATCCGACCGGGCCGCCGGGTGCGTACCAGGCTGGCGAGCATGTCGAGGAACCCACGCACGGCGTTGACCGGCTGACCGTCGGTGGTCTTCGCGGCGGATTCGGGGATGCCGTGGAACGCCCGGAAGTAGAGACTGGGCGCGTCGATGAGCATGATCGGGGTCTGCGCTGTCACGCTCGACAGCCTGGCACACCCCACTGACGTTCACCGCGCACGGCAGGCCGTCGGGGCGTTGCGGGTGATGCGACGAAGGAGGCACCGATGACCGTTCCGGCCCGGTCGCGCGGTCAGCTCGCACCGGCCGGGCCCCGCCCGCCGCGCCGCTTGACCACGTACGGCAGCACGAACAGGTACAGACCGGTGAACATGAGCAGGGCCAGCGGCAGCAGCGGTAGGTAGGAGATCCAGACGATCGGATCCTCCTGGGCGAGCGCGACGAAGGTGACGATGACGGTCACCGTGAACACGATCGCCAGCCACCGGTGGATCTGCCGGATCCAGTTGTTCCCGCTCATCGGTACCTCCTGTGTGTGGCGGTATCAGCTCGGGCGATCGCCCGGCCGGGAGAAGCTGATGGCCAAGCTAGTGAGGTCCGACGGTCGATGCTTCTCGAATCCTGACCGGTCCGCGTCGGTGGCTTCGACACCGTCCGCCCACCACACCCAAACGACCGTTAAGCTAGCTGGGTGGGGTTCGAGGACCTGTATCCGCCGGGGCGACTGGTCACCGCGCAGCGTGCCGTCGCCGCCGCCGGGCTGGACGCGTTGCTGCTCAGCCCCGGCTCCGATCTGCGTTACCTGACCGGGTACGACGCGCACGCCGGTGAGCGGCTGACCCTGCTGGTGCTGCCGGCCGAGGGTGAACCGACGCTGATCGTGCCGACCCTGGAACGGCCGGCGGCCGAGGCGTCGCCGGCACCGGCCACCGGGGTACGCATCGTCGACCACGCCGACGGCACCGACCCGTACCCGCTGGTGACCGCCGCCCTCGGCGGACCGGTCGGCGAGGTCGGTCTGGCCGACCGGATGTGGGCCGAGCAGGTGCTGGCGCTGCGGGCGGCACTGCCCGACGCCCGGCAGCGGCTCGCCTCGTCGGTGCTGCGGGAACTGCGTGTCCACAAGTCGGCCGCGGAGGTGGAGGCCCTGGCCGAGGCGGGCGCGGCGATCGACTCGGTACACGCCCGGATGGGGGAGTGGCTACGGCCGGGGCGCACCGAGGTGGAGGTGGCCACCGACATCGCCGCCGCGATCCGGGCGGCCGGGCACGTCACCGTCGACTTCGTCATCGTGGCCGCCGGGCCGAACGGCGCCAGCCCGCACCACGGCACCTCCGACCGGCCGATCGGCCGGGGTGAGCCGGTCGTGGTGGACATCGGCGGCACCATGCCCTCGGGCTACCGTTCCGACTGCACCCGCACCTACCTGGCCGGCGGCACCGCACCGCCCGGGTTCCTCGACTACTACGCGGTGCTGCACGAGGCACAGTGTGCCGCCGTGGCGGCGGTCCGCCCCGGGGTGAGCGCCGCGACCGTGGACGCCGCCGCCCGTACCCCGATCACCGCAGCCGGGTACGGCGAGGCGTTCCTGCACCGCACCGGTCACGGCATCGGCCTGGACGGCCACGAGGAGCCGTACGTGGTGGCCGGAAACGATCGGCCGTTGGCGGCGGGAATGACCTTCTCCGTCGAGCCCGGCATCTACCTGGCCGGGCGGCACGGTGCCCGGATCGAGGACATCGTCGTCTGCACGACGGACGGCGTACGACGGCTCAACACCACCCCCACGGAGCTGATCACACTATGACTGTCGACCGGATCCTGCCCTCCGACGAGGCACACGACCTGCTGGAGTTGGCCACCGAGTTGGCCGACCGGGAACTCGCGCCGAAGGTGGTCGAGTACGAACGGCGGGGTGAGTTCCCCCGGGAGGTGCTGCGCACGCTGGGCCGAGCGGGCCTGCTCGGCCTGCCCTACCCGGAGGAGTACGGGGGCGCCGCCCAGCCGTACGAGGTCTACCTACAGGTGCTGGAGATCCTGGCCAGCCGCTGGCTCGGGGTCGCCGAGGCGGTCAGCGTGCACACCCTGTCCTGCCACCCGGTCGCCACGTTCGGCAGTGAACAACAGCGCAAGCTGCTGCCCGACATGATCGGCGGCGAGTTGCTCGGGGCGTACTGCCTGTCGGAGCCGCAGGGCGGCTCGGACGCGGCGTCGCTGACCACCCGGGCGGTGCGCGACGGGGACAGCTACGTGGTCACCGGCACCAAGGCGTGGATCACGCACGCGCAGGTGGCCGACTTCTACAACATCTTCTGCCGTACCGGCGGGCCGGGCTCGCGTGGCATCTCCTGCCTGCTGGCCGACCGGGCCACTCCCGGCATCCTTCCGCAGGCCGCCGAGCGCACCATGGGGTTGCGTTCCTCGCCCGTGGCGCAGGTGGTCTTCGACGAGGCCCGGGTGCCGGCCGACCGGCTGATCGGTGACGCGGGGGCGGGTTTCACCATCGCCATGTCCGCTCTGGACTCTGGGCGGCTGGGCATCGCCGCCTGCGCGGTCGGGCTGGCCCAGGCGGCGCTGGACTACGCGGTGGACTACGCCCGGCAACGCGAGCAGTTCGGGAAGGCGATCATCGACTTCCAGGGCCTCGGCTTCATCCTGGCCGACCTGGCCACCCAGATCTCCGCCGCCCGGGCGTTGACCCTGTCCGCGGCGCGGCTGCGGGACGCCGGGCGGCCGTACTCGATCGAGGCGGCCAAGGCGAAGTTGTTCGCCACGGACGTGGCGATGCGGGTGACCGTGGAGGCGGTGCAGGTCCTCGGCGGCGCGGGATACGTCGCCGACCACCCGGTCGAGCGGTACCTGCGGGAGGCGAAGGTGTTGCAGATCGTGGAGGGCACCAACCAGATCCAGCGCCTGGTGATCTCCCGGGCGTTGGCGAAGGGCTGACCGACCGCGACCGTCGACCTGCGGATGGCGACGGCGGGCGGCTTGTCGGTCGCGTTGACCGGCCGTAGGCGGTAGGTTCCACGCCGTGGAGGAGATCGACCGCGCCATCGTGGTGGCGCTGACCGCGGACGGCCGACTGTCGTACACGGATCTGGCGGAGAAGGTCGGCCTGTCGGTCTCGGCGGTGCACCAGCGGGTGCGTCGGTTGGAGCAGCGCGGGGTCATCAAGGGCTATGCGGCGCGGGTCTCCTTCGAGGCGCTGGATCTGCCCCTGACGGCGTTCGTGGCGATCCGGCCGTTCGACCCGTCGCAGCCGGACGACGCGCCGGAACGGCTGGCTCACCTGCCGGAGATCGACTCGTGCTACTCGGTGGCGGGGGAGGACTTCTACCTGCTGCTGGTCCGGGTGGCCGGTCCGGCCGATCTGGAGCGGGTGCTTCAGGAGATCAGGACGGCGGCCAACGTCACCACCCGGACGACGGTCGTGCTGTCCACCCCGTACGAGCATCGGCCACCGAAGGTGGGGCGGGAGCCGACGGTCCCGCCGCCCCGCTGATCGACGGCTGGTCAGTGGCGGGCCGTGGCGGCGCGTTGTTCGGGCGGTGCGGGCGGTGGTTGGTTCCACCGGAGGATCACCGGGCGGCCGTGTTCGTGGCCGAGCACGCTGAGGGTGGCGGTGTCCAGGCGGAACAGCCCGCCGGCGGACGGGGGCAGGCCGAGCCAGCGGGCCCCCAGCACGCGTAACGCGTGTGCGTGGCCGACCAGTGCGACCGGTCCCTGGTCGAGCAGGGGGTGCAGCTTGGCGAGCAGCCGGTCGAGGCGTGCGCCGATCTCGTGGGGTGACTCGCCGCCCGGACACCCGTCGGTCCACACGCTCCAGCCGGGGTGTTCCTGCTGGATCTGCGCGGTGGTGCGGCCCTCGTAGTCGCCGTAGTGCCATTCGGCGAGGTCGTCGTCGGTGTCGGTGACGGCCAGCCCGGCCAGCTGCGCGGTGCGTCGGGCCCGTAGCCGGGGGCTGGTCAGCACGGCGGCGAACCGCCGTCCGGCCAGGGCCGGTCCGAGTGCGCGGGCCTGCCGCTCGCCGTCGGGGGTGAGGGGCAGGTCGGTGTACGAGGTGTGCCGACGGCTGGCGCTCCAGCTGGTCTCCCCGTGCCGGACGAGCACGATCTCGCTCATGCCGTCGAGCCCTGACGTCGCCCGGCACACACCGCCGGGTGGTCTCCGGTTCGCAGGCCCATGGCCTCAGTCAACCAGCCGGGCGGGCCCCGCTGCCGGACACCGTCAGGATCTACCGCCCACTTTCTAGTATCCTAGGATGGCTTAGCGGATGTGGCAGCCACCACCCACCCGCACAGCCGTTTCAGCTCGCCGCACCGGGGGACACGACACACAGCGGAGCGGTCCGCTCCGTGCTACGCCGACCAGGCAGGGGAGACGACATGAGCTTCACCGACAAGGCGAAGAACAAGGTCGAGGAACTGAGCGGCGCCGCCAGGGAGCGCATCGGCGAGATGACCGACAACGAGCGCATGCGGGCCGAGGGCGCCAGTCAGCAGAGCGAAGCGCGCGCCCGTGAGGCCGGTGAGAAGGTCAAGGAGGCCGGGCGGAACGCGAAGGACGCCGTCACGAAGTGACCGTCCAGCCGAACGGGCCGCCGGGTTGAACCCGGCGGCCCGTTCGTGCTCGGTGACGGCCAGCAGGTGGTGTCGCCGCCGGCTCGGCTGCTGTGGTCAGTCGTCGCGGTGGTCGCGCCACCACTGCTGACCGGCTTCGGGGAGGGTGTCGATCGGGTCGTAGTAGGCGTAGCGCTTGCTGAGCGCCTCCAGGTCGGCGGACTCGATGGAGGTGCGGTAGTTCTTCGTCCAGTAGGAGATGCCGCGGTCCCGGTCGTACTCGGTGACCATGTGCACCCAGCGCTTGCCGACGAAGGGCACGTCGCAGACGATCCGTGGGGTGGCGTACCCGGGCAGGTAGCCCATGATGTCGTGCTGGAGCTGCTGGGCGTGCCAGACGGGGACGCGCCAGTGCTCGGCGTTGGGGATCATGTCGCACATGTAGAAGTAGTAGGGCAGGATGCCCGCTTCGCCTTGGAGCGCGAAGCAGAGGTCGAGTAGGTCGGTGCTGGTGGCGTTGACCCCGCGCATCAGCACGCCCTGGTTGCGTACGTCGCGTACGCCGATGTCGAGGGCGGTCTGGGCGGCCCTGGCGACCAGTGGGGTGAGGGACTGGGCGTGGTTGACGTGGGTGTGGATGGCGAGGTTCACGCCGCGCCGGGCGGCGGTGCGGGCGACCCGCTCCAGACCCTCGACGACGTCGGGTTGCAGCCAGTGCTGGGGTAGGCCCATGAGTGCCTTGGTGGCGAGCCGGATGTCGCGGATGGTTTCGATCTCCAGCAGGCGCATGAGGTAGGACTCGAGGTTGCGCCAGGGCACGTTGGCCACGTCGCCGCCGGAGACGACGACGTCGCGGACTCCGGGGTGTGCCTTGAGGTAGCTGATGTGGGCGTTGTAGCGGTCGACGGGTTTGAGGGTGAGTTTGAGTTTGTCGACCGTGGGGGTGGAGTTGCCGACCAGGTCCATGCGGGTGCAGTGGCCGCAGTACTGCGGGCAGGTGGAGAGCAGTTCGGCGAGGACTTTGGTGGGGTAGCGGTGGGTGAGTCCTTCGGCGACCCACATGTCGTGTTCGTGGAGTGAGTCGCGGGTGGCGTACGGGTGTGACGGCCAGTCGGTGCGTCGGTCGGAGGCCACCGGGATCATGTAGCGCCGGATCGGGTCGGCGAGCAGCGCTTCGGTCGTGGGTGGCGCGTCCGGCGTCATGGTGTTGATCATTTGTGGGGTCACCAGCATGGACATGGTGGCCAGGGCGCGCTGGTCGGCTTCGAGGTCGGCGTAGAAGGTGTCGTCGACGGTGTCGCCGAGCACGGTGCGTAGTTGCTTGATGTTCTTGACGCAGTTGACGCGTTGCCACTGGGCGTTCTCCCACTGGTCGCGGGTGATGTCGCGCCAGCCGGGATAGCGGGTCCAGTCGGGTTCGACGAGTGGGGTGCGGCGGTATTCGTAGGGCTGGCCGGTGCGGGCGGTGGTGGGGGCCGGCGGTGGTGCCGGGATGGTCTGCACCGGCGGTTGGGTCTGGGTCACGGCCCCTCCTCTGGTCTGTCCGGGTGGTCAGCGGCCCGAAGGCTACTGGAAAAATTTCGGTAGAGAAATTAGTCTGCCGTAAGTTTTCCCGCCACGCGAGCCGAAGGCGGGGCTTCAGGCGGTCGGACAGGGGAGGTCGGCGTGACGTCACCGGTGGGCCTGCACCGCGTCGTGGAACCGGCGGGTGTGCTGCCGCAGGCTGCCTGGCGGCTGGACGCGAGTGCGGAGATCGCGCCGAACGAGGTGCGGATCCGGGTGGAGCG
Organism: Micromonospora sp. DT48; assembly: GCF_049844495.1. Classification (NCBI taxonomy): domain Bacteria; kingdom Bacillati; phylum Actinomycetota; class Actinomycetes; order Micromonosporales; family Micromonosporaceae; genus Micromonospora; species Micromonospora sp. DT48. Next base: position 295,487 of record NZ_JBNCLE010000007.1, read on the forward strand.
GTTGAACCTGGACGCGGCGAGTTTCCGGCAGTTGTCGGTCAAGCACGGGGGGGACGGTGACGCCGTGCGGGCCGAGGTGCTCGACATCATCGCCACCCGGGGGAAGATGCAGAACCCGGTGACCGGGTCGGGTGGCATGTTGATCGGCACTGTCGAGGAGGCGGGTCGTCGGTCGCCGTTGGGGTTGGCGGTGGGCGATCGGGTGGCCACGTTGGTGTCGTTGACGTTGACTCCGCTGGTGGTGACCGACGGGTTGGCCCGTTGGGACGGTCGTAGTGAGCAGGTGCCGTGCGAGGGGTGGGCGATTCTGTTCGCCCGGTCGGTCGCGGCGGTGCTGCCGACGGATCTTGATCCGCAGCTGTCCCTGGCGGTGCTGGACGTGTGTGGTGCGCCGGCGTTGACGTCGCGGGTGGTGTCGCAGTACGTGGCGCAGCGGTCGGCCGAGGGCGGTGACCGGCCGGTGGCGGTGGCGGTGGTCGGCGGGGCGGGTAAGAGCGGTTCGTTGTCGTTGGCGGCGGCGCGGCGGGCGGGTGCGGGTCGTACGGTCGGTGTGGTGCCGGTGGTCGGGGAGCGTGACGCGCTGGTGGCGGCCGGTGTTGCGGATGCGGTGGCGATGGCCGACGCGCGTGATCCGGTGGCGTTGTCGACGGCGGTGACGTCGGCGTTGGGGGTGCCGGCGGACGTGACGGTGGTGTGTGTGGATGTGCCGGGTTGTGAGCATGGCGCGGTGTTGGCGACCGCGGACGGCGGCACGGTGATCTTTTTCTCGATGGCGACGAGTTTCGCGGCGGCGGCGTTGGGTGCGGAGGGTCTGGCGGCGGACGTGACGATGCTGGTCGGTAACGGTTATGTGCCGGGGCACGCGGAGTTGGCGTTGGGTCTGCTGCGGGGTGAGCCGGGGGTGCGTGGGCTGTTCGAGGCGCGGCTGGCGGCAGACTGAGGCCATGATGAACAACCCCTCGACCTTGTATCGCGCCGGTGTGTTGCATTGTCCGGCGGATCCGTCCGCGACGGCGTTGCTGGTGCGTGATGGGCGGATCGCCTGGCTGGGTTCGGATGCGGAGGCGCCGTCGGCGGATCGGGTGGTGGATCTGGCTGGTGCGTTGGTGACGCCGGCTTTCGTGGACGCGCATGTGCATGTCAGCGACACGGGGTTGGTGTTGTCCGGGCTGGATCTGTCCGGGGTGCGTTCGGCTGGTGAGTTGTTGGACGCGGTGTCGGCGTTCGCGGCGGGGTTGCCGGCGGACGCGGTGGTGTTGGGGCACGGGTGGGACGAGTCGACGTGGTCGGTGGGGTGTCCGCCGTCGGCGGAGGAGTTGGGGCGGGCGGCGGCCGGGCGGCGGGTGTATCTGTCGCAGGCGTCGATTCATTCGGCGTTGGTGTCGTCGGCGTTGTTGGCGGCGTGTCCGGAGGCGGCCGGTGTGCCGGGGTACGACGGGTCGGGTTGGCTGCGTCGTGATGCGCATCATGTGGTGCGGGCGGTGGCGCGGGCGTCGGTGACGCGGGCGCAGCGGGTGGCGGCGCAGCGGGTGGCGTTGCGGCGGGCGGCGTCGTTGGGGATCGCGGCGGTGCACGAGTGTGGTGGGCCGGAGATTTCCGATGAGGAGGATTTCACCGGTTTGTTGGCGATTTCCGGTGCGGGGGTGCCGGAGGTGTACGGGTACTGGGGTGAGTTGGGTGGTGCGGCTCGGGCGCGGGAGTTGGGTGCGGTCGGTGCCGGTGGTGATTTGTTCGCTGATGGTGCGTTGGGGTCGCGTACGGCGTTTCTGTCGGAGTCGTACGCCGATGGTGACGGGTGTGGTCACGGTTATCTGAGCGCGGACCAGGTCCGTGATCATTTGTTGGATTGTGCGGCGCATGGGATGCAGGGCGGGTTCCATGCGATCGGTGACGCGGCGGTGTCGACGGTGTTGGAGGGTTTCGCGGCGGCGGCCCGGCAGGTGGGTACGGATCGGTTGCGGGCGGCGCGGCATCGGGTGGAGCACGCGGAGATCGTGGATCGGCGGTTGATCGCCGGGTTCGTGGAGTTCGGGGTGGTGGCGTCGATGCAGCCGGCGTTCGACCGGTTGTGGGGTGGCGCGGGTCGGATGTATGAGGCGCGGTTGGGGTTGGCGCGGGCGTTGGCGTCGAATCCGATGGGTGCGATGCACGGGGTGGGTGTGGCGTTGGCGTTCGGGTCGGATTCGCCGGTGACGCCGTTGGATCCGTGGGGTTCGGTGCGGGCGGCGGTGGCGCATCACAACCCGGTGCAGCGGATGAGTGTGCGGGCTGCGTTCGCGGCGCATACCCGGGGTGGTTGGCGGGCGGTGCATCTGGACAGCGAGGGGGTTCTGGCGTTGGGTGCGCCGGCGACGTTCGCGGTGTGGTCGACGCCGGCTGGGGTGGAGCGGGGGTTGCCGGTGTTGCAGGCCGAGGATCCGGAGGCGCGGGGTGCGGATGATCCGACGCCGTTGCCGGTGTGCCGGCGCACGGTGTTGCGTGGCGAGGTGATTTATGAGGAAGGGTCCGCGTGACTGGGAAGCTTGATCTGGATCCGGTGCTGGTGGCGCGGGCGCGTCAGTTGGCGCGGCGGGCCGGGCAGCCGGTGGTGGAGTTGGCGCGTAGCCATACGACGGTGTCGGTGGAGCGGGCGGTGCTGCGGCTGGCGGGGGTGGCCGGTGCTGATCCGGATGGCATTCCGTGGGTGAACCGTCTGGTGGAGGCGGTGGTGGCGGATGTCGGTTTGGGTCACGGGGTGGCGCTGCCGGTGTTCGACGCGTTGGTGCGGGAGCAGTGCGCGGATGTGACGTTGTTGGCGCAGAAGGCGGCGGCGGGGTCGGTGCGGTTCGTGGTGCCGTCTGGTCGGGCGGCGACGGCGGCGCGGCGGGCGGCGCGGCGGGCGGTGGCGGCGGGGATTCGGCGTATCGATCGGCGGCGGGCCGAGCGGGAGCGGTTGGTGCGGCGGTTCGGGGATCCGCCGCGGCGGCCGTGGATTTATCTGATCGTGGCGACGGGGGACATCTACGAGGACATCCCGCAGGCGCAGGCGGCGGCGCGGGCCGGGGCGGATGTGATCGCGGTGATCCGGTCGACGGGGCAGTCGTTGCTTGATTACGTGCCGGAGGGTGCGACGCGGGAGGGGTTCGCCGGCACGTACGCGACGCAGGAGAACTTCCGGTTGATGCGGGCGGCGTTGGATGTGTCGTCGAAGGAGTTGGGCCGGTATGTGCGGCTGACGAACTACGCGTCGGGGCTGTGTATGCCGGAGATGGCGACGTTGGCCGGGTTGGAGCGTCTGGACATGATGCTCAACGATTCGATGTACGGGATTCTGTTCCGGGACATCAATCCGGTGCGGACGTTCGTGGACCAGCGGTTCTCGCGGCAGGTGCACGCCCGGGCGGGGATCATCATCAACACCGGTGAGGACAACTATCTGACCACTGCGGACGCGGTGGACGAGGCGCACACGGTGACGGTGTCGCAGTTGCTCAACGAGTACTTCGGGCATGAGGCGGGGTTGGCGGACTGGCAGTTGGGGTTGGGGCACGCCTTCGAGATCAACCCGGATGTGCCGGAGTCGTTGCGGTTGGAGTTGGCGCACGCGTTGTTGGCGCGGGAGTTGTTCCCGGATGCGCCGTTGAAGTGGATGCCGCCGACGAAGCACATGACCGGTGACGTGTTCCGGGGGAATCTGCTGGATGGTTTCTTCAACCTGGTGGGTGCGCTGACCGGGCAGGGGATTCTGCTGGTGGGGATGATGACGGAGGCGGTGGTGACGCCGTGGTTGTCGGACCGGGACATCGCGTTGCAGAACGTGCGGTACGTGTTGGGTGCGGCGGGCGGGATGGCGGAGGATTTCCGGCCGGTGCCGGGCGGGTTCGTGCAGCAGCGGGCGAACCGGGTGTTGTCCGAGGCGGTGGAGTTGTTGGAGCGCATCGGTGAGCAGTCGTTGTTGACGGCGATCGCCGAGGGCACGTTCGGGATCATGAGGCGGCCGGCGGATCGGGGTAAGGGTCTGGACGGAGTGGCGCGGCATGAGCCGGGTTACTACAACCCGGCGACGGAGATTCTGGAGCAGTCGTCGTGAGTGGTGGCAGTGTCGTGCGGCCGTACGGGGACACCACGGGTGACGGCATGGTGCAGGTGTCGTTCACGTTGCCGGTGCCGCATGACAAGCGGGCCGAGGGTGCGGCGGCGCAGTTGGCCAACAAGATGGGTATCGACCCGGCGATGGTGGTGCACGCGAAGCCGATCGGTGACGGGTTCACGTTCTTCGTGGTGTACGGGCGGGTGAACCATCTGGTGGACCTGTCGGCGGTGCGGGTGGTGGAGCGGGATTTTCCGTTGCTGAGCGCCAAGGAGGTCAACGCGATCGTCAAGCGGCGGTTGCGGCGCAAGTTGTCGGTGGTGGGGGCGTGTATCGGCACGGACGCGCACACTGTCGGCATCGACGCGATCCTCAATGTGAAGGGCATCGCGGGGGAGAAGGGTCTGGAGTACTACCGGGAGTTGTCGGTGACGAACCTGGGTGCGCAGGTGAGTGTGCCGGAGTTGGTGGAGGCGGCGCGGGTGGCGCGCGCCGACGCGGTGTTGGTGTCGCAGGTGGTGACGCAGCGGGACGCGCATGTGCACAACACGCGGGAGATGTCGGCGGCGTTCCGGGAGGCGATGCCGGCGGGTCGGCGGCCGTTGCTGGTGGTGGGTGGGCCGCGGTTCGACGAGTCGCAGGCCGCCGAGCTGGGGGTGGATCGGATCTTCGGTCGGGGGACGACTCCGGGTGAGGTGGCGTCGTACCTGGTCCATGCGTTGATCACGGGCAGGGAGGCGAGGGTGGCATGACGGATCCGCGGTTGGGTGTGACGGTGACGCATCGGCGGTATGTGCCGTACGCGCACGCGCACTATGCGGGCAACCTGGTGGACGGGGCGTACGCGTTGGGTCTGTTCGGGGATGTGGCCACCGAGGTGTGTATCCGCACCGACGGTGATGAGGGGTTGTTCGCGTCGTATTCGGATGTGCAGTTCCGGGCGCCGATGAGGGCCGGTGACGTGTTGGAGGTGGTGGCGACGGTGACGCGCGTGGGTAGCCGGAGCCGCACCATCGACTTCGAGGCGCGGGTGGTGTGTCGGGGTCGGCCGGATCGGGGTGAGTCTGCGGCGGAGGTGTTGGCGGAGCCGTTGGTGGCGGTGACGGCGACCGGCACGGTGGTCGTGCCCGCTGCGGCGTGAGTGTCGCGGTCTGCGCCGACGTCGGTTCGACGTACACGAAGGTCGCGGTGGTCGACCTTGACGGTGGTGGGTTGGTGTCGGCGGCGGCGGCGCCCACCACGGTGGGCTCGGATGTGTGGTATGGGCTGGCCGCGGCGGTGGGTGCGGCCTGCGCGGGGGTGACCTCGGGTGAGGTGCCGTGGTTGGTGTGTTCGTCGGCCGGGGGTGGGTTGCGGCTGGCGGTGATCGGTTACGAGCCGTTGGTGACGGCGCAGGCGGGTCGCCGGGTGGGTCTGTCGGCGGGGGCCGACGTGGTGCATGTGGCGGCGGGGCGGCTGGGTCGGGCCGAGTTGACGGCGTTGCGGGCGGCCCGCCCGGACGTGGTGTTGCTGGTGGGTGGCACCGATGGTGGGGACGCGGACACGTTGACGCACAACGCGACGCGGCTGGCGCGGGCACGGTGGCGGGTGCCGGTGGTGTTGGCGGGCAACGTCGACGTGCGGGACGAGTTGGGCGGGTTGTTGGCCGCGGCCGGGGTGCCGGTGACGGTGGCGGACAACGTGTTGCCCCGCATCGGGGTGTTGGCGCCGGAGTCGGCGCGGGCGGCGATCCGGCAGGTGTTCCTGCGGCATGTCATCGGCGGTAAGGGGTTGTCGCGGGGTGGCCGGTTCGCGCGGCTGGTGCGGGCGGCGACGCCGGATGCGGTGCTGTCGGGGGTGGAGGTGCTCGCCGACGTGGCCGGTGGTGACCTGGCGGTGGTCGACGTGGGTGGGGCGACCACGGACGTGTACTCGGTGCTCACCCCGGACGAGCGGGCCAGCGGGCCGGGCCGGGAGGTGGCCGGGGAGTTGTGGCGGGCCCGGACGGTGGAGGGGGATCTGGGGGTGCGGTGGAGCGCGCCGGGGGTGGTGCGGGCGGCTGTGGAGGAACGTCTGGTCTCGGCGGCCGATGGTGACGCGTTGGCGGTGGACGCGGCGGTGCGGGCCGCCGATCCGGGGTTGTTGCCGGTCGACGCCGCCGGGCGGGCGGTCGACGCACAGTTGGCGGCGTTGGCGGCGACGGTGGCGTTGCGTCGGCATGCCCGTGGGGTGGGCACCGGTGAGCGGGCCGGTCGGGATCTGCGGGACGTGCGGCTGCTGGTCGGTTCCGGTGGGGTGTTGCGGCATGCCCCGGGCGGCGACGCGGCGGGGGTGTTGGCGGCGGTGTTAACCGATCATGCCGGTGGGTGGGCGTTGCCTCGGGCGGCCCGGCCGGTGGTGGACACCGACTATGTGTTGGCCGCTGCGGGGTTGCTCGCCGAGGAGCATCCGGTGGCGGCGCGGGCGCTGGTGCGGCCGTTGCTGGGGTGAGCAGGGTGGACGGTGGCCGGTCGGGAGCGACACGCCGAGGGCGGTGCGACGACTCGTCGGGGGTGGGTTGACAAGCCCGGGGGTGGGCCACGTACCGTCTTTGAGTCCTACCACGGGAAGCGGCTGTTGTTCGCTTCGTCCCTTCGTCCGCTGGCCGAGCGACACGGTGCATCGTCAGTCGCGGCGGCCAGGTCCAGCGGGCGGGGGTCGGCGGGGCGGCGCGAACCGGCCGCGGTTACCGGTGTACGGGCAGGATGGGGTGCACGGCCAGTAGACAACGGCCAGGCGGAGACAGCCAGTCATCGTCCGGTCGGTCCGAAGGTCGGCGTGTCACATTCCGCCGCACCGGCCGGGAGGGGCCTGGGAGCATCGGGGCGCGGCGTATGCCGCGCCCCGACTTCGTGGGTGACCATCGCCACTGACCGACGCAGCGGCGGCGGGAGGGGCCGATGCGGACGCGGTGCGTCGAGCATCCGTCGGGTCGCCCCGCACCCGCTGACGATCAGCGTCAGCGGGTAGCCTTCGGCGCGTGATCGCGTCCGACCCGCCCGTGACGACCGTGGACCGTGCCGCCGGATCCCACCCGCCGACGCCCGTGCCGGTGGCCGGGCCGGTGCGCCTGCCGGTGGCGGTGGTCATGGCGGTGGCCGCCGGGCTGGCGCTGCTGCTGGCCTTCCCGCCGTACGGGTGGTGGCCGCTGGCACCGGTCGGGGTGGCCCTGCTGGCCGCGGCGACGCACCGGCGGCGGCTGCGGGCCGGTGCCGGGTTGGGTTTTTTGGCCGGTCTGATCCTGTTCGCGCCGATGCTGGCCTGGACGAACCTGCACACCGGCTACCTGCCGTGGGTGCTGCTGTCGCTGTTGCAGGCGGCGTATGTGGCGCTGCTGGGTGCGGCCACGGCGTGGGTGTCGCCGCTGGTCGACCGGTTCCCGGCGGGGTGGCCGGCGGTGACCGGTGTGTTGTGGGTGGGGCAGGAGGCGTTGCGTGACCGGACACCGTTCGGCGGGTTCCCGTGGGGGCGGTTGGCGTTCGGTCAGGACGAGTCGCCGCTGCTGCGGCTGGCCGCGGTGGGCGGTGCGCCGCTGGTGACGTTCGCGGTGGCGGTGGCCGGTGGGCTGCTGGTCACCGGTGTCTGGTGGGCGGCGCGGGCCCGTCGAGTCGACGGCCGGGGGTGGTGGGTGCCCGCCGCCGGGTGCGCGGCGACGGTGGTGCTGCTGCTCGCCGGTGGGCTGCTGGTGCCGGTGGCGACGACCCGCGACGCGACGAGCGTGACGGTGGCGATCGTGCAGGGCAACGTGCCACGGCTCGGGTTGGACTTCAACGCGCAGCGGCAGGCCGTGCTCGACAACCACGTCGACGCCACCATCGCCCTGGCCGCCGAGGTGGCCGCCGGTGCCCGACCCCGACCGGATCTGGTGGTGTGGCCGGAGAACTCCAGCGACATCGACCCGCTGCGCAACGCCTCGGCCGGGGCCCGGATCTCCGCCGCCGCGGACGCGGTCGGGGTGCCGATCCTGGTGGGTGCGGTGCTGTTCGGGCCGCAACAGGGGCAGGTGCGCAACGCGGGACTGCTGTGGCGGCCCGGCAGCGGCCCCGACCTGGAGCAGCTGTACATCAAACGTCATCCGGTGCCGTTCGCCGAGTATGTGCCGCTGCGTCGCATCGCCCGGATGGTCAGCGACCAGGTCGACCGGGTGCGGGCCGACTTCGTGGCCGGCACCGAGGCGGGGGTGGTGCACAGCGGGCCGGTGGTGCTCGGCGACGTGATCTGTTTCGAGGTCGCCTACGACGGGCTGGTCCGCGACACCGTCGTCGGTGGGGCGCAGCTGCTGGTGGTGCAGACCAACAACGCCACCTTCGACGAGGCGGAGGCCCGCCAACAGTTGGCCATGGTGCGGCTGCGGGCGGTCGAGCACGGCCGTGCCGCGTTGATGGCCTCCACGGTCGGAGTGTCCGGGTTCGTCGCCCCGGACGGGCGGGTAAGCGACGCCACCGGGTTCAATACCCGCGCGGTCGTGGTGCGGCAGCTTCAGCTGACCGAGGGACGCACGCTGGCCACCCGGGTCGGGGTGCTGCCGGAGGTGGTGCTGGCCGGGCTGGCGGTGGCCGCGCTGGCCGGCGCGGCGGTGCTGCGGCGCCGGCGGGACGGCTGAACCGCACCGGTGGCCGCCCACCCGGGGTGAGGGGGCAGCGGTGAGGCACGGAACGGACATCCGGCCGGTGACGACCGGGGTGCCCGGCGTGGGTCGGGTGCTGGTGGTCATCCCCACCTACAACGAGGCCGACAACGTCACCGCGATCGTGCGGCGGGTCCGCCGGGCCGCACCGCAGGTGGACATCCTCATCGCCGACGACAACAGCCCCGACGGCACCGGCGAGATCGCCGAGGGCATCGCCCGCACCGACCAGCGGGTGCACGTGCTGCACCGGCAGGGCAAGCAGGGACTCGGCGCGGCGTATCTGGCCGGGTTCGCGTGGGCGCGGCGGCGTGGGTTCGACGCGGTGGTGGAGATGGACGCCGACGGCTCACACGCCCCGGAGGACCTGCCGGCGTTGCTGGCGGCGGCCCGCGACGCCGACGTGGTGATCGGCTCGCGGTGGACCCGGGGTGCCCGGGTGGTCAACTGGCCGCTGCGGCGGCTGCTGCTGTCGCGGTGCGGCAACCTGTACGCGCGGTTGGCGTTGGGGATGCCGGTCGCCGACGCCACCGGCGGCTACCGGGTCTACCGGGCCGGGGTGTTGGACGCCCTGGACCTGGATTCGGTGTGTTCGCAGGGGTACTCGTTTCAGGTGGAGTTGTCGCGGCTGGCGCACCGGGCGGGGGCCCGGATCGTGGAGGTGCCGATCACCTTCGCCGAACGGGAACGCGGCGCCAGCAAGATGAGCCCGCTGATCGTCGTGGAGGCGTTGTGGCGGATCACCGGTTGGGCGTTGCGTGACCGGCGCACCGCGGTGCGGCGGGGACTGCACGGGGTCACCGCCGGGCAGGCGCGGTGGCCCTGAGCGGGCGGCGTGTCATGCTGGACAGACCAGACGGCTGCGCCGCCGGGCGCGCCGCGACGACGAGGCGCCGTGAGGCGGATGGGGTGATATGCGCCGAGCACTGAGGTTCGTACCGTTGGCTCTGCTGGTGTCCACGGCCGTGGAGATCGCCGTTTTCGTGGCGGTGGGTCGGGCGTTCGGGTTCGGTACGGCGATGCTGCTGGTCTTCGCGGCTTCACTGCTGGGCCTGGTGCTGCTGCGCCGGGAGGGTGTGCGGGCGTGGCGCGGTTTCCAGCAGGCGGCCCAGGCGGGTCGGCCCCCCGGTCGGCAGGTGACCGACGGGCTGGTGGGGCTGCTCGGCGCGCTGCTGCTGGCGACCCCGGGCCTGGTCAGCAGTGTGGTGGGGTTGTTGTTGCTGGTGCCGCCGGTGCGCGGGTTGATCCGTGGTGGGGTGCAGCGGGCCGCCGAGCGGCGGGTGTCGTCGATGACCGCCGGTGACCTGTTCGGGCCACGCCGGGTGCGGGTGTATCGGGGTGGGCCGCAGCAGCCGCCACCGTCGCAGCCCACGACGTCGCCGACGCCCGGCACGGCCGTCGAGGGGGAAGCCATCGAGGGTGAGATCGTGGAGCCGCGCTGACGCGGCCGGACACGACGGTGCCCCCGGGGAATTCCCGGGGGCACCGTCGACGTTTCGCCGTCAGGCACGACCGCGACGGGTGCGGACCTCCTGCAGCCGCTCGGCGAGGATGTCCTCCAGTTCGGCGATCGAACGCCGCTCCAGCAGCATGTCCCAGTGGGTGCGCGGCGGCTTGGCCTTCTTCTGCTCCGGCTCACTGCCGTCGACGAGTCGGGCCACGCTGCCGTCGAACTTGCATTCCCAGGTGGTCGGCACCTCGGCGTCGACGGCGAACGGCACCTCGAACTGGTGACCCTTGGCGCACAGGTACTCGCGGGTCTGCCGCGGCGCGAGCTCCGTGTTGCGGTCGGACTCGTAGCTGACCGCGCCCAGCCGGCTACCGCGCAGCATACGCTCGCCCATGATCGACTTCCCCTCTTCGGTGGTGCAGGTCCTATCGGTGTAACGGTCCGTCTCCGTCGGGCCATTCCCACGGCCACGCCTCGACGCCCGCAGACCCGGGTGCGCAGTCAAGGGTAACCGGCCATGACGTACGCCCGGCGGGGTCGTCCCAGCCGGGTCGTCTCAGCGGACCGTCGCCGCCAGCGGGAATGGTAACCGGCGCGGGCCAGGTGGCGGGGACGCGACGGCAGACGCGCCGCGTCGTAGCCGAAGGTGTCGCGGCACGGTCAGCCGGTTCGGGGTGTCGGCGGCAGCGGCAACGGCAGCCCGGGCAGGCCGTCGATGCTGGTGGCGATGTCGTCCTTGCCGGCGAAGTAGGTGTCCAGCGACGTGTCGTCCTCCCGGCCGAACCGGCGGGCGTGCAGGTCCCGGTCACCGTCGTAGGTCATCAGCGGCACCGCGAACCCGCAGGTGTCGCGGATCAGCCGGGCGTGCACCACGATGATCGCCCGGAGGCCGTGCTGGGTGGTGTCGATGTCGGTGAAGCGTGCCAGCAGGTCGGGGAAGCGGGGGTCGTCACGGAACACCGGCTCGCCCCGGCCGTGCACCCGCACGATGGTGGGCGGGCCGGTCAAGGCGCACCACATCAGCGTGATACGGCCGTTCTCCCGCAGGTGGGCGATGGTCTCGGCGTTGCCGCCGGCGAAGTCCAGATAGGCCACCGTCTGCTCGTCGAGCACCGTGAGGCTGCCGCGCAGCCCCTTGGGCCTGTCCGTAGCTTCCAGCGAAAAACCAACGCTAAGGTCCATTGATCTTCGTGGTGGGTGACCCGTAGCGTGCCGTCCGTTCGGTGACGGTCGCTGTGCGGGCGGTGGTGGGTGGCGACTCGGGATGTGTTCTCCGAGGAGGAGCTGGCGCGGCTTCGGGGGTTCCCGGAGGTCACGCGGGCTGAGTTGATCCGCTACTTCACGGTGACCGGCCCGGACGAGGCGTTCCTGCGGAAGTTCCGGACCGGCCGCAACGTGCTGGGCGCGGCGGTGCAGTTGTGCACGCTGCCGTGGTTGGGGTTCGTGCCGGACGAGGTGGTCTCGGCGCCGGCGGCGGTGGTGGGCCGGTTGTCGCAGCGGCTGGGTGTGCCGATGGGCGAGTTGCGCGGCTACGGGGAGCGGGAGCAGACCCGCACGGATCATCTGCGGCAGGTGGTGGCGTACTGCGGGTGGCGGGCGATGGACACCGCCGAGTGGAAGGACCTGGACGAGTTCCTGTTCGCGCGGGCGATGGAGCACGACTCGCCGAAGCTGCTGTTCCGGCTGGCCTGTGAGTATCTGATCTCGTCGCGAGTGGTGCGGCCCGGTGTGGTGCACCTGCTGGAGCACGTGGCCACGGCGCGGGCCCGGGCGCGGGCGGAGACGTGGACGCGGGTGGCGCATCTGCTGACCGACCGTCGCCGGGCGGAGCTGGACCTGCTGCTGGTGCCCGACGCCTACCTCGGGCGCACCCCTCTCGCCTGGTTGGGGGTGGGGCCGACGTCGTCGAGTCCGATGGCGGTGAAGGCGGAGTTGGAGAAGCTGGCCTACCTGCGCCGCCTGGACGCGCGCACCCTGGACTTGTCGATGCTGCCGACCGAGCGTCGCCGGTTCCTGGCGGGCGTGGGGCGGCGGCTGACCGGGCAGGCGTTGCAGCGCCGCGAGCCGGAGCGGCGGTATCCGATCCTGTTGACCCTGCTCGCCCAGTCCGCCGTTGATGTCCTCGATGAGACGTTGCTTCTGTTCGACCAGGCCGTCTCCGGACGTGAGTCGGCCGCGCGGCAGAAGGTCGTCGAGGCCCTGGCGGAGCGCGCTAAGGGTGGGGAGAACCGGCAGGCCCTGCTCGACGAAATCCTGACCATCGTGCTCGACCCAGGAGTGGGTGATGAGCAGATCGGTGGGCTGCTGCGCGGCCGGATCGGGATGGAGCGGATGCGCGCGGCCTGGACCGAGCGGCGTGAGCGGCTGCCGCGTGATCACGGGCATTTGGCGATGATGCACGCCTCGATGACCTACCTGCGCCAGTTCGCCCCGGCTGTGCTGGCGGCGGTGCGGTTTGCCGGCGGGCCGGGCACCGAGCAGCTCTTGCAGGCGGTGGCGGTGCTGGCGGAGTTGTACGCGACCGGGACCCGGAAGGTGCCGGCCGGGGCGCCGGTGGGGTTCGTGCCCACGAGGTGGGCCGGGTACCTGGCCGCTGCGGCGGAGGCCGGGAACGTGACCGAGTATCGGCACTACTGGGAGATCGCGGTGCTGATTGGCCTGCGCGATGGGCTGCGCTCCGGTGATGTGTTCGTGCCAGGGTCGCGGCGGTACGCCGACCCGGCGTCGTTCCTGCTGACCGCTGAGGCGTGGGCGCCGCAGCGCACCGAGTTCTGCCACCTGGTCGGCAAGCCGGCCCCCGCCGCCGACGCCCTCGCACAGGCCGACGAGGAGCTGCATACCGCCCTGGCCGACCTGGAGACCCAGCTGGCCAAGGGCGATCCGGGCGAGGTGCGGCTCACCGACGACGGGGAGCTGATCATCCCGCCGTTGACGGCCGAGGACGTACCGGCCGAAGCCGACGCGCTACGCGCCGAGCTGGCCGCGATGCTGCCCCACCTACCTCTCGCGTCGGTGCTGGTGGAGGTCGACGCGCGGACCGGGTTCACCGACCATCTGGTGCACGCGGGCGGGAAGGTGAACCGGCCGGCGGAGCTCAAGCGCAACCTGCTGTATGTGATCATCGCCGAGGCCACCAACATGGGCCTGTCCGCGATGGCCGAGTCCTGCGGCGTACCGTACGACGTCCTCGCGTGGACCGCCGAGTGGTACTTCCGACCCGAGACTCTGGAGGCGGCCAACGCCGCGGTGGTGAACTACCATCACCGGCTGCCGTTGACCCGGGCGTTCGGGTCGGGGGCGCTGTCGTCATCCGACGGGCAGCGGTTTCCCGTGAAGGGCAAGTCCATCACCGCGCGGCACCTGTCGCGGTATTTCGCCCGCGGGCAGGGCGTGTCGACCTACACCCACGTCTCCGATCAGCATTCGACGTTCGACACGAAGGTCATCGTGGCCACCGCCCCGGAGTCGCACTACGTCCTGGACGGGCTGCTGGGCAACGCCACGGACCTGCCGACGTTCGAGCACGCCACCGACACCCACGGCGCCACCCTGGCCAACTTCGCCCTGTTCGACCTGGTCGGCAAGCAGCTCTCGCCGCGCATCCGCGACCTGGGGAAGATCACCCTCTACCGCACGGGCGCGAAGGCCGACGTCCTGGCCCGGTATCCGCGGTCGGGCCCGCTGCTGACCCGCCGGCTGAACACCGACCTCATCGTCAGCATGTGGGACGACCTGCTGCGGGTCGCCGCCTCGGTGCAGGGCGGGCATGCCACCGCCGCCCTGGTGGTCGGGAAGCTGTGCTCGTCGAAGCGGCAGCAGAACGCCCTCACCTCGGCGATCAAGGAGTACGGGGCGCTGCGCCGCACCGTGTACGCGGCCCGGTACTTGGCTGACGAGACCTACCGGCGCAGGATCGCCCGGCAGTTGAACAAGGGCGAAAACCTGCACGCCCTGCGCCGCTCCCTGGCCTACGCCGGGGAGGGGGCGATCCGCCGCCGGCACCACGAGCAGCAGACCGAGCAGATGTGGTGCCTGACCCTGGCCACCAACGCCATCGTCTGCTGGTCCACCGAATACCACGGCCTCGCCGTCGGCGCGCTGCGCACCGGCGGCCGCCAGGTCGACGACGAGGTCCTCGCCCACATCTGGCCCACCCACCACGCCAATGTGCACTTCTACGGCACCCACTCCGTGGACATCGACGGCGAACTCGCCCAGCTCGACGCCGACGGCTACCGGCCGCTGCGCCTACCCGGTCCGGCGGAGTTCGCCTGAGCCGGCCCCGGGTAGCCGCCGTTGCCGGCGGGGGTTGCGGTCATACTGCGCGGGCGGGCAACGTCGACGGTTGAGGTCTCGACCGGATCCTCTACTCGAGTTCGACGCGCGCCGCATGCAACGCTGAGGCGCGTCGGCGCGTGGGGCTGGCGAAGGCTGCCAGTCCGGTGAGCAGGAGCGCGGTGCTGACGGCCCAGGATGCCGGGTCTGTGTCGCTGCGGGCTGGCCAGTCCAGCGGCGGAAGGTCGGTGCCGGTGCCCGCGACGACCAAACCGATGCCGAAGGCCGTGATCGGGACCATCCAGCCCATGCTGAGGCGGAAGGCGGCGGCTCCGAGCAGGGAGTAGCCGAGCAGGCCCAGGTAGTTGCGTAGCGCGCCGGGTTCGGTGATGGTGCCGGTGAGCGGCTGGGCTGCCCAGGCGACCAATGCGGCGCCGATGAGGACGGCCGCGGCCAGGTAGAGCAGGTCGTACAGGTCGACGCGGCGCACGGCGAGGTGTTCCTGCATCGGCAGCGCCGACCACGCTGCGGCGGTGGTGAGGTAGGCGGTGATCGCGGGCAGAACGGCGGCCCAGGGTAGCGGGATCGGCTCGCTGGCGCCGATGAACAGGTGTTGGCCTGCGAGCTCGCGGGCGACGACTGCGACGGTGATGAGGGCCAGCAGCAGGGGCGCCGCTCGTCGGGACTTCAGGAGTAGTCGGGGGCCGATCATGTGAACGACTGCGGGGCCAGGGAGCAGGTACGCACGGCGCCGGCGTGGGCGGTGAGCCACTGCTGCTGGTTTCTCAGGGGCAGACTGAGGAAGTTCACTTTGGCCTGCTGCTGGTCGGGGGTGCGTGGTGTGAACAGGTTGTCGTCGCCGACGGCCCACGCCACGACGAGTTGCGCCATGGCGTGAGCGGTGTTGTCCCGTCGAGGCCCGTGGGCGCATGAGTCGACGCCGAGGGCGGCGATGGCGATGTCGAGGCTCGCGCGGTCGTAGTGCTCGACGGTGGGGGCGTCGAGGGCGTAGGCGATCGCGCCTGGTGTGGGTAGGCCGCCCACGCCTCGGGGGCGCTGTTCCACCCGGCTAATGGCGAATGGTGTGGCGGCTAGGCGCTGGGTGATCGCCTGCGCCCGCTGACTGATCGGCGAGAAGCTGTTGGCGAAAGCGGGATGGATGCACACCTGGGGTGAGCTGCCGGAGCAGGACCAGACGATGTGGCGGTTCACGTCGACGTAGCGGCCGTTCTCGCCGATGACGATCGCGGCGCCGCTGACGGCCAAGGCCAGGGACGCCCCGACTGCCGGGATCACCACTCGGGCCGAGGAGCGCACCTTGACGGCGGCCAGGGCCAGGGCCAGCAGCGCCAGGCCGGTGAACCACAGCATCTGGCCGCGCATGGTCGGAGCATGCGGTGCGCTGAACGGTGGGATCAGCTCGACGGTGAACGGGAACATCGCGTACCAGGTGCCGTACTGCCCGAGGTTCCAGGTGGTGGCCAGGTAAGTGACCAGCGCGGCGATGAACGGGGTGAACCGACCTGGCAGCAGCACGCCCACGCCGTAGGCGACACAGATGGCGGCGGTGAAGCCGACCCCGGCCGAGGCCAGCCACCACCAGAACGGGCCACCCCACGTCGCGGTCGCCGCCGTGGGCACCAGCGTCACCATCGCGACCAGGGCGTAGGCCACGGTGGCGCATGCCGCCAGCACGCCGGCCTCGACCAGCGGCGCCTGCGCCGGATCGCGGCCCGCCAGCAGCCAGGCGTGGCGTGCGGCGCGGCGCTGCGAGCGGCCTCCCGCCCAGGCGGCAACACCCACGGCCAGCGGAGCCATCAGCACCGGGGCGCTCGTCACCGCGCCGGTGGCGTACGACCAGACATTGTCCGCGCTCATCTGGGCGCGGGCCATGAACACGCCGATCCCTACCAGGACAGGCAGGCTCCACAAGCCCGGCCCTCGGCGCAGCTCGATGCGGACCGGGGTCACGCGCGCACCGCCGGCTGCCGCAGCGCGGCCAGATAGCCGCGCTCCAGATCGCTGTCCCCGTCCGTTCCTGTCCTGGCAAGGCCTTCCAGCCCGGCCACCGTCCCGGTGAACACCACCGAACCCTCGTTGAGCACGATCAGGGTGTCCGCGACGTGCTGGGCGTCGTCCACCACGTGCGTACTGACCAGCACGGCGGCCGTGTCGGCAACCTTCCGCAGGACACGACGCAGCTCGATGCGCTGCTGAGGATCGAGACCGGCCGCCGGCTCGTCGAGAATGAGCAGCGCCGGCTCGTGCACGATCGCCTGCGCGATACCGGCCCGGCGCAGCAGCCCGCCTGACAAGCTGCCCATGCGTGAGGCGGCCCGCCCGGACAGATTCATCAACCGCAGCGCCCGGTCCACCTTCACGCCGATGTCTCGCTCCGGTACGCCCTTAAGCCAAGCGGCGTAGCCGACGAAATCCCGGACGGTGTAGCCGGGGTAGTGTGACACCGTCTGTGGCAGGAAACCGATTCGCGCCGCGACGGCCCGAAGACCGCCGCGGCGCAGCACATCACGACCGAGAACGTGAAGGTTCCCCGCCACCGGACGCTTGAGACCCACGATGGTGTGCAGCAGTGTCGTCTTCCCGGCCCCGTTCGGGCCCAACAGAACCGTCACCCCGCACGGAACCACGACGTCGAGATTGCGAAACACATTCCGCTTCCCGTACCGCTGCGCCAGTCCGTGTCCGATGACTGGGTCATCCATCGCGGGCCCCCCGAATGCGTCAGGATCAGCACGTGGTCACCTGAAGGTTGCCGGTGTCCTCATAGGTCGGGTGAGAGGTGAAAAATGAACGACCGTAGTAGTTCGCGGTCCGTCCGCCGTCGCAGCTGCTGGTCTCAGCGTAGTAGACGGTGCCCGTGTAGTGGTCGTCGTAACTGGACACCACCGGGTCGGGCAGAACGCTCACGTTCCTCTTGATCTCGATGCGGAAGGTGCGGGTCGCGGACGTGGAGCAGTACGCGTCGTTGTAGGCAGTCATGTAGCCGCCGCTCTGGGAAATCACCGGGTTGCCCTGGGAGCAGCCCGACGGGTTCGCCCATGCCGGACTGGCCACCGCGATAGTGGACAGCCCGAGGGCGACCGTCATCACGGCCGCCGTCGATCGCCTCATGCGATTCTCCGATCCTCGCTACGGATGGCAAATGCGCATGGCCGTGATGATGACTAGTCGAATTCACCCAAGCACTGTCAGTCGCCGCCGTCAATGGCTGACGATTCGCTGTCTGCCATTTGCATGACTTGGAGGTCCGCTCCCTGCCTGGAGACGCACGAGAATTAAAGACGAAGAGAGTATCTCCGACTCATGCGTCTATGTGCGCCAATTTCCCTTGCAGGGGCATGTCGACGCAGTGACGCCGCCACCCGGCAATCTCACGTCCCCTGGGCAAGAACGTGCCGATCATGACAGCCGACCGCCGCGGCTTCTCAGCGCTCACTGCCCAGCGTGGGGCCCGCCTCGGCCACGCGGAGAGGTGCTGAGCAGAGGATCGTACAGGGCGAGGTCGGGCGCGGGCCGGGTGTCGTCGGGCAGGGCGGCGATCTGGGCGGCGAGGCGCGGCTGCGCTAACTGCGGTGGCAGCAGTTCGGGCAGTGCCTTGTATATGGTGCTGCGCGAGACGCCGACGAGCTTGGCGATGGCGCTGATGGACCGGTCCGGCTCGGTGAGCAACTGGCGGGCGTAGGCGAGCTTCTCCGGGGTCATCGCCGGTGGCCGGCCCAAGCGCTGGCCGCGGGCGCGGGCGGCGGCCAGGCCCTCGTTGGTGTTGGCCACGATGATCGTGCGGATGAACTCGGCCAGGGCGGCGAAGACGTGGAAGACGAACATGCCGCCGGCGGTGGTGGTGTCCAGCTTCTCGTGCAGCGACAGGAACCCCACCCCCTGGCGCTTGAGTCGACCCACGATGCCGATCAGGTCCTCCAGGGACCGGCCGAGCCGATCCAGCGACACCACGGTCAGGGCATCACCGGGCCGGGCGTAGTCGAACATCCGGGCCAGCTCCGGCCGGTCGGCGTTCTTGCCCGAGGCCTTGTCGAAGAAGCAGCGCGCGCAGCCGGCCGCAGTCAGCGCGGCCTCCTGGCGGGCGAGGTTCTGCTCGCGGGTCGACACCCGGCCGTAGCCGACGAGCACCCCGGCAAGCGGAGCGGGCGCGAGAAGGTCCACCGGAACGGGCGTGGGGGTGGTCATGCCATCCATGGTGCCCAACAAACGCTGCGGCGGATTCTTGGACACGCCCGGTTTCTGGACAGGTTTGTTGGACAGCCCTGACCGATCGCCGATCTACTTTTTGATCTTGTTCGGGAAACGGTCGATTCTCGGACACCCCTGCGCCAAGTCCTGCCCGCATTCGCACTCGCCGACGCCGGACCGTCACTCACCACCACGCCCGATCGATGCACAAGGCGAAGGGGTCGCGCGTCGACGGCCCGGTGCCACCTCTGCCGCACCACCGTCAACGACGCGCAGCATGTGGCCGGCACCCGGGGGGTGGGTGCCGGCCACATGCTGCGTTGGGGTCGGCGGTCCGCAGAGGGCCACGCCGCCCCACTCGCCTAGATCAACTTCTTAGCGTTGATTTTTCGCTGAAAGCTACGGCTGGGCCCTTGGGTGAGAGGTTGACCGTGCCGTCACCGGCCAATGGCGCGGTCGCGGTGAAGAACATCGGCTGCGCCTCGATGAACTCCCGTAGCCGCCCATCGATGCGCTCATACGTCATCCCCATACCCCCATCCTCGCCCACCCACCCGAGGTTCGCGAGGTCCTGGTCAGGGGGTGGAGTGGGTCAGGGCGGTGGCCAGGTCGGCGACCTTCGCGGCGAGCTGCGCCACCTGCTCACGGGCGTCGTCGCGGTCGGCCTCGACGGCACGCAGGCGTACGGTCAGCTCGGTCACCTGGCGCTGCGCGGCGCCGAGCGTTGCGCGTACGCCGGCCAACTCGTCGTCCAACCGGTCCGCGCGGGCGGTGACGGCGGCCTGCTGCTCCCCGGCCTGGTGGGCCTGCGCCCGCGCCCGGTCCCGGTCGGCCTCGGCCAGCCGACGTGCCTGCTCCGCCCGCTCGGCCTCGACGCGCGCCGAGGCCGTGTCCGCCCGGGACCGTTCAGCGTCCACCCGGGCCTGGTCGGCTTCCGCGCGGGCCTTCTCGGCGTCGACGCGGGCGGCGTCGGCGTCGGCCCGCGCCTGCGCCAGCTCACCCCGCAGCCGCTCGACCTCGGCCAGCGCCGCCGCTGCGGCGTCGGCGGCCCGCTCGGCGTCGACGCGTGCGGCGTCACGATCCGCGGCCACCTCGCCGCTGCGGCGCTGCTCGGCGGCCA
The DNA here is from genome assembly GCF_049844495.1 of Micromonospora sp. DT48. Classification (NCBI taxonomy): domain Bacteria; kingdom Bacillati; phylum Actinomycetota; class Actinomycetes; order Micromonosporales; family Micromonosporaceae; genus Micromonospora; species Micromonospora sp. DT48. The sequence continues at coordinate 315,255 of NZ_JBNCLE010000007.1, forward strand.
GGTCGGCGCGCAGCGCGGCCAACTGACTGCGGGCGGCGTCCCGGTCGGCCTCGGCCTGCGACCGCAACGCCTGCGCCGCCGCCGCCTCCCGCAGCGCCTCGTCCCGGGCCGTCTCGGCGTCCTGCGCCCGCTGCTCGGCGGCGGTCACCTGCGCGCCCGCCCGGGTGACCTCGACACGAGCGGCGTCCCGCTCGACGGTCGCCGCCTCGCAGCGCCGGCGCTGCCGTTCGGCCTGCGCCACGGCGTCCTCGGCGGCCCGCACCGCCTCGTCGCGTTCGGCCTGCGCCGCCGCGACCTCCCCGGCGGCCTCCGCGCGTAGCTGCGACAGCTGCCGCTGCACCCCGGCCGGGGACAACTCGGCGTGCAACGCCTCGGTCAGCGTCGCCACGATCTGGTCGAGCCGATCCACGGCCTCCCAGGTGCGCGCCACCTGACCGGGCAGGCCCGGGGCGTTGCGGTGACGCATCCGGCTGTTGCGGGAGGCCCGCTGGCAGGCGCCGTCGTTGTCCCGGCAGTACCGGAACGGGCGGCCCGCACCGGCCCGCTGCGGCACGTCACGCCCACAGTGGGCGCACGGCCGCGTCTCGGGGGCGGAAATCGACTCGGCGTCCATCGAGGCGGCAGTCTAGTGGGCCCTGTCGGCGACGGCGACGAGGTCACCGCAGGGCCACCGGAGAACCCGGCGCATCCGGTCAGCGGGCCGCCGTCCGATCGTCGAGCACCGCCGGGGCGGTGCTGTCGCGCACGGTCAGCTGAGGTTCCAACAACGTCACCTGCGGGGTCGCCTCGTCGCGTACCTTCCGCATGAGCAGCGACACGGCCTGCCGGCCGATCTCCTCGGCGGGCACCGGCACGGAGGTCAGGCGCGGGTTGGCGTGCTCGGCGAACTGGTCGGGGCAGACGGCCACCACCGACACGTCATCCGGCACGCGTCGACCCAGCGCGGCCAGCGCCGCCTGCACCGGGCCCACCGCGGCCTCGTTCTGCACCACCAGGGCGGACAGCTCCGGCTGCCGGTCGAACAGCTCCACCACCCGGCGGTGCACCTCGGCGGCGTTCTCCTCGCAGGGCAGCGTCACCGCCTCGACCCCGTGTCGGGTCGCCGCCTCCACCACGCCCGCGCGGGTGCGGTGGGCGAAACCGGTGCCCCGGTCGTAGACGGCTTGCGGCGCGCCGAGCAGCGCGATACGGCGGTGACCGAGGCTCGCCAGGTGCTCCACGCACACCTGGCCGGCGCGGTGGAAGTCCAGGTCCACGCAGGTCAGTCCGTCGGTGTCGGCGGGCACCCCGATCAGCACGCTGGGGCGGCCGAGCTGCCGCAGCAGCGGCACCCGCACGTCGTGCAGTTCCACGTCCATCACCAGCACCCCGTCGACCAGGGCACCGGCGGCGATGCGGTGCAACCCCTGCGGGCCCTCGTCGGAGGTCAGCAGCAGCACGTCGTGGTCGTGGCTGCGGGCGGAGGTCACCACCGCCGTGGCGAACTGCATCACCACCGGCACCTGGATGCCCGAGCGCAGCGGCAGCACCAACGCGATCACGTTGGCGCGTCGGCTGGCCAGGGCCCGCGCACCCGCGTTGGGGTGGTAGCCGAGCAGCCGGACGCTGGCCAGCACCCGGTTGCGGGTCACCTCGGAGATGGCCCGTTTGCCGCTGAGCACGTACGACACGGTGCTCACCGCGACACCGGCGTGCCGGGCCACGTCGGAGATGGTGGGTTGACCGGACGGCACCCGGCCCCGCCCGCTCACCGGACCCCGCTCACCGCGTGCGGCCGGCTCGGGTGGGCCGGTGACTCACCGCGTACGGCGAGGGCGCCGACCAGCCGGATGTCGGTCGCGGAACGCCCGACCAGCACGGTGTGGGTGGCCTCCTCCACCACGGTGCGGCCCCGCTCGGCGTCCCACCAGCCCAGCTCGGCGCTGCGCAGCCGCAGCGTGACGGTGCGCCGTTCACCGGCGGCGAGGACGACCCGGGTAGCGTCGCGCAGTTGCCGCAGCGGCTGTTTGACCCGGGAACGCCGCTGTCGGGTGTAGAGCTGCACCACCTCCACGCCGGGGCGGTCACCGGTGTTGACGACGTCCACACTCACCTCGACATCCTCGCCGACACTCACCGATGTGGCGTTCAGCCGTAGGTCGCGGTAGTCGAAGTCGGCGTAGGACAGTCCGTGCCCGAACGGGTACAACGGTTCGCCCCGGTAGTACAGGTAGGTGGAGTCCGCGCCGATCACGTCGTAGTCGAGCAGGTCCGGCAGTTCGGCGGCGTCGGCGTACCAGGTCTGGGTGAGCCGGCCGCCGGGCTCGGCGTCGCCGAGCAGCACCTCGGCCAGGGCGTGGCCGTGTTCCTGCCCGCCGTGGGAGGACCAGAGCACCGCCGGCAGGTGCTCCCGCGCCCACCCGATGGCGTACGGGTAGCTGCTGGTGACCACCAGCACGGTGCGCGGGTTGGCGGCGTGCACGGCGCGCAGCATCGCCTCCTGCCGGGCCGGCAGGGACAGGTCGAGCCGGTCCTCGGTCTCCCGACCGTTGACCATCGGGTGGTTGCCCAGCGTCACCACCGCCACGTCGGCGGCGGCGGCCAGTTCGGCGGCCCGTGCCGCGCCGTCGACGACCACGTCGATGTCGAAGGGGGTGCCGGCCTGCCGGTCGTCGCCGTCGACGCGCAGCAGGCCGTCGTCGTCGACGGTGACGTACCGGTCGGTGGCCAGGTGACGCAGCAACACGGTGCCGTCGGGCAGCGGGTCGAACTGGAAGGTCTCCCGGACCACCCAGCCGCCGGGGCCGGGCCGGTCGTTGACCAGTGTGCCGTCGTCGTCGACGCCGACGTGGCGGCCGTTGCCGGCGGCCCGCAACGCCACCGTGTCCCGACCCCAGTCGAACACGTCGAAGCAGGCGACTGCCTCCCCGACACGAAGTGGCCCACCGTCGGCGTCGTCGGGGCAGCCCACGTGCCGGTCGCCCACCCGCAACCCGATCCGGTCGGTGCCGGGGTGGCTGGTGACCTGCGGCAGCCGCTGCGCCAACCCGTCACTGACGCTGACCGCGTACGGCAGGGTGCCGCTGTACCAGTCGGTGTGCACGATGTCGGCGAGCGGGCCGAGCACGGCGACGCGCAGGTCGGACGGCAGTGGCAGCAACCCTTGGTTGCTCAGCAGCACGATCGACTGTCGGGCGGCTTCCCGGGCCAGGTTCTGGTGCGCCGCGCAGTTGATCACCTCTGGGCCGACGGTGGCGTACGGGTCGGTGTGTGGTGGGTCCAGGTCACCGAGCCGCAACCGGATGGTGAGCGCCCGCCGGACCGCCCGGTCCACGTCCGCCTCGGTGATCAGCCCCCGGTCCAGGGCTTCGGTCAGGTATCGGCGGGTGGGGGCGCTGTCGGCGTCGTGCTCGGTGAAGCTGTCGATGCCGGCACGCAGCGCGGCGGCGAATCCGCTGACGTCGTCGGGCAGGTGGCCCTGCACTCCGGCGATGTTGCTGACCGCGCCCGCGTCGCCGACGACCAGCACCTCGCCGGGCGCCCACCGGCGCAGTTCGTCGTCGATCAGTGGGCTCAGGTGTGCCGGCACCCCGTCGACCAGGTTGTACGAGGCCATCGCGGCGACCGCCGCGTCGGCGGCGATGGGGGCGCGGAACGCCGGTAGTTCGTACTCGTGCAGCACCCGGGGTGGCAGGTTGCTGGAGGTGGTGGCCCGGTCGGTCTCGTTGTTGTAGCCGAGGAAGTGTTTGACCGTGGGGGCGGTCCGCAGCCGTTCGGGGTGCTCACCGCGGAGCCCCTGGGCGTAGGCGGTGGCGAGCCGCCCGGTCAGCCACGGATCCTCCGACCAGCCTTCCTCGTTGCGTCCCCAGCGTGGGTCGCGCAGCGGGTTGACCACCGGTGCCCACACGTTGAGGCCGACCTGGTGCGGGTCGGCCTGGTGTTTGGCGCGTACCTCGTCGCCGACGGCGGCGCCGACGGCGCGGATCAGGTCGGGGTTCCAACTGCTGGCCAGGCCGATGGCCTGGGGGAAGACGGTGGCCGCGCCGAGCCAGGCGACGCCGTGCAGCGCCTCGGTGCCGGTGCGGAAGCCGGGCAGGCCGAGGCGGGGGACGGGTGCCTGCCACTGGTGCAGCAGCCCGATCTTCTCGGGCAGGGTGAGTCGGGTGAGCAGGTCGTCGACCCGCTCCCGGATGGCGGTGGTGGTGGTGCGGTCGGTCATGGTGGTTCGCCTTCCCGTGCCCGGCGCGCGCCGGGGGTCGAAGCGCTTCGACGGCGGATGGCCGGGCGGCCTCACAGGTCGTGGTGGGGTGACGGTCGTCGGCCCGGACGCTGGCGAAGCGCTTCGACAAACCGTGGAAATCAAGCCGCCCCAGGTGCCCGTGTGGAGCGGCTCACGTCGAGGTTGGCACTCGCGGCGGGTCGGGTCAAGACTCCGACCGGCCGAGCGGGCATCGACCGCAGCGGGTGTCCGCCGGTCAGCCGGCGGGCAGGCGTCCGGCCTCGACGGTGGCCAGGGCGGCGGTGGCGCCGCCGAGGGCGCCGGCGGTGTCCAGGGTGGAGGCCTCCAGGCGGCAGCCGCCCGCGCCCGGGGCGTGGGCCCGGGCGGCCAACTCCGACCGGGCGGCCGGCAGCAGCCACGGCGCCAGCGCGGCGAAGTGGTCGCCGAGCACGACCGTCTCCGGGTTGAGCAGGTCGGCCAGGACGGCGACGCCCCGGCCGAGGTGGCGGCCGATCTCGGCCAGGCCGCCGCACACGACCGGGTCGTCCTGACGGGCGAGCGCCACGATCCGGGTCAGCTCCGGCAGGTAGTCGGTGACCGGGCCGTCGGCCTCCGCGTCGGGCAGCAGTCGACGTACCACGGCGGGTAGCCCGACCAGGGCGGACAGGCAGCCGTGGTGGCCGCAGGCGCAGGACGGCCCGGCCGGGTCGAGCGGCAGGTGCGCGATCTCCCCGGCGAAGCCGCGACCGCCGCGCAGCAGTCGCCCGGCGGCGATGATGCCGGCGCCGACGGTGAGCCCACCGGTCAGGTGCACCAGGTCCGAGCTGCCCGCGTGGCCACCGTGGCGCTGCTCGGCGAGGACGGCGAGGTTGGCGACACTGTCGACGGCGACGGTGAACTCCGGCTCCCGCAGGATGGTCCGTAGCTGCGCCGCGACCGGCACGTCCCGCCAACCCAGGGCGCTGGCCAGCGGCACCGCGCCGGAGGGGTCGACCAGCCCCGGCACGCCGACGGTGAGACCCAGCACGGTGCGCCCCTGGGCGGTGACCCGGCCGACGGCCCGCCGGGCGAGCGCGGCCAGGGCGCGCAGCGTCTCGGTGGGGGAGACGGTGGTGGCGGCGAAGGCCCGCCGCCAGGTGAGCAGCCGGTTGCCGCCGAGGTCGACGGCGACGGCCACCAGTTCGTCGGCGCCGATCTGAAGGCCCAGGGCGGCGTACGGCTCACCGTCGAGCACCAGCATGGTGGCGGGTCGACCGACCCGGTTCTCGGTGAGCCCGGTCTCGCGGAGCAGCCGTTGGTCGATCAGCTCGGTCACCAGGCTGGAGACGGTGGCCTTGTTCAGCCCGGTCCGGGCCGCGATGTCCGCGCGGGAGCAGGGGGAGTGCAGACGTACGTGCCGCAGCACCACCGCCCGGTTGGCGACGCGTACGTCACCGAGGTCGCTCGGCTGCGGTTCGTTGTGGATGCTGATCACGTTCTGCCCGCTCCCTGCGCCGGTGTCGCGCGGCGCGCGTCCATCTTCGCGTACCGCGCTGGCGGGACTGACCAGGCCGCCCGCCTGTCTTGTGGGACGGATAGCCGTCGATTAGTTTGTTCGGCTAGAACCCCAACTAATCCTAGCCTGAGCCTCCGGCTCCGCAAACCGATACCGATGACGAAGGGAGTGCGCCGTGAAGCCTTCCCTGCCGAGCGCATCCACCGACCGACGGACCATGCTGCGGCTGCTCGGCCTCGGCGCGGCCGCGACCATGGGCGGCGGCGCCCTGGCCGGTTGCAGCAAGGAAGCCGGCAGCCAGGGCAGCGCCACCAGCGCCGACGCCATCAAGGCGGTGCTGCCCACCTACCAGCGGGCCGAACTGCTCAAGCCGGACATCCCAGGCGAGGGCCCGATCCCGGACGGCTACCTGAGCTATCCGACCGAGCTGGTCGACGCGATCACCGAGCAGCCCGGCCGGGGCGGCCCGCCGATCCAGACGATGAGCCCGTGGTGGGGCCCGACCCCGCCGCCGCTGGGACGCAACTCCTACCTGAGCGCGGTCAACGGCAAACTCGGCGTGGAGGTCAACCCGAGCCTGCAGGACGGCCTGACCTACGCCGACAAACTCAACGCCATGCTCGGCGCCCGCGACGTGCCGGAGCTGCTGTCCGCGCCGAACTGGGAGGTGGACAAGGTCGCCCGGTTCTCCGACGCGGTCAAGGCGCTGTTCACCGACCTGACCGACCACCTCCAGGGCGACAACGCGGCGAAGTACCCGTACCTGGCGGCGCTGCCCACCGGCGCCTGGGAGTACTCGGTCTGGGGTGGGCGGCTCTACGCCGTGCCGTTCCCCACCGACGGCCCGTTCGCGTGGGCCATGTTCTACCGCAAGGACCTGCTCGACGCCGCCGGGATGGCCGCCCCCACCAGCCCCGAGGAGCTGTACGAGTTCGGCAAGAAGGCCACCGACCCGGCCAAGGGCGTGTGGGCCTTCGGCAGCGTCTTCGAGATGGTCCAGCAGTACTTCGGCTGCCACCAGACCTGGCGCAAGAAGCCCGACGGCGGCCTGGAGCACAAGTTCGAGGATCCGGCGTTCGAGGCGGCGTTGGAGTTCACCGCCCGGCTGTTCGCCGAGGGCCTGGTGCACCCGGACACGGTGGCCAGCAAGGGCGCCGACGAGAAGCAGCTGTTCAACTCCGGGAAGATCCTGATGTACCGGGACGGGCTCGGCGCCTGGCAGGGCATGCAGAGCGAACGGTCCAAGGAACTGCCCACCTTCAACATGCAGCCGCTGCCGGTCTTCGGCGCGCAGGGCGCCCAGCCGGTCATCTGGGGCAGCGAGAAGCCGGTCTTCTACACCTTCCTGAAGAAGGACCTGTCCGCCGAGCGGGTCGACGAGGTGCTGCGGGTGCTCAACTGGTGCGCCGCCCCGTTCGGCAGCCGCGAGTTCGAACTACGCGAGTACGGCGTGGAGGGACAGCACTTCACCCGGGGCGCCGACGGCACGCCGACGCTGACCGAGCGGGGACGCGCCGAGCTGGGCGCGCAGTACACCCACATCGGCGGCCGGGTGCCGGTCAAGGTGCGCAGCGGCGACACCCCCAACTTCGTGCAGGACTACCTGGGCTACTACCGCAAGCACATCGACCAGATGGAGAAGGACCTGTTCGCCGGGATCAAGCTGGAACTGCCGGCGAACTGGTCGAAGATCATCCAGCCGACCGACGACAAGCTCCGCGACATCCTGCGCGGTCGTCGCCCGGTCAGCGACCTGGCCCAGGTACGCAAGGAGTTCCTCGACACCGGCGGCGAGGAGGGCCGCGCGTTCCACGAGAAGGCGCTCGCCGACAACGGCCGATGAATGAGCAGGTAGACGTGCCGCCGACCGACCGGGAGCCGGCATGAGCGCCACCGACACCGTCGACACCCGACCACCCGCCGGGCGTACGCCGTCGCCGCGGCGTCCCCGGCGGGGTCGCCGGCGCAGCCTGCGGTCCCGGCTGCGCCGCGACTGGCCGCTGCTGGCGATGGCCGCGCCGGCGGCGGCGCTGCTGCTGGTCTTCCACTACCTGCCGACGCTCGGCAACATCATCGCCTTCCAGGACTACAACCCGTTCGTCGGTGACAACCCCCTCGAGGCGTTCCTCAACAGCGAGTGGATCGGCTTCGGCAACTTCGAGGCGCTCTTCCGCGACCCACTGTTCTGGGACGCGGTACGCAACACCCTGAGCATCACCGCGTTCCAGCTGGTGTTCTTCTTCCCGCTGCCGATCATGTTGGCGATCCTGCTCAACAGCGTCGTCTCCGGGCGGGTGCGCGGTTTCGTGCAGAGCGTGGTCTACCTGCCGCACTTCTTCAGCTGGGTGCTGGTGGTGACGTTCTTCGTGCAGATGCTCGGCGGAGCCGGGCTGCTGGCCCAGGAGATGCGCCAGGCCGGCTACGAGCCGTGGAACATCATGACCAACCCGGACACCTTCATCGTGCTGGTCACCGCCGAGGCGGTGTGGAAGGACCTCGGCTGGGGCGCCATCGTCTTCCTGGCCGCGCTGTCCGCGATCGACCAGAACCTGTACGAGGCGGCGGCGGCCGACGGCGCGGGCCGGTGGCGTCGGCTGTGGCACATCACCCTGCCCGGACTGCGGCCGGTGATCGTGCTGCTGCTCATCATGCGGCTCGGTGACGCGCTGTCGGTCGGCTTCGAGCAGTTCATCCTGCAACGGGAGGCGGTCGGCCGGGAGGCCGCCGAGGTGCTCGACACCTTCGTCTACTACCAGGCGATCAGCACCCAGCAGTGGGGGCTCGGCGCGGCGGCGGGCCTGTTCAAGGCGGCGGTCGGGCTGGCGCTGATCCTCACCGCGAACAAGGTCGCGCACCGGCTCGGCGAACAGGGGGTGTACTCGAAATCATGACCGCTCAACTCAGTGGCGCCGGACCGGTGCCCACGGCACCGACCACGGCGGGGCCACCCGCGCCACCGCGTCGACGTCGCCACCCCGATCGGCCGATATGGGCGGGCAGCCCGTCGACACCCCTGACCATCGGCAAGGGGATCGTGCTCACCCTGCTGGTCGCGGCGGTGCTGGTGCCGCTCTGGGCGGTGCTGGTCACCAGCCTCGCCTCCCGAGGCACCATCGACGACGCGGGCGGCATGGTGATGATCCCCCGGGAGTTCGACCCGTCGGCGTACATCACCATCTTCAGCGGCGGCGACGTGACCCGGGCGGTGTGGATCAGCACCCTGGTCACCGTGGTCGGCACCACGGTCAGCCTGGTGCTCACCGTGCTGGCCGCGTACGGGCTGTCCCGGCCGGGCTCGGTGGCCCACCGTGGCCTGCTGTTCTACTTCCTGCTGACGTTCCTGATCTTCCCCGGACTGGTGCCGAGCTACCTGGTGGTGACCGGGCTGGGCCTGAAGGACAGCATCTGGTCGCTGATCCTGCCCAGCGCGATCAGCGTGTTCAACCTGGTGGTGATCCGCGCGTTCTTCATGAACGTGCCGTCCGAACTGCTCGACAGCGCCCGCATCGACGGCGCGGGGGAGCTGCGGATCCTCACCCGGATCGTGCTGCCGCTGTCCAAGGCGGTGATCGCCGTGGTCGGGCTCTTCTACGCGGTCGGCTACTGGAACGTGTACTTCAACGCGGTGCTCTACATCGACTCCAACGACAAGTTCCCGATCCAGCGGGTGTTGCAGAGCTACATCCTCGCCGGGCAGTCACCGAACGTCTCCGGCGCGACGGTGAACCTGCCCGGGGTGACCGCGTACCCGCCGACGCTCGCGGTCAAGATGGCGGTGGTGGTGGTGACGGTCATCCCGGCCGTGATCATCTACCCGTTCGTGCAGCGTCACTTCACCAAGGGCGTGATCACCGGAGCGGTGAAGGGCTGACCCATCGCGTGGGGCGGCCCCGTCCGCGCGACGCCCGACTCCGTCCAGTCGGGCGTCGCGCGGACGGTCAACCCTGCGCGGGGAAGAACCCCGTGAAGGGCACGACGGTCACCGCCGCACCGTTGAGCAGTGACCGGGCCGGTCGGTCGGCATCGCCGACCCCCGCGAGCGCCAGCTGCCCCACCAGCACTGGGCCCCGGGTCTGGATCCGCAACTCGTCGCCGTCGCGGACTGCCTCGATGATCGTGTCTGCGTCCACGTCGTGCACCACCGTACGTCCGTCCACCGCGCCCCAACTGACCAGGGTCACCGGTGGGAAGGGCCCGTCGCCGACGGTGGCCCCGGGCTCGACCAGCGGCAACAGCGCGCCCCGACGAACGTACAACGGCAGCCGCTCCAGCGGCGACCGCACCCGTAGGTGCCGGCCGCCCGGATGCAGCTCACCGGTGGCGGCGTCGAACCAGTCGTCGCCGACGGGCAGGTACACGTCCCGCTCCCCGGACGCGTCGATGATCGGCGCGACCAGCAGATCCGAGCCGAGGCGGTACTGCAACTCGGTGGTCCAGGCCGTCGGATCCTGCGGCGTGTCGACGAGCAGGGCCCGCATCATCGGTACGCCGGTGCGGGCCGCCTGCACCGCCGCCGACCAGAGGTACGGCATCAGCCGGTAACGCAGCCGCAGGGCGGCCACCGCGAGTCGTTCCGCCTCGGCCGGGAAGTCCCACGGCAGTCGGCTGGTGGTGCCGTGCAGCCGCACCAGCGGCGACAGCGCCCCGAACTGCGACCAGCGTACGTAGAGGTCGGGCTCGGGAGTGCCGTGGAAGCCGCCGGTGTCGTGGCTCCAGAACGGCACCCCCGACAGTCCGTGCGACAGGCCGCCCCGCAGCGTGCTGGCCAACGCCGGCCAGGTGGCGTTGACGTCGCCACTCCACTGCGCGCTGTGCCGCTGCCCACCCAGATACGACGAGCGTGCCCACACCGCCCGGTGACCGGCCACCTCCTCGGTGACCCCGGCGACCACGTCGTTGAACAGCAGGGCGTAGACGTTGTGCAGCTCGACGCCGGTCATCCCGTTGTGGGCCACCGCGTCGGCGGGCACCCCCTCGGCGAAGTCGGTCTTGAACACCGCCACCCCCTGCCGCAGCAGAGGCCGTAGCAGCCCGGTGAACCAGTCGACCGCCTCCGGGTTGGTCAGGTCCACGATGGCCGAGGCGGGGTAGCTGCCGTGCCACACGTCGGCGACGTAGGTGCTGCCGTCGGCGCGGCGCAGGAAGTACCCGGCCGCGTCGGCCTCGGCGTACAGGGGGCTGCCCGTCATCAGGTAGGGGTTCATCCAGAGGCAGACCCGGAAGCCCTGCTCGGTCAGGGTCCGCAGCATCCCGGCCGGGTCGGGGAACGCCTCGGCGTCCCAGCGCAGGTCCGACCAGCTGCCGGCGACCTGCCAGTAGCAGTCCAGGTGCAGCACGTCGCACGGAATGTCGCGTTCCCGGATGCGCCGGGCCCGCTCCAGCACCCGTTCCTGACTGTCCGGGTAGAAACCCGAGGAGACCCAGGTGCCGAAGGCCCAGCGCGGCGGCAGGTACGGCTTGCCGGTCAACCGGTGCAGCCGGTCGAGCACCTCGGCGGGGGTCGGTCCGGCCAGCACGTAGTAGTCGAGCAGGTCGTCGGGGACGAGGATCTGCACCGCGCTGTGGGTGGACTGGCAGACGTCGAACTGCACCGGCATCCCGCTGTCGACCAGGACTCCGTAGCCACGGTTGGACAGGTAGAACGGGACGTTCTTGTGCGACCGGTCGGATTCGCTGCCGAAGGCGTCGAAGTTCCACATCAGGGCCCGCTGGCCACGCTTGTCCAGTGGGGTGAACTTCTCGCCGAAGCCGACGAAACGTTCGTCGCCGGGGGCGAGGAAACTCTCGTGCCAGGCGACACGGACACCGTCGGTGGTGGAGTGCCCGAACGGCAGGGTGCGCTGCCGGCCGCTGATGTCGACCGTGCCCGGATCCTGCTCCAACAGCAGCGAGCCGTCGGGACGCAGGAACCGGATGTGCCACGGGTCGAGCCGGATCTCGGCGATCACCGCTCCGGCGTCGACGCGGATCCGCTGGTCCTCGACGGCGACGGTGGCCGGGTGGGTGCCGGGGTGCACCAACGGCATCAGTCGGGCCGACCGGCTGCGGGCCTGGGGGTCCTCGGCCAGGCGTACCCGGATCACGCCGTCGCCGGCCGCGTCGACGCGGACCACCGCCGTCACCCCGTCGGCCAGCACCGCCTTGACGGTCGCGCCGTACGCGTCGGTGCCGGCGACCTCGGCCCGGCTCACCACGGCCGGACCGCTCTCGCCGGGAGCACGCACCGGCAGATCGGGTGGGTCGGCGACGAAGGTCTCGTAGGGCACCAACGGCGGGCGGTACGGCATCAGCTCTCCTCGACGGGGTTAGCGGCGGTGCCGCCAGTTTCTTTAATTACCCAACGAACTGTCAACGATGATCGTTGATGTGGCCGTATGTCGGGCGGTTGACATGCGCAGGGATGATCCATAGTTTGGATGGGTCCCCAACTAACAGCGGGCTGGTGGTGCTGATGTGGATCGACGGCCCGCTGTGCTACGGCGGTGACTACAACCCCGAGCAGTGGTCGGCGCAGGTCTGGTCCGAGGACGTCGCGCTGATGCGTCAGGCCGGTGTCAACCTCGTCACCGTGGGGGTCTTCGCCTGGTCCCGACTCGAACCGGCGCCCGGCCGCTACACCTTCGACTGGCTCGACCAGGTGCTCGACCTGCTGCACGGCGCCGGTGTCCGAGTCGCCCTGGCCACCCCCACCGCGTCACCGCCGCCGTGGTTCTCCCTGGCCCATCCGGGTGCGCTGCCGGTCACCGCCGACGGGATCCGCCTGCACCACGGCAGCCGGGACACCTACTGCGCCGCCACCCCCGCCTACCGGGAGGCCGCGCGGCGCATCACCGCCGCCCTGGCCGACCGGTACGCCCACCACCCGGCGCTGGCCGGCTGGCACGTGCACAACGAGTACGGCACCACCTGCCACTGCGAGCACACCGCCCGCGCCTTCCGCCGATGGTTGGCCGACCGCCACGGGGACCTGGCCGCCGTCAACGACGCCTGGGTCACCAGCTTCTGGAGCCAGCACTACTCCGACTGGGCGCAGATCAGCACCCCCCGGGCCACCCAGTACCTGCCCAACCCCGGTCAACTGCTCGACTTCCGGCGCTTCTGGTCGGACACCCTGCTCGCCGCGTACACCGAGCAGCGCGACCTGCTGCGCACGGCGAACCCGGCGCTTGCGATCACCACCAACTACGTGCTCGGCGACTGGGTACCGGTCGACCACGCCCGCTGGGCCACCGAGGTCGACCTGGTCGCCGTCGACCACTACCCGTCCGCTGTGGACGGCGGCGCCGAGGAACAGACCGCCCTCGTCGGTGACCTGGCCCGTGGCTGGGCCCGCCACGCCGCCGCCCACCGCCGACCCACCCCGCCGGGCGCGTCGACCTGGCTGCTGATGGAGAGCGCACCCAACCAGATCCACACCGCCGGACGGATGCACACCAAGGAACCGGGGCGGATGATGCGGCACAGCCTCGCCCACGTCGCCCGTGGTTCGCACGGCGCGCTGTTCTTCCAGTGGCGGGCACCGGCCGGCGGGGCTGAGCGCTTCCACTCCGCCCTGGTGCCGCACGCCGGCCCACAGAGTCGGGTGTTCCGGGAGGCCGTCGCACTCGGTGCTGCGCTGCGCCGGCTCACCGAGGTCCGAGGTGACGTCGAGGCGTCCGTGGCGCTCGTGGCCGACGCGGCCAGCGGCTGGGCGCTGCGGCATCCGGGCCTACCGTCGACCCTGCCGGACCACCACGACGAACTCGCCACCGCGCACCGTCTGCTCTGGCGAGCCGGCTACGGCTGCGACACCGTGACCCCGGGCGACCCCCTCGACGGGTACCGGCTGCTGATCCTGCCCGCCCTCTACCTGATCGACGACGCCACCGCCGACTGGTTGCGCGGGTACGTCCACGCCGGAGGTCACCTGCTGGCCACCTTCCTCAGCGGCGTCGCCGACGAACACGCCCGGGTACGCCTCGGCGGCTACCCCGGCGCGCTGCGGGACCTGCTCGGGGTCTACGCCGAGGAGTTCCACCCCCTCGCCGCCGACGACCACGTCCGGCTCGACGACGGCGGCACCGGGCGGATCTGGTCCGAGACGCTGCACCTGACCGGTGCCGATCCCGTCCTGTCCTACGCCGGAGGCGTACTCGACGCGATGCCCGCCGTCACCCGGCACCAGGTCGGCGACGGCGTCGCCTGGTACCTGTCCACCCGCCTCGACGACACCAGCCACCGCCGGCTGCTCGACACCGCCGCCCGCGCGGCAGGTGTCGAGCCGGTCTGCCCCGGCGCACCCGAGGGCGTCGAGGCGGTCCGCCGCCGCCACGGCGACACGAGCTGGCTGTTCCTGCTCAACCACACCGACCGTGAGCAGCGCGTACCGGCACGAGGCTGGGAGCTGCTCCACGCCACCCCGGCCGAGGACGCGGTGACCCTGCCGCCCGGCGGTGTCGCGGTGCTCCGCGAGAGCGCGGACTGACCCGACGACCTACCGGCCCCGGCTGGCTCAGCCGGTGGCGACGGCGGCGCGCGAACGGTCGGCGGCGATGCGTACCGCCAGCGCCGCCAGCACCGTACCCATCACCATCCGCTGGACACGCAGCCACAGCGGCCGTCGGCTGAGGAAACCAGCGATACCACCGGCGGTCAGCACGATCAGCGCGTTCACCGTCAACGCCACGGTGATCTGGGTCAGCCCCAGCAGCAGGCTCTGGACGGCCACGTTGCCGCGCGCCGGATCGATGAACTGCGGCAGCAACGACACGTACAGGATGGCGATCTTCGGATTGAGCAGGTTGGTGACCATCCCCATGGTGAACAGTCGCCGGGCCGGATCCGGCGGCAGCGGCACCGGGGCGAACGGCGACTGCCCACCCGGGCGCAACGCCTGCCACGCCAGCCACAGCAGGTACGCCGCGCCGGCCAGCTTGACCGCCGTGTACAACGCCGGCACCACCCCGAACAGTGTGGCGATGCCCGCCACCGCCGCCACCAGGTAGACCGCGAACCCGGCGGCGACGCCGAGCAGCGAGATCAACCCGGCCCGCCGACCCTGGGTCACCGAGCGGGACACCAGGTAGACCATGTTCGGCCCCGGCGTCAGCACCAGCCCCAGGGCAACCAATGCGATTCCGACAACACCCGCCGTACTCACCATGCTCTTGACCCCCGTCCTGTTTCTGCGGCTGAGCCTAGTGCGACGGGAAGGCCGGACGTTCCCGTGACGCTGCGTCGTCGGGAGACGGTGGTCACGTTACGGTTGACCGGGGAGGTGGCGACGGTGGAGCTGCGGTGGGAGGCGTCGGTCGAGGCGCAGATCAGGTCGGCTCAGGAGCGCGGCGAGTTCGACAACCTGCCCGGTGCGGGCAAGCCGATCGCCGGGCGGGGCCTGCCGTACGACGAGTCCTGGTGGATCAAGAGTTTCCTGGAGCGCGAACAGGTGCCGACCGACCTGTTGCTGCCCACTCCGCTGCTGCTGCGTCGCCGCATCGAGCACCTCGCCGACGAGGTCCGGGACCTACCGACCGAGCAGGCCGTACGCGCGGTCGTGGCCGAGCTCAACGCGGAGGTGCTGGCCTGGCTGCGTAACCCGTCCGGCCCGCAGGTCGCGGTACGCCCGGCCGACGCCGACGCGGTGGTGCGGCGCTGGCGAGACGACCGCCGAGCCGCCACCCCACCGGCGCCCGCCCCTGCACCGGCGCCGTCGCGACGGCGCTTCTGGTTCCGCCGCCGCACCACGTGACGGGACGACGTCGCCGGTCGCCGACGCCTCGCCGAGCCCGGCCCGGGTCGCGCGGGCGACACCGGCCGTCGGGCGAAGCGTCGGCGGGGACACCCCTTTCCCCGCCGACGCTTTCAGGGCCCCCGTCAGGCGATCACACGCCGGCCCTGGACCCGCGGTGGCGTTCGCCGCGGTGCCAGTTGGGCGAACGCCGCACCGCCGGTCACCACCCACCATCCGGGTGAGGCCCTGCGCGAATCTTGCGAACCTCTTGAATCCGCAGATCAGCGGTGCTGGCAGCCGCCCGAGCGGCGTACCGGTGGTGGCCGGGTCACGCGAGCGGCTGCTCGGGTGTGGTCACTAGCGGACACCCCTTGAACACTTCCTGTGGAAAACTTGAATCCGCCGGTGGGGTGGCAGGTGCGACAGTGGGGGCTCATGTCCGTGGAGTTCAGGCTGCTTGGCGAGGTCGTGGCACTCGCCGACGGCAACCCGGTCGACATCGGTCACGCCCGGCAGCGCTGCGTGCTGGCGGTGCTGCTGGTCGAGGCGAACCGGGTCGTCCACGTTGACCAGTTACTTGAGCGGGTGTGGCCGGACCGGCCACCGCAGCGGGCACACAGTTCGCTCTACAGTTACCTGTCGCGGCTACGCCGCTGTCTCGCCGGGTTCCCCGACGTCCGCATCGACCGACAGCGCAGCGGCTACCTGCTGGCGGTGGATCCGATGACGGTGGACCTGCACCGCTTCGAGAAGCTAATCGACCGGGCTCGGCGAAGCGCCGACGACGGGACCGCCCTCGACCTCTTCGACGAGGCGATCGGTCTGTGGCGCGGGGAGCCGTTCGCGCCGCTGGACACGCCGTGGTTCCACAACCTGCGTACCGCCCTGCAGCAGCGTCGACGGGCGGCGGAGCGGGACCGGACCGACGTCGCGCTACGGCATGGTCAGCATGCGACGTTGGTGGCGGAGTTGTCGCGCGAGGTCGTCGAGCATCCGTTGGACGAGCGTCTCGCCGGTCAGCTCATGCTGGCGCTGTCCCGTTCCGGGCGGCAGGCCGAGGCGCTCGACCACTACCAGCGGATGCGGCACAGCCTGGCCGAGGCGCTGGGCGTCGATCCCAGTCCAGACCTACAGGAACTACATCTGCGGATCCTCCACGGCGACCCCGAGTTCGCCGCATCGTCGCGGGCACGAGCGGTCGGCACGGCGGTGGTCCCGCAGCAGCTGCCGCCCCGACCGGCGATGTTCGCCGGTCGTACGCATGAGCTGGCGACGCTGACCGCCGCCCTCGACCGGCAGCTGGCGAACGACGGCGGTGTCGCCGTCTGCGTGGTCGGGGGAATGGGTGGGATCGGCAAGACCTGGCTGGTGCTGCGGTGGGCCCACGACAACCTGGACCGTTTCCCCGATGGGCAGCTGTATGTCAACCTGCGGGGCTTCGAACCCTCGGCGGAGGTGATGCCACCGCCGGTGGCGCTGCGCGGCTTCCTCGACGCTCTCGGTGTGCCACCGGCGTCGATGCCGACGGAGCTGGACGCGTTGGTCGGCCGGTACCGCAGCCTGGTCTCCGGTCGGCGGATGCTGATCGTGCTCGACAACGCCCGGGATGCCGAGCAGGTACGCCCACTGCTGCCCGGTGCCCCGGGATGCGCGGTGGTGGTGACCAGCCGCCAACAGCTGTCCGGCCTGGTGGCGGTCGAGGGCGCCAGCCAGATCTCCGTCGACCTGCTCACCGCCGCCGAGTCACGCGAGCTGCTGGCCCGGCGGCTGACCGAGTGTCGGCTGGCGGCCGAACCGGCCTCGGTGGACGGCATCATCGAGCGCTGCTCCGGGCTGCCGCTGGCGTTGGCGGTCGCGGCGGCCCGAGCGGCGGCGCGTCCCGACTTCCCGCTCGCCGTCCTCGACCGGGAACTCGCCGAGGTCCAGGGCAGCCT
The DNA here is from genome assembly GCF_049844495.1 of Micromonospora sp. DT48. Lineage (NCBI taxonomy): Bacteria > Bacillati > Actinomycetota > Actinomycetes > Micromonosporales > Micromonosporaceae > Micromonospora > Micromonospora sp. DT48. The sequence goes on from NZ_JBNCLE010000007.1 coordinate 332,591, forward strand.
CGACGGCTTCGCCAGCGGCGGCGACCCCGCCACCGACCTGCGAGCGGTCTTCTCCTGGTCGTACCGGGCGCTCGGCGCGCCGGCGGCGCGGCTGTTCCGTCTGCTCGGGCTGCATCCGGGACCGGACATCTCCGCACCGGCGGCGGCCAGCCTGGCGGCGCTGCCCGAGCGACAGGTGCGTCCGATCCTCAGCGACCTCGTCCGGTTCCAGTTACTGGTGCAGCGGGTGCCGGGCCGGTACACCTGCCACGACCTGCTGCGGGCGTACGCGGCGGAGATGGTCGAGTCGCAGCCCGCGGCGGAGCGCCGGGCCGCCCTGCACCGGATCGTGGACCACTACCTGCACAGTGCCGTCCGGGCCGACCGGTGCCTGTCTCCGCTGCGGGATCCGATCGCGACACCGCCGCCACAGCCAGGGGTGGCGCCGGAGGATCCCACGGACAACACCGAGGCGATGGCCTGGTTCACCACCGAGCTGCCGGTGCTCGTCCAGGTGGTGGGGCTCGCCGCGAGGAGCGGCTTCGAGCAGCACGCGTGGCAGGTGGCGTGGGCGATGAGCACGTTCATGGGCCGGCGGGGCTGCTGGGCCGACCTGATCACCGTACAGAGTCACGCGTTGGCCGCCGCCGAACGTCGCGGCGATTGGGCGGCGATGGCCCAGGCGCACCGCGACATCCTGCCGGCCTACTCGGAGACCGGCCGCTTCGCGACGGCACGGGCTCACCTGGAGGCGGCGCTGGTGCTGTTGGACGACCTCGCCGACCAGGTCGGCCAGGCGCACACGCTGCTGGGGCTCAGTTGGATCAGCGAGAAGGAAGGGGACCAGGCCGCTGCGTTGCGCCACGACGAGCGGGCGCTGCAACTCTTTCGGGACAGTGGGCACGAGGCGGGGCAGGCTCGGGCGCTCAACGCGCTGGGCTGGGACCACGTCATCCTCGGCGAGTACGCGGAGGCGATCCGTTACTGCGAGCAGGCGGTCACCGTGCAGCGGCGCCTCGCCGATCGCACCGGCGAGGCGAACAGCTGGGACACCCTCGGCTACGCCCATCACCATCTCGGTGAGTACCAGCGGGCGGCGCGTTGCTATCAGCGTTCGCTGACCCTCAGCCGGGAACTCGGCCACCGCTACAACGAGGCGGAGGCGCTGAACCACCTGGGGGACACCCACCAGGCTCTCGGCGAGCCGGAGGCCGCCGAGCGTTGCTGGCGGCAGGCGTTGCAGATCCTCACCGAGCTACAACACACCGAGGCCGATCAGTTGCGGGAGAAACTCGCCGCCGTCCACGCCGCCGGAAGGTGACGAGCGGCCCGCCATCTGCGGCGCATCCGGGCTCGTGGTCTGCCCTGCTGCACGGGGCGTGCGACGCGGATCGACCCACCCGCTGCGCGCGGAAACCGGATGCAGCCGGGCGGTCGTCGCTGTTGGATCTCCGTATGAGGCGTGATCTGGTCCATCCCCGCAAGGCCCGTCCAGGAGATCGCGTCGCGGTCGTCTCGCCGTCGTTCGCTGCGGCGGGCGCCTACCCGGCGATCCATGAGCAGGCCATGCGACGCCTCACCGAGGTCACCGGCCTGCTACCGGTCGAGTACCCGACCACCCGGCAGGTGGGTGCGACACCGCAAGCGCGGGCAGCCGACATCAACGCCGCCTTCGCGGACCCCAGTGTCCGTGGCATCCTCGCGGTCATCGGAGGGGACGACCAGATCACGGTCATCCCTCACCTGGATGCCGAGCTCGCCCGCGCCGACCCGAAACCCTTCCTCGGCACCAGCGACAACACCAACCTGCACCACTGGCTGTGGGGGCTCGGGATCACCAGCTTCTACGGCGGATCGTCACAGGTTCACCTCGGTCCCGGCCCCGCCGTGGACGACGTCCACGCGCGGTCGTTGCGGGCGGCTCTCCTGACCGGTGAGCGCCTGGAGATCACGGACCCGGGTGAATCCGAGGACATCGGGGTCGACTGGGCCGACCCGCGAGCACTGCGGCACTTCGGCGAGCGGGAGCCGACTGAGCCGTGGACCTGGCACGGACCGTCCCGCTCGGTGACCGGTGCGACCTGGGGTGGTTGCCTCGAAGTCATCGAGTGGATCCTGACCGCCGGGCGTTTCCCGTTCGCCCCGGACGTGCTGGACGGCGGGGTGCTGATCATCGAGACCTCCGAGGAACTGCGTCCCGCCCGCGACATCGGACGGATCGTCCGTGCCCTCGGCGAACGGGGGATCCTCGCTGCGGTCGACGCGGTCCTGGTCGCACGCCCACCGGCTTCGAACCTCACCAGCCAGCCGTCAGCCGCCGAGCGGGCCCGACTGCGCGAGCAGCAGCGCGACACGGTCGTCGAGGTGGTGACCCGCTACAACCCGCAGGCCGTGATCTGTGTCGGCGTTCCCTTCGGACACACCCGACCGCAGTGGATCCTGCCCCATGGCGGGTCCATCACCGTCGACGGCCGCGATCGCCGAATCGTCGCCGACTACCGATAGACCCGAGCGGGCGCTCGGCGGCACGCCACCCGGAGCACCGTGGCGTGCCGCCGCTTCCCGCTGACGCCCTGAACAGCTCAGCGCAGCTCACCGACGAACCGTGACGCCTTGCACTCCAATTATCGGATTATCGTTTACAGCAATCCGATAATTGGAGTGCAGAAAACCGGCAAATCGACCATGCATCATAATGACAGTTAAGGTGCGTAAGCACTCAGGCTGTTGTCATCGCCTGCCGGACACCAGCCCGACCGGGCCACCTGCGCCCAGACGGCCGTGAGTCCCAACCGCATCACGATCAAAGATGTGGCGGGCCCCAAGCGTGCGGGCCACCGGGTCGACGCCTCGATCCGTAAGGTTGTCGGATGGCATTGCGGCTTGTTCAGGTGAACTACAAGGCTCGGGACGACGCGGCCCTCGGCCAGTTCTGGGCAGATGCGCTCGGCTGGGGCGTCTCCAGCGAGGGGCCCGGGGTGACCAACATCGAACCGGTGGGATTCTCCTGGCCGGACCCGACCGCGGTCTGCATCGACGTGGTCCGCGTCCCGGATCCGGAGACGGTGCGTTACCGCGTACACCTCGATCTCGCCACCACCTCCGAGGCCCATCAGGCGGAGCTGGTCGCCCACCTGCTCTCCCTCGGTGCCACCCATGCCGACATCGGCCAGGGTGACGTGCCGTGGACGGTGCTGGCCGACCCGGAGGGCAACGTGTTCTGCGTGCTGGAACCTCGGGAGATCTACCGGGACACCGGGCCGATAGCCACGGTGGTGGTCGACTGCGCGGATCCGCGCGCCATGGCCCGGTTCTGGGGCGAGGCGACCGACTGGATCGTGCACGAGGTGACCGACGACCACGCCCGGCTGCGGTCGGCCGCGGGCGTCGGGCCGTACCTGGAGTTCCTCCGGACGTCGGGGGAGCGGACCTGGTGGAGCCGGGCCCACCTAGACCTGAAGCCGTACGCCGGTGACGACCAGGCGGCGGAGGTGGCCCGGCTGACGGCGCTCGGCGCCACCGTCATCGACGTCGGCCAGGGCGACGACGTGTCGTGGAAGTGTCTCGCCGACCCGGAGGGCAACGAACTCTGCGTCCTCTCCCCGGGCTGACCCCAGCCCGCGACCTGATGCCCGAGCGGTGTACGTCGGCTACCCGCGACCGTACGCCGCTCGGGCTTCGGCGACCTGTGCCGCCTGGCGCTCACGCCAGCGTTTCTGCGCCAACCGGTTGCAGCTGCGGCAGACCCGCCGCAGGCGACCCGTGGCGGGGTCGATCTCCCGTTCGTGCCCGTTGCGGCAGTGTTGGCGTTGGGCCCGCCGCCGAGCGCTGTCCGCGTGGCTGAGCTGGCGCAGGTGGGTCGGCTCGATGCAGTCCGGCACCGCGCAGTCGTGGTGGACCTCCAGGGTCGGGTCGTAGCCGCCGACGAAGACCGCGTACGCCGCGATGTGCGCCCACGCCCGACCCGCGAGCTTCTGGTGCACGCCGCGCCGGGCGCCGTAGCCGCGCACGATCAGGCATCCGGTGTCGCTGCGGGTCGCGCGACTGAGCAGGTACGCCCGGAGGGTCTCCTCGGTGAATCGTCGGGACAGACCGTTGACCTCAGACAGCACAGAGTCAGGGTAAGGGCCGGGAATCCCAGCTGCACGATTTGCCGATCATGAAATGTCGGCGCGCCTGATCGTCAACCCACAACAGGGCTGAGAGCATTTTTCGCATGCGTGGGTCCAACACTGTGGTGCAGCAACGCCCATCGGCCTATCCGGCCCTGCCAGACGGGCCGATGGCCGTCACCGACGCGTGGTTGCGTAACCGGCGGTTGAGCGAGCACACCCGTGACGCGTACCGCCGCGACGTCGCCGGCTGGCTGGCCTGGTGCGAGGCCCGTCGGCTGGATCCGCTGCGCGCGAACTTCCTGCACGTCAACGAGTACGGGCGAGCCCTGGAGAGCAGCCTGGCCGCCCGGACCGGCCGTCCACTGACCCCGGCGACCGTGGCCCGGAAACTGTCCGCGCTGTCGAGCTGGTACGACTTCCTGGTCAAGCTGCGGGCGGTCGAGTCCAACCCGGTCTCCGGGGCCGACCGGCCGCGCGTGGATCGGGACCACTCGGTCACCGTCGGGCTGACCCCGGACGAGGTGGATGCGCTGCTCGCGGTCGCCGAGGCCGAGACCGGCCCGACCGCCGCCCGTAACCGCGCCGCCGTCGCCCTCCTCGCCGACCTGGGACTGCGGGTGGGCGAGTTGGTCTCGCTCAACCTGGAGGACCTGGGCGCCGAGCGGGGGCACCGCAGTGTGCGGTTCGTCGGCAAGGGCGGCCGGCCCCGTCGCCGGGCACTGACCCCGGGCACGGCGTACGCCGTCGACGCGTACCTTGCCGAGCGGGCCGCCGCGCAGGGGGTCGAGGTGAGTCAGTTGACCGGTCCGCTGCTGGTCACCGCCAGCGGTGCCCGGCTCGACCGGCACTCGGTGTTCCGGCTGGTCCGACGGCTCGCCCGCAGTGCGGGGATTCCGGCCTGGTCGCGGCTGTCCCCCCACTCTCTGCGGCACGCCTTCGCCACCACCGCCCGCGCCGAGGGGGTGCCGTTGGAGGACGTGCAGGACGCGATGGGGCACGCCGACCCGCGTACCACCCGCCGCTACGACCGGGACCGGCACAACCTGGACCGGGATCCGGCGTACGCCATCTGGGCGGCCCGGGCCCGCCGTCGCGGCTGACCCCGTCAGCCGCTGGTCGTCGAGACGCAGTACACGTCGCCGGAGTTGGCCTCGTGCGGCAACGCGAGCAGGTGCGCGGCCATCTCCCCAGCGTCGACCCACCGCCCGAGGGTCAACGCCTTGTCGTCGCCGAGGGCCACGTCGAACCCGCCGAAGCCGAGCGTGGTGAGCCGGTCCAGGCACCGCAGCGCGACCGCCCGTCCGATCGTGGTGAACTCGAACGACAGGGCGGGCAGCGGGTGGCTCAGACCGGCGAGCACGGCGTCCTCGAAACCCTCCACGTCGATCTTGACGAAGGCCGGTGTGCCGTGCTCGGCGATCAGCGTGTCGACGGTGGTCACGGGTACCTCGATCTGACCGTCCCAGACCTGGTCCTCCCAACCGCCCGCACCGGCGGCGGCGCTCACGAAGTCGGTGGAGGCGGTGGAGACGGTGGGGTTGGCCGAGTTGACCAGGAAACCGATCCGGCCGGGTGCGGCTCCGCAGGCCGCCTCGACCAGCGTCACCTCGTCGTCGTCGGCGTAGATGGCCCGTAACGCCCGCAGGCACAGCGGTTGCGGTTCGACGGCGACGACCCGGGCGCCGAGCCGCCGGAAGCTGCCGATGTGGTCGCCCACGTGTGAGCCGATGTCGAAGACCAGGTCGCCGGGGTGGACGAAGCGGGAGTAGAAGGAGTCCATCGCCGCGTCCCGGTCCGGGTTGCCGTAGTAGACCTCCAACGAACGGCGCAGCGAGGCGGTGCGCGGGTCTGTCTTGAGCGCCTCGACCGCGGCGGAAAGGGTACCCATCGCAGCACCCTAACCCGCCCGACGTGCGCGTCGTGGCGGTCCGCGTGGCTGCCGTTCACCCGGTGTGACGTACCTCGGTGTCCCAGATGTCGGCCCACGGACGCCGCAGTCCCCGGCACACCCAGATCGGCCCGCCGTTCTCGTCGTTGTCCACCGTCACCCCCAGGTCCACCCGACCGGCGAGGGTGACGTCAGTGAACCAGGACCGCAACCGGTCCGGCCGTGCGAACCCGACGGCGATCACCACGTCGGCGTCGTCCGGCGGCCGACCGAAGTCGGCCATGCTGTTGTGCCCGGAGTACGCGGCCGGCAGCCCGCGCCGCGCACCGAAGCGGGCGACCGCGCCCGCCTCCCCGTAGTTGCCGGTGAGGATGACCGCCCGGTCCCGCTCGGGCTCCGGCAGTGCCCGGTGCACGGCGGCGAGCGAATCGGTGAACGCCGGCCAACCGATGGTCTCCCCGGCGTCGTAGTTGATCGCCACGACGAAGTCGGGCAGCCCGTCGGGAGGCAGCACCGGCAGCAGCAGCACCGCGTTGCTGGCGGCGGTGAGCGCGACGACCGCCGCCAGCAGGGCGCGACGTAGGCGACCGCGTGCCGCCCAACCGACCGCGACGACCGCACCGGCGGCGGTGAGCACCAGCAGCAGCGGGGCGTCGTAGTAGCCCTTGCCCCCGACGAGCAGCACGATGCCGGTCACCACCAGCCAGGCCCAGCCGAGCGCCCGGTGGCCACGCCAGCCGGGCCGACGCAGCAGCACCACCAGGCCGGTCAGCCAGATCGGCACCACGAACGGGCTGATGATCACGAATTGCAGCAGCAGGGCGTCGAGCCGACCACTGTAGGAGCTGTCCCCGTCGGAGATCGCCGCGGCGACGTCCAGTTGGGGAAAACCGTTGGCCGCCTGCCAGCTCAGGCTCGCGGCGGCGAGCAGCCCGAACAGCGCGGCAGCGGTCAGCACCCACCGGTCACGCAGCAGCCGCCGTGGCCCGGCCACCGTCAGCCCGGCGACCAGCCCCACGGCGAGCAGCGCGGGTAGCAGCTTGTTGAACATGCCGACGCCGAGCAGCAGCGCGACGGCGAGGGCCCAACGGCCGTTGCCGCCCCGCAGCAGTCGCACCGTGCACAGCGCGGCGGCCAGCCAGATCACCACGTCGACGGTGGTGGTGCTGAGCAGGTGGCCGGGCGCCAGCACGATGCCGGACGTGGCAGCGAGCAGGGCGGCGAAGGTCTGGGTGCCCCGGTCCGCGCCGAACTGCCGGGCGATCGCGGCCACCAGCAGCACCGCACCGGCGGCCAGCAGCGCCGATGGGGTCCGGAGGGCGAGCAGGCTGCCGGGGGCGAGGGTGTCGGCGAGGCGGGCCAGCACCGGCACCAGCGGACCCTGGTCGACGTACCCCCAGTCGAGGTGCCGGCCGGCGAGCAGGAAGTACAGCTCGTCGCGGTGGTAGCCGTACCGGGGGGAGAGGATCAGCAGGACCAGGGCGAGCGACCCGGCGACCAGCCACGGACCGATGCTCGGCGGGCCGGGCGCGGGAACCGGCGGCGGCCGGTCTGTCGTACCGGTTCGGACCTGCGGCGTGGCCGTCGTCACCGTTCCATTGTCACCCGTGAACGCCCGATCGGTGGTCCCCCGACGGGGGCGGCCTCGCCGACTTGACGGTCGGTACGGGGCGAGCTAATAAGGAAGTGGAAGTTGAGTCAACCGGACTCAACTAAGAACCTTCGGCCAGGAGAACCGAGGAGGCATCCCGATGCTGATGCGTACCGACCCGTTCCGTGAGATCGATCGGCTCGCCGAGCAGTTCTTCGGCAGCACCAGCCGTCCCGCCGTCATGCACATGGACGCCTACCGCGACGGCGACTACTTCTACGCCGCCTTCGACCTGCCCGGAGTCGACCCGGAGAGCATCGACTGCACGGTCCAGCGCAACGTGCTGACCGTCCGCGCCGAACGTCGCCGCCCCGTCGACGACAACGTCGAGCTGGTCGCCGCCGAGCGTCCGATGGGCGTCTTCAGCCGCCAGCTCTTCCTCGGCGACACCCTCGACACCGACAGGCTCGAAGCCGGCTATGACAACGGCGTGTTGACGCTGCGCATCCCCGTGGCCGAGCGCGCCAAGCCGCGCCGGATCGCCATCAGCGCGAACGGCAACGGCCGCAAGGAGATCAGGGCCTGACGAGCAGCACCCGGCGTGGCCGGACGGGACACGGCGCGGTCCCACCCGGCCACGCCCACTTTCCGCCCGCCACGGCGACCGATTCTCTACCGTCGGATGGTGTGGGCGCTGCGCAACCGTGGAGCAGACCAGCCCGGCGACGACATCCGATGCGGACCGGCCTCGCCGTCGTCGGAGTCGGCGTGGCACTGTGCTGCGTCGGGGTGGCCGGGCTGGGCGCCTGGAACCTGCAACTGGTCACCCAGGCCGCCGCCCCGGTCCGGGAGACCGCCGAGGGGTTCCTGCGCGAGGTCACCACCGGCGACACCGACAGCGCGTACGAGCGGCTCTGCGCCGACGCCCGGACCCGATGGAGCGAACTCGGCTTCACCAGCTGGGTACGCACCCCGCCGGTGGTGCGCGACTACGAGATCGTGGACGTGTCGGTGGCCACCCGCGCCGGCCGACCACACGGCAAGGTCACCGTCCTGCTGACCCGCGACACCGGCAGCACCGAACAACGTGACCTGCTGGTGGTGCGGGAGGACGGCGGCTGGCGGGTCTGCGGCGACCCGTACTGAAACCGGTCACACCGGGACCGGCTCGGCCGCCTCGACCAGCCGACCGTCACGCAGCACCACCACCCGGTCGGCCATCTCCACCAACGTCGGGTCGTGCGTGGCGACCAGGGCGGTCATCCCCCGGGCGTGCACCAGGGCCCGCAACAGGTCCATCACCGCGCGGCCGGTCTCCGAGTCCAACTGGCCGGTCGGCTCGTCGGCGATCAGCAACGCCGGGTCGTTGGCCAGCGCCCGGGCGATCGCCACCCGCTGCTGCTGCCCGCCGGACATCTCGTAGGGGCGCTGCGCTGCCTGTCCACCCAGCCCGACCAGTTCCAACAACACCGCCACCCGCTCGTCGCGCTGCGCGGCCGGGACCTTCGCCAGCCGCATCGGCACGCCCACGTTCTCCGCCGCGGACAGGATCGGGATCAGCCCGAACGACTGGAACACGAACCCGATGGTGTCCCGGCGCAGCCGCAGCAGCTCCCGCTCGCCGGCCGAGGTGACCTCCTGACCGGCCACCCACACCCGGCCGGCGGTGGGCCGGTCCAGGCCACCGACGAGGTTCAGCAAAGTGGTCTTGCCCGCCCCGGAACGGCCCCGCACCGCGACCAGCTCACCCCGCCCGGCGCGGAACGACACGTCCCGTAGCGCGCGGACCACCCGATCGCCACCGCCGTAGTCACGGCTGAGCCCCTCCACCCGGACCAGATCCTGCTCGCTCACCGCGCACCCCTCTCCTCGCCGGAGCGGACCTGCACGTGATCCGGCTCCAAGGTCAGCCTCACCCGGTCCCGCAGGGCCAACGCGTCGACGAAGCTCGTCGGCAGCTGCATCCGCCCGGCCCGGTCCAGCACCGCGTACTCCTCGGTGATCAGTTCCTCGACGCCGTCGGCGCCCACCCGCGCGGTGCGGTGCACCTCGGAGGCGGTGCGGCCGTCGCGGATCGCGACTGTACGCCGCACCTGGGAGGCGACCTGCGGGTCGTGGGTCACCACCACCACGGTCACGCCCAACTCCGCGTTGATGGTGCGCAGCGCGCCGAAGACCTCCCCGGCCGTCGCCTCGTCCAACTCCCCGGTCGGCTCGTCGGCGAAGAGCACCTCCGGGTCGTTGGCCACCGCCACCGCGACGGCGCAGCGTTGCTGCTCGCCACCGCTCATCTGCCCCGGCCGACGGTCCGCGCAGTACGCGACGCCGACCATCTCCAGCAGCTCCGCCGCCCGCTGCCGCGCCGCCCGGCGACCACGGCGCGCCAGCCGCATCGGCAGCTCCACGTTCTCCCGGGCGGTCAGGTACGGCAGCAGGTTGCGTGCGGTCTGCTGCCACACGAAACCGACGGTGTGTCGCCGGTACCGCAGCCGTTTGGCCGCCGACATGGTCAGCAGGTCGTAGCCGGCCACCCGGGCGATGCCCGCGGTCGGCGTGTCCAACCCGGACAGGATGTTCAACACCGTCGACTTGCCGGAACCGGACGCACCCACGATGGCCAGCAGCTCACCACGGTCCACCACCAGGTCGAGGCCCTGCAACGCGACGACCTCCACACCCTCGCTGGTGAAGATCCGCACCAGTCCGTCGCAGACGATGTGCCCACGCAGCCGATCGGCGCCACCGGCACGGGCGGCGGCCCGTTCCGCGGCACGCCGCTGCAACGTCGCCAGGTCCGGAACATCCGGCACCACGGTCATGAGTTCTCCTCTCCCAGACGCAGCGCATCACCGAGGCGCATCCGTCGGTTCATCAGGCTCTCCACCGCCAACCCGGCCGCCAGGCCCACCACCACCAGCCCCAGGACCGAGGCCAGGACCAGCGGATCCAGGTGCTCGCGGATCGGCACCCCGGGGGCGAACGCCGACAACCCCAGAGCGGATCCGAGGATCCGGGGCAGGGCCGCACCCACCGCCGCCCCGGTCACCGCCGCGACCAGCACCAACGGCACCAACTCGTACACCAGCAACCGGCGGCCCCGCCCGGCCGACAGGCCCAGGGTGCGCAACCGGGACAGCATCCGACCTCGACCGCCGGCATCGGCGGCCACCGCGAAGCCGACCGCGAGGACGGCCAGCGCGCTGCCCCCGGCGGCACCGGCGGTGAACGCCAGCGTCAGCACGTCGTTGGCCCCGGACCGGTCCAGTTCCCCGCGGTAGGCCCGCCAGGTCTGCAACGACGCCGGCAGCTGCGTGCGTGTCACCGGCACGCCGAGCACCTCGGACTGCCGCTGCCGCTGGGCCTCGTCGGCCACCTCCAGCAGGTGCGCGGCGTCGATGTCGTCACCGGCGACCAGATACCGGTTCGGGATGATCGGTGTGTGCTCGTACTCGGGCAGCGCCTGCCAGGGCAGCACCACGAACCGTTCGGTGCCGACCCCCACCCCGGGGAAGGTGTCGGTCACCCCGGCCACCCGGAACTCGTACCACCTGCTCTGCACGTCGACGGCGGCCCGGTCGCCGAGCCCGTCGGCCACCGCCGGGGACACCACCGCCGGCACCGGCCCGTCGCCCCGGGCGGCCGAGGTCAGCGCGGCGGGCACGTCCACGTCGACGCCACTGCGCGCCACCACCTCGGCGAAGGCGGGGGCGTCCACCACCAGCACCCGCGCCGTGCCGAGCTGCCGCGACGGCGTCGCGGCGTCCGCCACCAGCCGCCGGTTCGAGTCCACCCACACCCGGGCCAGCGCCGTCACCCCGGGCGTGCGGGCCAACGCGTGCTCCGCGTCAGGGGAGAAGGTGTACCCGGTCAGCCAGGCATCCGCCGGCACCGTCAACGTGGTCGCCCGGTCCCGGGCCGCGTCGACGGCCGTGGTGACCACCCCGCCGAAGACCCCGGTGCTGACCGCGACGATCAACACCGCCAGCGGCCCCAACGCCACCGGCGCGCCGCGCCCGGCGCGGGCCACCCCGAGGAACAGCGACACACCCCGGGCCCGCGCCGCCAGCCGACCGGCCAGCCGCAGCGGCCACGGCAGCAGTCGTACCGCCACCACCGCGGCGGCCACCGCGACCAGCACCGGCACCGAACTGAGGTACGCGTCGACACCGGCGCCCGGATCGAGGCCACGGCGGCGCAACAGCACCACCCCGATCCCGGCCACCACCAGCACACCCGCCTCGACGGTCAGCCGCCGCACCGACGGGCGTCGCCAGGCGACGTCGGCGCGCCCACCGACCACCCCGACCCGCCGCTGCGAGTGCATCGCCAGCACCGGCACCACCACGGTGGTCAACACCGCCACCACCAGCACCGGCCACGGGAACGTCCCCTCAGGGCCGGGCACCCTGGTCCCGACGAACCAACCGACCAGCACCGCCAGCGGCTGCACAGGCGCCGACTCGGCCAGGGTCCGCGACCCGATGGCGGTCAACGCGGCACCCCGGGCCCGCAGCAACGCGAACTCGTCACGCCGCCGCAGCACCGTCAACCGGGCGGCCAACAGGATCAGCCCCAACAGGCTGGCGACCAGACCCGCCTGCACCACCGCGAGCAGGGCCTGCACGGCGTGCAACTGGTCGGCGAAGCGCGACAACGCGCCGTCCAGCGACGTCTGCACGGTCGCTCCCGATCCCCACGACATGCGGCGCGCCTCGGCCACCGCCGCCGTCACCGACTCCAGCGTCGCCGACTCCAGCCGCCGCTCGTCGAGGCGGTACCGCCAGCCGCTGACCGTGGACACCCCGGTACCGGCGGCCACGACGTCCACACCGACCCAGTCGGTCACCCCGGCCACCACGTACGGCTCACCGTCCAGCGCCGGGGTCACCGGCTCCAGGGCGTACCCCAGGTCGTCCCAGACCGGGTCGGCGACGTCACGTGGCGCGAACACCCCGACGACCTTTGCGCCCGCCTGCCCGTCCCGCCCGGCGAAGGAGAGCCGCTGCCCGACGCGCAACGACAGCGTCTCGGCCACCGCCGTGGAGACGACCACCTCCGCCGGCCCGCCCGGACGGGTGCCCGGCCACCGCCCGGCGGTCAGTTCGGCCGCCTCCTCGACACCGGTCTGGGCCCGCAGCCCGAACATCTTGCGCGCCCCGCCGTCCATCGGCGGGGCGTCGCCGACGGCGATCAGGTGTTCCTCGTCCAACGACGCCGCGTACCAGCGACGGTCCACCAGGTTCGGCAGCGGCGACGGCAACTCGGCGGCATACCGGTCCAGGTCGGCCTGCCCGGTCGCGGCCGGTGCGGGCCGCTCCACCGCCAACGACACGTCACGAACCAGGTGCGGCAGACCGGCCACGTCCGCGCGCAACCCCCGGTCGGCGTACTCGCCGGTCAGCCGGGGAGCGGCGGTCAGCAGCAGCGCCGCCACCAGTCCCAACACCGCCAGCAGGACCGCCTGCCCGGCGTACGCCCTGATCCGCCTCGCGGTCACTGGATCGGCCTTTCGTTCGCGACTGCGGGACGCGGTGCGCTGCTCACGGTCACTGGTCCTCCCCGGCGCGCAGGTGCGCGGCGGTGAGCCGTCGCCGCACGCTGACCGACACGGCGGCGCTGAACGCCAGGGCCAGCGCCAGCAGCCCGATGCCGGTACCCAGCACCGGCGGCCAGTCGACGCTGAGCAACGGTGGGGGGTCGGGGCGGTCCGCCGAGGCGGTCAGGATCACCAGCGGGGCCATCGTCGCCGCCACGGCGACCCCCACCGCCAGCCCCACCAGCACACCCATGCCGGCCAGGAACGACTGCTCGGCCAGCAGCGACCGGGCCACCAGGCGGTGCCCCGCGCCGAGGGTGTGCAGCACCGCCAGTTCCCGGGCCCGCCGTCGGGCCGTAGCGCTGACGTCCACGGCCACACCCACCGCGGCCAACAGCACGGCGGCGACAGCGGCGACGAAGAGCGCGCCTCGGGCACCCACGCCGAACGGGTCGCGAGCCAACTCGTCGGCGACGTCCTGACGATCCAGCACGGCCAGCTCACCGAGCGCGGCGGCGGCGGTGGCCACCTGTGCCGCCGCACCGGGCCGGGCGGCGACCCACCACTCCTGGGGCGCGCGGACGATGCCCCGCTCGTGGAACAGTCGGTCCCGCAACGACGGCAGGTCGACCAGCAACGCGGCGTCGGCCACATCGCCGGGCAGACCCGCCACCCGGTCCACCACGACGACGTCGACCTCGCCGCCACCCAGGAACAGTCGGGTCTGCGCCCCGACGTCGACGTGCAGCAGGTCCAGCGCCGCACCCGTGGCGACCACCGGTACCCGCTCGGTGCCGGCCGCCGTGGTGACGGCCAGCTGCATGGGGATGTCCCGGACCTGCCAGCCCACCGACACGTCCCGTTCGTAGCGTCCGGCCAGGGTGGTGCCGGAAACCGTCGACGCGGCGGCGGTGCCCGCCCGGTCGACCAGCTGCCACGGGCCGGCCAACTCCACCGGGGTGCCGGTGGTCGAGTCCGGGCTGGCCCGCAGGTTCGACAGCCGCCAGTCGAGGCTCAGCCGGGGGCCGGCGAAGGTGTCGGTGGTGAAACCGGCCAGCCGCCACGGCTCGTCGCCGGCCGGCAGCTCGACGGAGAACCGCAGCGGCTCGCCGTCCCAACCGGTGGTGCCCAAGGTCAGCCGGTGGTATTCCCCACGGGCGTCGGCGAGCACCACGTCGTGGCGGATGCGCGTGCCGTTGTCGACGTCGCTGCGGGTACGCAGCTGGCCGGTCAGTCGCCGGGTGCCCACCGGCAGCAGGGTCTGCGGTGCCTGCGCCCGCGCGGCGGCGAGGCCGCCGAGCAGCCGGTCGGTGGAACCACCGGCCAGGTCGGGACGCAGCCGCAGCACCGAGGTCGCGGCCTCGGCGTCCATCGCCAGCATGGTGGCCGGTTCCACGCCGGAGCCGAGCCGCACCGGCTCCCGCCAGACCGGCAGCACCGATCCGGCTCCCGGCAGGTCGGCGAGTTGGTCGGCGCGGTCGTCGGGGGCGCTGCCCTTGACCTCGGTCAGGCGCAGGTCGGCGCCGACCCGGTGGGCGGCCTGGTCGTCGAGGGACCGTTGTGACGTCCCGGCGAGCGACCAGGCGAGGGTGCCGACCGCCACGGCGAGGGCGAGCAGCAGCACCGGGCCGGCGTGCGGGCGTCGACCGGCCTGCCAGGTGCCGAGCAGGACGCCGGTCCACGGCCTGCGGTCCAGCCAGCGTTCCGCCAGCCGGACCAGCGGCGGCAGCAGCCGCAACGCGAGGACCGCGCCGGCCAGCACACCGATCGTCGGCGCGGCGGCCAGCAGCGGGTCGACGCCCAACTCGCCGCCCCGAGAGCGCGACAGCGGCGAGGAGTACCTGCTGAGCTGGTACCAGCCCAGCAGGGCCAGGCCGACCGGCAGGATGTCCACCCCGGCGCGCTGCACCAGACCGCGCCGGCTCGGGCGGGATCGGCTGGCCAGCTCGGCGACGTAACTGTCGCCCCGGCGCAGGCTCGGGCCGATCATCGCCACGGCGCAGCCGGCGGCGGCGAGCCCGGTCACCAGCCACACCAGCGGGTCGCCCGAGGGCGTCGGGCGGAACGACACGGCGGCGAGTCCGGGCACCCGGTCGGCCAGCCCCAGCAACGCCAGGACGAGCGGCGGGGCCAGCAGCACGGCCGGTAGGACGACCAGGGTGGCCTCCCGGGCGGTCAGCCCGGCAAGCTGCCAGCGGGCCGCGCCCCGCGCCCGCAGCAGCGCGGTCTCGCCCCGCCGGTGCTCGGTGAGCAGGATCGCCACGAGCAGCAGCGCGTACCCGCCGAGCACCACCACCAGCAGCATCGGGGTCACCAGGGCGGAGCGGCCGACCAGGGTGGCCTGTTGCAGGCGGTGCACCAGGGCGACCAGATCACTGCTGGCCACCGCGGACTCGCCGAGCCCGGCCTCGGCCGGGGTGCTGGTGGTGATCCGGTCGGCGGCGTCGGCGAGCCGGTCCAGGGCGTTCGGGCCGACCCCGGCCAGGTCGGGTTCGACCAGCCAGCCCGCGGAGGAGTTGGCCAGGAAGTGGGTGACGAAGTCGTCGCGGGACACCGTCATCGGACCGTAGGTGGCCGCCTGCGGCAGCGAACCGACGGTCGTCTCCGGCGCCAGCCGCCAGTACGCGGCATCCGGGTCGACGGGGGCGAACACGCCCGTCACGACGACCTCGGTGACCGTGCCGCTGAGGCCGTCGGTGATCGGGATGCGGTCACCGACGCCCACCCGCAGGGTCACCGCCGCCACCTCGGCGATCGCGGTCTGCACCGGACGGGCCCCGGCGCTCGGCCACGTGCCGGAGACCAGCCGGGCATGCTCGGGCAGGTCGCCGAGGAACATCACCGACGCGTAGGTGGCTCCACTGCGGTCGGCGACGGCGTCGCCGGTGTCACCACGCAGCTGCCGCCCGGCCGCGTACCCGGCGGTGCTGACCCGAGCCGGCAGACCGGCCAGGTCGGCCGCGACCCGCTCCCGCAACGCACCGTCGCGTTCCCGCAGCGCCTCCTCGGTGCGTCCGGCGGAGGCGCGGACCAGGATCGACCGTTCCTCGGCGGTGGCCGCAGCCAGCACGTTGCGGGTGCCGGAGTCGACGACGTCCCGGTTGTACGCCGCCAGGCCGGTGAGCGCCACGGTGGCCACCAGCGCCACTCCCGTGGCCGCCAGCAGCAGGCCCTTCGTGGCGCGGGCACGCCGCAACACGAACCTCATTCGTCCAGTACCCCCGCTGATGTGCGGGCCGGCGCGGCCCCTGTCTGCTTCCGTCATGCATCAGAAGGGGACGGCGCCGGGGAATGGTTCGCGTGGTGATCGTTTCGTTATTCGGGGCGGGTGCGGGGCGTGGCACCGCGCGGGCCGAGGTCACCGGCACGGTGGTGCCGCCGGCAGAGCACCTGGTAGCGCACGTCGGCGGTGTCGACGGTGTCGCCGATGACGACCTGTTCGCCCTCCCGGGCCACCCGCCCGTCGGCGACGCGGGCGTTGAGCAGACCCTCCCGGCCGCACCAGCAGAGCACCTCGACCTGGATCCGGGCCACCGAGTCGGCGAGTTCGAACAGCCGCTGCGCCGCCGGGAACAGGTGGGAGCGGAAGTCGGTGGCCAGGCCGAAGGCGTACACGTCGACGTCGTAGCTGTCGACCAGGTCGGCCATCTGCTCGACGTGCTCGACCGCGTAGAAGCTGGCCTCGTCACAGATCAGGTAGTCCACGCGTACCCCGTCGGCCCACGCGTCGCGTACCAGCGTGCGCAGGTCCAGCGAGTCGGTCACCTCGATGGCCTCGTGGGCCAGCCCGATGCGGGTGGTCACCTGCGGGCCGAGGGACCGGTCGATGCGGGTGGTGACCAGTCCCCGGCGTCCCTGCCGGGCGTGGTTGTAGTTCATCTGCAGCGCCATCGTGGACTTGCCGCAGTCCATCGGCCCCCAGTAGAACCTCAGCGCGGCGGCGTGCGCCGGTCGCCCGTCCACGCCCCGGGCGGCGACACACCCGGCCGGGTTGTCGCCCTCACCGGGCAGCGGCGTGCGGGCCAGGCAGGTCGGTACGGCATCGTCGGTCGTCACGGACCGGCAGCCTAGTGCGGGGTGCCCGCCGTACGCGCGGCTGGCCCGCCGCTGGTGTCGATCATCGCATCGGCGACGGCGGGCCAGGCGGCTCAGAGCACCCGGGGTGGGGTGTTGCCGGCGGCGATGATGGCCCGGCGCATCGGCACCGCCAGCAGCAGCAGGAAACCGACCACGAAGAAGATCAACAGGGATACCAGGCCGACCCGGTAGGAGTTGGTGAGCTGGAACACCAGCCCGAACGCCAACGGGCCGAGCCAACTGGTGCCCTTGTCGCTGATCTCGTAGAAGCCGTAGTACTCGCCCTCCTTGCCGGCCGGGATCAGCTGGCTGAACAGTGACCTGCTCAGCGCCTGGCTGCCGCCCAGGACCAGACCGATGGCCGCGCCGAGCGCCATGAACGGCAGCGGCGCCTCGGCCGGCAGCCGGAACGCCGCGACGATCACGGCGGTCCACAGCACCAGGCTGAGCAGGACCGTCTTCCAGGCCCCGATCCGCCCGGCCAGGGCACCGAGCCCCAGCGCGCCGCCGAAGGCCAGGAACTGCACCAGCAGGATCGTCACGATCAGGGTGCTCTGGCCCAGCCGCAGTTCCTCGGTGCCGTACTGGCTGGCCAGGGTGATGACGGTCTGGATGCCGTCGTTGTAGACCAGGAACGCCAGCAGGAAGAACAGCGTCAACGGGTACGCCTTGATCTCCCGCAGGGTGCGACCGAGCTGCCGGAACCCGTCGGTGAGCACGTTGCCCCCGCCGCCGGCGGCCAACGCGGCGGCGGTCGGGTGCTCCCGCAGCCAGCGCAGCGGCACCAGCGTGAACGCCGCCCACCACAGCCCGGCCGAGACGATGGACCAGCGGGCCAGATCCAGGGTGCGTTCGGCGGTGCCGTCGCCGAACGACTGCACCGCGACGAGGTTCAACGCCAGCAGCAGACCGCCGCCCAGGTAGCCCAACGCCCAGCCCCGGCTGGATATCGCGTCGCGCTCGTCCGGTCCACCCAGTTGCGGCAGGAACGAGTTGTACACCACGATCGCCGCGCCGAAGCTGATATTGGCGATCATGAACAACGCGCCGCCGAGCAGGTACCGGTCCCCGGTGACGAAGAGCATCCCGATGGTCGCGGCGGCACCGGTGAACGCGGTGGCGGCCAGGAGCCGCTTCTTGTGCAGTGACCGGTCGGCGATCGCGCCGATCACCGGCAGCACGAAGACCGTCAGCAGCACCGACAGGGAGATCAGGTACGGGTAGTAGGAGCCGGCGGCGACCTTGATGCCCAGCGGGTACACGTACCCGACGCACTCGTCCGCGCCGAGTTCACACCCGGCGGCCACCTCCGCGACGCTGGTCAGGAACGGTCCGAGGAAGACCGTGATGACGGTGGTCTGGAAGGCCGAGTTGGCCCAGTCGTAGAAGTACCAGCCGGTGCGTTCGCGTCGGGTGCTTCGCGGTGGTGGGATGTCCTGCGACGCCGGGGTGACCGTCTCGGCCATGGGGTCCTCCGCCCAGGTGTTCAGGCGGCCCAGTGGCCGCGGCTGCGGTAGACGTCGCGCAGCACGCCGACGTGGTCGGTCATGATGCCATCAACTCCAAGATCAAGTAACTCGTGCATCTCGGTGGGTTCGTCGATCGTCCATACGTGCACCTGGAGACCGAGCCGGTGGGCCGTGCGCAGCAGCCGACGGTCCACCACCGGCACCCGGCCGTAGCGCACCGGCAGCTGCGCGGCCACCACCGACGGCGGCAGCCGCAGCGGCCGACCGGTCCACGAGGCCCACCGCAGCCGGGCCACGCCGCGCATGCCGAGACCGGTGGCGACCCGCCCGCCGGTCAACGCCCGCAGCCTGGTCAGCCGGGCGTCGCTGAACGAGGCCAGCAGCACCCGCTCGGCGGCGTCGAGCCGCTCGACCGTGGTCACCGTGGGCGTCACGCCCCGGTCGGACTTGACGTCGATGTTGAACCGCACCTGCGGCCACGCGCCGAGCACCTCGTCCAGGCGGGGCACCACGGCGGAGCCGCCGACGCGTACCGTCGCCAGGTCCGCCCAACGCATCGCGTCCACCCGGCCACGCTGCCCGGTGAGCCGCTCCAGGGTGTCGTCGTGGAACACCACGGCCACCCCGTCACGGGTGCCGTGCACGTCCGTCTCGATGTACCGGTAGCCCAACTCGACCGCCCGGGCGAAGGCCGCCGCGGTGTTCTCGTCGCCGTCGGCGGCGCCGCCGCGATGCGCGAAGGCCAGCGGGGCGGGCGCGTCGAGGTAGGGGTGCGTGGTGGTGGGCACGCGGCGCAGTATGCCCGGCCCCGGTGGCCGCCTGGCGACGGGCCGGAGGAGAACCGAGCCCGTACCTGTTGGTGACTGCCGGATGCCGGACAGTAGTCTTCCCGGTTCCGGCGCGGGCGGCGACGATTCGTCAGTGGTGGCGTGGCTGACTCGCGCACCGCGACGTGGCGACCCGCCCTCGACGCCGACGGTGTTGACCGCCCGCCCCGTGGACGCGTTGCCCGAACGGATTCCGCCGCCGCCCCGCACCACCACTCGTCGCTTCCCGCCCGGGTTCATGGTGCTGCTGGCCGCCACGCTGTCCGCCGGAAGCCCCTGGGGACTCGCCCCTGATCCGGGAGCTGAGCGGCAATCTGCCCCGGACCGATGGTCCGGTCGGGATCGCCTCGACCATGGCCGAGGCAATCCTGCTGGGTCTGACGTGGCTGTCCTGGGGGAGCGCCGACAGCCTCCAGGAGTCGAGCCGCTACGAGCTCACGCAGCACGCCCAGCTGGCGCTGTTCCTGCTGATCGTGCTGGTGATGCTGCGCAGGCTGACCACCGGGGACGCGCCGCCACCGGCGTACCGGATCTTCGGCACGCTCGGTGTCACGGTGGTGGCGGCGCTGCTCGCCACGGTCGGTGGCGCTTTCGTGCACCTGGCCGTCGACAGCGGCAGCTACGTGGGGTCGACGATGCGGGTGGATCTGTTCTACGAACTGGTACGGGCGCTGCTGTGCGGCCTCACCGTCGGTCTGTTGCTGGCGGCGGTGCCGGCTCGGCGGCCCCGGTCCCGGCCGACCGTTCCCGGCCTGGGAGGTAACTGACATGGTGATCCGGCAGGCCACCCCCGAGGAGTCGACGGCGGATCCGGGGGACGCCACGAGCGAGGCGACCCGCTACCTGTGCGTGGCGGCGCACACCGACGACACGTTCGCCGAGGCGGCCCTGGCGGAGGTCTTCGACGACGAACTGCGGGCGGTGGGTCCGGGCGCGCACGCGGTGGGTGGGGCGTTGCGAGCCACGGCGCCGGAGGTGGACGTGCCGGCCCTGGTCACCCAGCTGGTGCAGACGCTCGACCGGCACCGCGACGAGTTGCCGGAGCCGGCCCAGGCGATCGCCGCCGAACTACGTGTTCAGTTGGCCCGCCCGGATCCCGAACCGGCCCGGGTGACGGCCCTGTTGCAGCGTCTGGCGGCGCTGGCCGCCCCGGTGGCACCGGTGGCCACTGCGGTGACCGAGGTGTTGCGGGCGGTACAGCAGGCGACCTGAGGTCAGTCGGTGGCGGATCGGCGTCGGTGCGCGCGTCGGGTGTCGACCGGCCGACTCGGGTCGACGTGGTGGGGCCGGTCGGGTTCGTCCGGGCGCAGCGGGACGAGGGTGTCGGTGAGCGCGTCGATGATCCGGTCGGTGGCCAGCCGGGCCGCGCCGGGCGCGGCGGGGGGCACCTCGGCCAGGTCCACCGGGTCACCGAAGTGCACCCGCACGGTGGGCCGGCGCACCAGGGCGCGGGTGATGCCGCGCAGCATCCCCTTCGGGGCACCGTAGGGCAGCACCTCGTGTGAGCCCCATTGGGCGACCGGGATGACGGGCGCGCCGCTGGTCAGGGCCAGCCGGGCGGTGCCGGTCTTGCCGCGTTCGGGCCACATGCCCGGGTCCAGACCGATGCGGCCCTCCGGATAGACCAGGATCGGCGCGCCGACGGCCACCGCGGCGGCGGCGTCATCCAGGGCCCGGTGCACGCCGCTGGTGCCCCGGTCGACCCGGATGTGCCCGGCGCTGCGCATCGCCGTACCGATCAGCGGGGCGCGGAACAGCCCGCCGGTGGCCATGATCCTGGGTGCCAACCGGCGGGCGCGGCACGCCGCGGCGAGCGCGATCGGGTCGAACGGGCTGATGTGGTTGGCGGCCAGGATCAGCGGCCCGCCACGCAGCCGGGCCGGGATGTCGCCGGTGACCTCAAGGCGGGCCAGCATCCCGACGACGACGCGGGCCAGCAGCAGTGCGACGCGCCAGATCAGCGGCGGACGCCAGGAGGGGTGGGCTGCTTCCATCAGCGGGACATAGTCGCACGGCGGGTGCGGACCTCGGTGGCCAGGGCGGGCCGTACGGCAGAGGTGAGCAGGGTCATTGGTCCCGGGCCGGTTCGGGCCGCCTGCCCCTGCCCGCCCACGTACGACGGGCTGTAGTATTTACTACGCCGTGTAGTACGACTAGCTGGGGGTCGCAGGTGGACGCGTTGGACGTCGCCCGCTGGCAGTTCGGTGTCACCACCGTCTACCACTTTCTCTTCGTCCCGCTGACCATCGGACTGTCCGTCCTGGTCGCCATCCTCCAGACACTCTGGCACCGCACCGGGGACGAGAAATACCTCAAGCTCACCAAGTTCTACGGCAAGCTCTTCCTGATCAACTTCGCCATGGGCGTGGTCACCGGCATCGTGCAGGAGTTCCAGTTCGGCATGAACTGGAGCGACTACTCCCGCTTCGTCGGGGACATCTTCGGCGCACCCCTGGCCATCGAGGCCCTGGTCGCGTTCTTCCTCGAATCCACCTTCATCGGCCTGTGGATCTTCGGGTGGGACCGGCTGCCCGCCCGCCTGCACCTGGCCAGCATCTGGGCCGCCGCCATCGGCACCAACCTGTCGGCGTACTTCATCCTCGCCGCGAACTCGTTCATGCAGAACCCGGTCGGCTACCGCTACAACCCGGAGACCGGCCGGGCGGAACTGACCGACTTCGTCGCCGTGCTGACCAACAAGGTCGCCCTGATCACCTTCCCGCACACCATCGCCGGTGCCTTCCTGGTCGCCGGTTCGCTGCTGGTGGCGGTCGCCCTGTGGCACCTGATCCGCAACCGCGACGGCGCCGACACCCCCGCCTACCGCTTCGCCGCCCGCTTCGGCTCCTGGGTCGTGCTGATCTCCGCCGTGGTCGTGGTCATCACCGGCGACATCCAGGGCAAGATCATGACGCAGGTGCAGCCGATGAAGATGGCCGCCGCCGAGGGCCTCTACTCCACCGAGAGTCCCGCGTCCTTCTCCGTGCTGACCATCGGCAGCCTCGACGGCAGCCGCGAACTGTTCGCCATCAAGATCCCGTACCTGCTGTCCTACCTGGGCACCGGCGACCCCAACGGCACGGTGCACGGCATCAACGACCTCCAGGCCCTCTACAGCGCGCAGTACGGCCCCGGCAGCTACACCCCGATCATCCCGGTCACCTACTGGAGCTTCCGATTCATGATCGGATTCGGGCTGGCCGCCGCCGCCATCGCCCTGCTGGTGCTCTGGAGCCAACGCAAGGGCCGCACCCCCCGCAGCAGGTGGTTGCTCCGCGCCGGCCTGGCCATGCCAGTCCTGCCGTTGCTGGCCAACTCCTTCGGCTGGATCTTCACCGAGATGGGCCGGCAACCCTGGATCGTCTTCGGCGAGATGCTCACCCGCGACGGCGTGTCCCGCAGCGTCTCGCTCACCGAGGTCCTCACCTCGTTCACCGCCTTCACCCTCATCTACGCGGTGCTGGCCGTCATCGAGGTGAAGCTGCTGATCCGCTACGCCAAGGCCGGCGTACCCGACGTCACGCCATCGTCCGAACCCGACGACGCCGAGCGCCCGCTCGCCTTCGCCTACTGACCTGCGGAGCATCCCGTGGAACTGACCACCATCTGGTTTCTCCTCGTCGCCGTGCTGTTCACCGGCTACTTCATCCTCGAGGGCTTCGACTTCGGCGTCGGCATGCTGCTGCCCGTGCTCGGCCGCGACGACCGGGAACGCCGCGTGATGATCAACACCATCGGGCCGGTCTGGGACGGCAACGAGGTCTGGCTGATCACCGCCGGTGGCGCCATGTTCGCCGCCTTCCCCGAGTGGTACGCCACCCTCTTCTCCGGTTTCTACCTGCCCCTGCTGCTCATCCTGCTGGCCCTGATCGCCCGGGGTGTCGCCTTCGAGTACCGCCACAAGCGACCCGAGGCGTCCTGGAAACGGCGCTGGGACACCGCCATCGTGGTCGGCTCCCTGATCCCGGCGATCCTGTGGGGTGTCGCGTTCGCCAACATCCTGCGCGGCGTGCCCCTGGACGCCGAGCACGAGTACGTCGGCGGACTGCTCGACCTGCTGAGCCCGTACGCCCTGCTCGGTGGCGCGACCACCGCGGCGCTGTTCGCCACCCACGGGGCCGTCTTCGTCGCCCTCAAGACCGTCGGCGACATCCGCGGCCGGGCCGCCGCGCTCGCCGTCCGACTGGGCGTGCTCGCCGCGGCACTGGCGGTCGGCTTCCTGGCCTGGACGTTGAACATCCGATCCAGCACGGCCGCCGTCGTGCTCGCCGTCGGTGCCGCGCTCGCCCTGCTCGGCGCTCTCGCGGCCGCCACGGTACGCCGGGAGGGCTGGGCGTTCACCGGCACCGCCGCCGCGATCGGCCTGGCCGTGGCGACGCTGTTCGCCGCGCTGTTCCCGAACGTGCTGCCCTCCACGTTGGACCCGGCCGGCACGCTCACCGCCACCAACGCCGCGTCCACCCCGTACACCCTCACGATCATGACCTGGGTGGCGGTGTTCTTCACCCCGATCGTGTTGGCCTACCAGGGTTGGACGTACTGGGTGTTCCGCAAGCGCATCGGCGTCGCGCACATCCCACGGAACTGACCGCTCGCACGTAAGATCATCCCCGGCTGACACGAATCGACGTCATGTCCGATCGACCCGACGAACCGAAAGAGTGACCATGGCCCGCGAGCACCACTACGCCACCACCGTGACCTGGACCGGCAACCTCGGCACCGGCACCAGCGGCTACCGCGACTACCGTCGCGAGCACGACGTCACCACCGACGGCCGACCGACGATCCAGGGCAGCTCCGATCCCACCTTCCGCGGTGACCCGACCCGCTGGAACCCTGAGCAGCTCCTGCTGGCCTCGCTGTCCCAGTGCCACATGCTCGCCTACCTGCACCTGTGTGCGGACAAGGGCGTCGTCGTCACCGACTACGTCGACCACGCCACCGCCACCATGACCACCGACCACACCGGGAACGGGCACTTCACCGAGGTGATGCTGCGGCCCCAGGTCACCGTCGCCGACCCGGCCAGCGTGGACATCGCCACCGCGTTGCACGACGACGCCCACCACACCTGCTTCATCGCCAACTCGGTGAACTTCCCGGTCCGCCACGACCCCGTCACCACCACCTGACCCACGCGATCAAACTCGGTGGACAGCAGTACCACGGCCGCTATCGTCGGCCGGTGCCCGACGTACGTGAACTCACCCCCGACGATCTGGACGACGCCTGGCAGCTCGGCCGGCTCGCCTTCGGCTACGACCCGCAACCGCCCCCACCACCGGCCACCACCGGCCGCACCGCCTACGGGGCCTTCGACCCGGCGGGACACCTCGTCGGCAAGGCCGTCGACCTGCACGACGAGCAGTGGTGGAGCGGACGCGTGGTACCCGCCGCGGACGTCGCCGGAGTCGCGGTCGCCGCCGAGGCGCGCGGCACCGGCGTCGGCCGTACGCTGCTGACCGCCCTGCTTCGCGGCGCCCGCGACCGGGGCGCCGCGGTCAGTGCGCTGTTTCCCACCACCACCGCCCCCTACCGCGCCTGTGGTTGGGAGGTCACCGGTCAGCTGCGCACCCTCGACCTGCCCACCGCGGGCCTGCCCCGACAGCGACGCGACCCGCAGCTGACCGTACGCGCGGGCACCCCCGCCGACCTGCCCGCCACCACCGAGCTGTACCGACGCGTCGCCTGTCACCGCAACGGCCTGCTCACCCGCACCCAGCGCCGGTTCACCGTCACCGACAAGCTGCCGTACGACGGGCTCACCCTCGTCGAACACGACGGTCACCTGGTCGGTTACGCCGGTTGGAACCGGGGACAAGGCTACGGACCGGACGCGGTGCTCACCGTCGAGGACATCCTCGCCACCACCGCCGCTGCCGCCCGAGCGCTCGTCGGCGTCCTCGCCAGCTGGTACAGCGTCGCCCCGACCCTGCGGCTGACCCTGCTGCCCGGCGACGCGGTCAGCACCCACCTGCCGTTGGAACGCACCCGCGAACACGAACGCCACGCCTGGATGCACCGGCCGGTCGACATCGTCCGGGCCGTACCGGCGCGTGGCTGGCCCGCGCACACCCGTGGCGAGGTCACCTTCGCCCTCACCGACGACCTCGCCGACTGGAACACCGGCACCTGGCAGCTCACCGTCGCCGACGGCCACGCCGACCTGCGCCGCAGCACCGCCGAGGCCGACCTGCACCTGACCGTACGCGGCTTCGCCCGCCTCTACACCGGCACCGCCACCGCCCGCGCGCTGGCCGAAACCGGGCTGCTGCACCACAGCACACCCGACCCGAGCGCACTGGACCTGCTCGCCGCCGGACCCACCGCCCACCTGATCGACTACTTCTGACCATGGCGTGGCCCGACCACGGCGACGATGGTCGGGCCACCGTCGCCGGGTCAGCTCGCTTCGCGCAACTCCGCCAGCCGGGCCTCGATCTCGGCCAGCTCGGCCCGCAACTTCTCCGCCTGGCGCTCGGCCTCGGACCGCTCGGCGGCCAGGATCTGCTCCACCGCCTCGTGCACCCCCGGCACGTCGACCAGCGCCACCATCCGCAGCGCCTCGGCCGGCTTGAGCACGTACGGCTTGGCCAACACCTTGCCACCCTGCTGCGCGGCCACGGTCCACTCGCCGTCGGCGTAGGCCAACGTGACCGTCAGTCCCGCCGGCCCCTTCGGCTTCGCCGCCTTGACCGCCCGCCGCGCGGGCTTCACCTCCGCCTTCGGCTCCACCGTCTCCACCTTCGGTTCCTCCCGACTCGGTTGCTCCTGCGGCCGAGGCTGCGGCACCCGGTCCAACACGAACTCCGGCTCCGCCACCTGCGGCTCGGTCGGGGCCGACTCCACTTTCGACTCCGCCGGTCGACGACCCGCGCCCTTGGGCGCGATCGCCACGTCGGCGGGGGAGAAGGGCAACTCGTCGCGCCCGAACCGCACCACCACGAACTCGTCGGAGGTGGCCGGATCGGTCAGCTCCACGACCTGGCCCAGCTGACCGGCGATCTGACCGGCCGACGCCGTGAACACCACCTTCGGCTTACGCCCGGCGGCCAACGCCTCCCGGATGCCGCGTACCTCGTCCTCGGACAGTCCCTGACCAGCGGCACCCATCGCCCTACCCCATTTCTCGTACACGTGTTCAGCCGCCTGCTTTGATACCAGCCGCCGGCGACAACCCGAAGATCAGCCCCCCAACGCCCGCAACGCCCGGTCGGCGTGCTCGTTCATGTTCAGCTCGCTGCGCACCACCTCGACGACCCGCCGGTCGGTGCCGATCACGAACGTCATCCGCCGCGTGCTCAACGGCCCCAGTGGCAGCCGCCGCCGCACGCCGAACCGGTCCGCCACCGCACCGTCCGGGTCGGACAGCAGCGGGTAGTCGAACCTGTGCTGCCGGGAGAACTCCGCCTGGCGCTGTACCGAGTCCCGGCTGATGCCGACCCGCTGTGCCCCGACGGCCGCGAACTCCGCCGCCAGGTCCCGGAAGTGGCAGCTCTCCGCGGTGCATCCCCGCGTCATCGCGGCCGGGTAGAAGAACAGCACCACCGGCCCGTTCGCCAGGAACTCCGTCAGCCGCCGTGGCCGTCCCGTCTCGTCCGGCAACTCGAAGTCCTCGACCAGGTCCCCGACACCAACACCCGCCATGCCCGCTCCTTCATCGACACCGTCGATCAGGCAGCGTATGCCACGCCCGGTCGGCGGCCGTGTCCTCGCCCACACTCGGCTTCCGTCGCCGTCGGCGACCCCGGTAGCGTCCGCGACACCGACACGGGTCAGGGGGATGGTCGATGGCACCGGTCACCGTCATCACCGGCGGCGGACGCGGCATCGGCGCGGCCACCGCGCGGCGGCTGGCCCACGCGGGCCACCATCTCGTCCTGGGCTACCGCCGCGACCACGCCGCCGCCGACGCCGTCGTGGCCGAGCTGCGCGCCACCGGGGTACGCGCCGTCGCGGTGCCCGCCGACACCCGCGACCCCGACCAGGTCGCCGCCCTGTTCGACGCCGCCGGGGAACTCGGCCCGCTCACCGGCCTGGTCAACAACGCCGGCGTCACCAGCCCGATCGGCCCGCTCGTCGAGTTGCGGCTGGACGACCTGCGCGAGGTGGTCGACGTCAACCTGGTCGGTTATCTGCTCTGCGCCCAGCAGGCCGCCCGCAGGTTGACCTCCGGCGGCGCCATCGTCAACATCTCCTCGGTCGCCGCCACCCTCGGCAGTCCCGGCGAGTACGTCCACTACGCCGCGGTCAAGGCGGGCACCGACGCGCTCACCGTGGGCCTGGCCAAGGAACTGGCCCCGCGTGGTATCCGGGTCAACGGTGTGGCCCCGGGCATCATCCGGACCGACATCCACGCCCTGTCCGGGCAGCCGGACCGGCCGGAGCGGGCCGCCGGCCGGATTCCGCTGGGCCGTCCCGGTGAGCCGGACGAGGTGGCGGCCGCCGTGGCGTGGCTGCTCGGCCCGGACGCCTCCTACACCACCGGCGCGGTGTTGCGCGTCGGCGGCGGTCTCTGAACCGCCCGCTCCCGCTCCCCGCCATCCCCACTGACGTGCGCGGACCCGCCCGTCGGTTGGGTTGACCACGTCCCACCACACCCCCTATCGTTCCAGTACGTCGAACGGCGTACGGCTCAGTCGAACAGTTGATGGGGGTGTCGTGGTCGATACCGCTCTGGGTGTCATCGTCCCGCCGGCCAATCCGACCGTCGAGCCCGAACTGCGCCGCCTGCTGCCACCCCGGCTGCGCTACCACGTGGCCCGCCTGCCGGTCGTCGACGGGTCACTCGCACACCGTTTGGACCGGTACGCCGACCTGCTCGCCGAGACCGCCGCCACCCTACGCGGACTGGGCCTGCACGCCACCTACGTCGCCTGCACCGGCTGCTACTACCGGCCCCGACACCACGACGCCGCACACCTCGACCGCAGCGCCGCCGACCAGCTCGGCAGCCCGGTCTTCGGTGCCGCGAGCGCCGTCGGGCAGGTGCTCGACCGGCTCGCCGTACGGTCGCTGACGCTGGTCTCGCCGTACCCGGACTGGCTCACCGAACAGGCGGCGGCGTTCTGGCGGACGACCGGCCGTACGGTCACCGAGGTGGTGGCCGTACCCGGCACCGGCGCCATCTACGACCTCACCTCGACCACCGTCGGCGACACCGTGCAGCGCGTCCTGGCCGCGCTCGACGCGAGCGCCGCCGACGGCCACGCGGTCCTGCTGACCGGCACCGGCGCACCGAGCCTCGACGTGCTCGACCAGGTGGTGCCCCAGGCGTCCGTGCCGGTGCTCTCCTCGAACCTGGCCGGTGCCTGGCAGTTGCTGCACACCGCCGGGGCCGCACACCTGGCGGCGCAGTCGCCGAGCCCGGCGCTGCGGCACCTGGCCGCCACCGTGGCCGAACCCGCCACGACGCAGATCGCCGGCGGTCCCGCCGGCGGGAAGGAGTGAACGTGCCGCCAAGCCATTCGGTCGAGGCACCGGTCGTCGTCCTCGGCGGCGGCCCGGTGGGCATGGTGACCGCCCTCGCGCTGGCCCGACACGACATCCCCGTGGTCGTCCTGGAACAGGGCCACGACGAGGTGCGCTCGGAGTGGCGCGGCTCGACCGTGCACCCGCCGACGCTCGAACTGCTCGACGAACTGGACCTGGCCGCGCCGGTGCTCAAGGAGGCCGTCCGGGTCCGCCGACTGGACTACCGCGACCTGGAGCTGACCGAGTCGGCGTGTTTCTCCTACGACCTGCTGGAGGGGGAGACCCGCTACCCGTTCCGCTGCCAGTACGAGCAGTACAAGCTGGTCCGGCAGTTGCGTCGCGCGGTCGCCGAGACGCCGAACGTGGACCTGCGGTTCGGGCACGAGGTGGTCGGGCTGCGCCAGGACGACACCCGGGTCGAGCTGGAGGTGGCCGTCGACGGTGAGCGGCGGAGCGTGGCGTGCCGGTGGGCGGTGGCCGCCGACGGGGCGCACAGCATCGCCCGCAAGCTGCTCGACGTGCCGTTCCCCGGCTTCACGTACCCGTCGCTGAGCCTGGTGGTGGCCACGCCGTTCCGGTTCGAGGAGGCGGTGCCCGATCTGGGCGAGGTCGGCTACTGGTCCGGCCCCCGTGGCCGGTTCTCGCTGATCCGCACCCCGGACATCTGGCGGGCCGCGCTGTCCACCACCACCGGGGTCGACGACGAACCACCGACCGGCATCCACCCGGACTTCCTGGCCGCCGTGGAGCTGCTGCTGAAGTCACCGACCCCGCCGGAGGGGCTACTGCCGCTGCACCAGCACCAGATGTACCGCAGCCACCAGCGGTTGGCCGACTCCTTCCGGATCGGTCGGGTCCTGCTGGCCGGCGACGCCGCCCACCTGAGCAGCACCACCGGCGGCATGGGACTGAACTCCGGCATCCACGACGCGATGGCCGTGGCCGCCGCGTTGGCCGAGTCCGACCAGGACACCGCGACCACCGCGTACGCGCAACGGCGGCGTTCGATCGCCGAGCGCTTCGTCCAGCCGGCCACCACCGAGAACCGCACCTCGGCGGACGCGGTGGACCTGGCCGGACGCCGGGAACGGTTGCTGCGGTTGCGAGCCGTCGCCGAGGACGCCGAGCAGGCCCGTGCGTACCTGCGGCGGGTCAGTATGCTCGGGATCCAGCACTAGGCGACGCATGCCGGTGCCCACCCGCGAAGTGCCGCCCGACGGCACGCACGAGAGGTCACGGTCGAATGGAGTCAGCGGTGCCGGTGAGTGAGCCAACGGACGGCCACCGTTACACCGCGAGCGGCCTGGGACGCGCGCTCGCCGTGATCGACCTGCTCGCCGAACGCAGCCCGGAGATGGTCGGTGTGTCCACCGTCGCGCGGGACCTGAGCCTGCCCAAGGCGGTGGCCCACCGCATCCTCAAGGAGCTGACCGCCAACCAGTTCGTCACCTTCGACGAGGGCACCCGGCGGTACCGGCTGGGGCCGGGCGCGCTGGCCGCGGGCCTGGCCGCGCTGCGCGCCGTCGACGTGCAGGCCACCACCAACCGGCACATGCGACGGCTGGTGGAGATCACCGGTGAGACGGCGACGCTGTCGATGCGGCAGGGTTGGGTGCGCGTCTACACCGACCAGGTGCTCTCCCCGCACGAGATCCGGATGTCGGTCACGCTCGGCTCCCGGCACTCCCTGGTCGCCGGCTCGTCGTCCAAGGCGATCCTGGCGGCGCTGCCCGACGCCGAGGTGGCCGAGTACCTGAACACGCACGAGTTGGTGTCGGTGACGCCGGCGACCATCACCTCGATCGAGCGGCTCTGGGAGGACCTGCGCACGGTGCGTCGGCAGGGCTACGCGGTCAGCCGGGGGGAGCGGCAGGCGGGAGCGGCGAGCGTGGCGGCGGCCATCCGGCTCGCCTCCGGCGAGGTCTACGGGTCGTTGTCGCTGTGCGGCCCGCAGGACCGCTTCTCGTCACGGTTGCTGGCCGAGTACGGCGAACTGGTGGCCGACGCGGCCCGTCAGGTCAGCGCCGAGCTGGGCTACCAGCCCGCCGTGGGACAGGGCGACGGCGCACCGGCGGAGACCGTGCCACCGGTGCGCCGTCGCGGTGCCCGCCGTCAGCCCACCGCCTCGACGGCCGACCAGGCCGACAGGAGCGCGGTCGAGGTCGTGGCCTCGCAGAAGTAGAAACCGAGGTTGCGGATCGCCGGCTCGGCCAGGTCCGGGCGGGTCCAGCCGAGCATGTCCGTCGGCAGGGTGACGGCCAGGTCGGCCATGTACGCCTCGCGTACGGTCGAGTCGACGCAGACGTTGGCCGCCGTGCCGACCACCACCACGTGGTCGCGTTCGTGTGCCCGCAACATGTTGTGCAGGGGTGTGCCGACGAAGGCGCTGTAGCGCGTCTTCTCCAGGTGGCAGTCGCCCGGCGCGGGACGCAGCCCGTCGGCGAGTTCGGCCCCCCAGGAGCCCGCCGCGCACACGCTGAGCGGGCTGCGGCCCATCGCCTCGGCGCGGGCCCGCCGGGCCGGTGAGACGAGCTGGCCGTGGGCGGCCTGTCGGACCCAGACGATGAGGCAACCGGCGGCCCTGGCCGGGTCGAGGAAGCCTGGTAGCCGGCGGGCCAGGGCGGCGTTGACCTCGACGTCGGCACCGAGCGCCGCCATCGCTCCAGCCGGGGAGCAGAAGTCGTTCTGCATGTCGATGACCAGCACCGCAGTCCGCTTCGGTGGATAGTTCATGACGTTTCCTCCCGAATTGGGGGATTGATCCTAATCGATGATATGAAGTCGGGTCCTACAGGCCATTGACCTTGCCGGAGACCATAGCTTACGTTCGCACCAACAGAACGGCGTACTGCACAAGCGAACAATCTCGCGGTTAACGCGGGCCGGTCGGTGACAGGGGTAGCCCATGAGTGCGATCAAAGTGGAGGGCGTCAGCAAGGTCTTCGCCGGCGCCGGCGGGCAGTCGATGCTCGCGCTGAGCGATGTCTCGCTCGACATCGCCGACGGTGAGTTCGTCGTGCTGCTCGGACCCTCCGGCTGCGGAAAGACCACCCTGCTGCGCATCATCGGCCAGCTGGAGAGCCCCACCGTCGGTCGGGTGAGCCTGGACCACGGCAACAACGGCGACCGCCCCCTGGGGTTCGTCTTCCAGGAGGCCACCCTGATGCCCTGGCGGTCCACCGCCGCCAACGTGGCCCTGCCGCTGGAGATGGCCGGCGTACCCCGCCGGGAACGCACCGAGCGGGTCCGCGAGATGCTCGAACTGGTCGGCCTGCCGGAGACCGAGGGCAAGTACCCGCACCAACTGTCCGGCGGTATGCGTCAGCGGGTCTCCATCGCCCGGGCGTTGGCGCACGACCCGCAGGTGTTGCTCATGGACGAACCGTTCGGCGCGCTCGACGCGCAGACCCGCGACATGATGAACGCCGAGCTGCAACGCATCTGGCTGGAGAACCGCAAGACGGTCGTCTTCGTGACCCACTCCGTCTCCGAGGCGGTCTTCCTCGCCGACCGCATCGTGATGCTGGGGACCAAGCCCGGCCACATCCACTCCATCACCGAGGTGACGCTGCCCCGGCCGCGCACCGTCGACATGACCGAGTCCGCCGAGTTCCGCCATCTCGCCGCCGAGCTGCGTCGCCAGATCGGCGCGGTGCAGGACACCGACAACCGATCCGCCGTCTCGGCCTGACCGTACCTCGAGGTGCCGCACAGTGACTGCCACTAAAGAGCGCCGCCCGGCGTCGACACCATCCACCGACGAGCTGCTGCGGCCCCCGCCACCGACCTGGTCGCAGCGACTCCGCAACAACCGCTGGCTGTCCTTCTACACCAGCCCTCTGCTGATCGCGTTGTTCCTCGTGGCGTGGAAGATCTACGTCGAGGTCACCGATCTGTCCCGGTTCGTGCTGCCGCCACCGGAGGCGGTGTTCAAGGCGTTCGCCGCGCAGATCACCGACCCGTTCGTCTGGCAGACCCACATCTGGACGACCTTCTACGAGGTCATGATGGGTCTGGCGCTGGCGATCGTGCTGGGCGTCGGGCTCGGTCTGATGATCGGCAAGTCGCCGCTGTTCGACCGGATCGTCCGACCGTTCATCGTCGGCACCCAGGTGGTGCCGAAGGTCGCCCTGGTACCGCTGTTCATCCTCTGGCTCGGCTTCGGCCCCTCGTCCAAGGTGGTCATCGCCGCGCTGCTGGCCTTCTTCCCCCTGCTGATCAACACCTCGTTCGGCGTCCGCTCGGTGCCGGGCTCCATGCACGACCTGATGACGACGCTCAAGGCGTCCCGGTGGGAACGGTTCTGGCGGGCCGACCTGCCGTACACGATGCCGTTCATCCTCGCCGGCATGGAACTGGCGGTCGTCCAGGCGACCATCGGCGCGATCGTCGGTGAGTACCTCGGCGGCGACCAGGGCCTCGGCCGCTACGCGGTCAACCTGCAGAACAACCTCCAGGTCGACAAGCTGTTCGGCGCCATCCTCATCATGGCGTTGTTCGGGTTCACCCTCTACAGCATCGTCACCGGCGCCCGCCGGTTGCTGATCCCCTGGCACGAATCCGTGCAGCCGCGCCGCCGACCCTGACGGGCGGCCCGGCCCCCCTGCCACAACCCCACACACGACCTGGTCGGTGCCGCGTCGCGGCACTGGCGGACCCCTCCTTGCCCTCATCCGTCCGTTACTCACCCCCGGGAGTCTTCCGTGACACGTAACCCCTCCAACGGCGCGCCGGTCTCCCGGCGCTCACTGCTCCGGCTCGGTGCCACCGCGGGTCTGCTGCTGCCCAGCGCCGGCGGCATGACCCTGATGCTCAGCGGCTGCGGCAGCGACGACGACCAGGTCAACGCCGACGGCAGCCTCTCCGGCTCGTACATGACCGCCTCCGGCATGACGTTGAGCTTCGTGGAGACGATGGTCGCCAAGGAGCGCGGCTTCTTCGCCGAGCACGGCCTCAACCTCGACATCAAGGGCGGGCAGGGCACCGCCACCGCCATCCAGGCGGTGCTCGGCGGCTCGGCCGACCTCACCCGCGCCAACGGCATCAACGCGATCATCGCGGTGGCCAACGAGGACGCCCCGTTCGTCAGCATCGCCAGCGTGCGGCAGAAGTCGCAGTTCGAGGTGGTGTCGCTGCCCGACGACCCGATCCGTAACCCGGCCCAGCTCGCCGGACGCACCTGCGGCATCGTCTCCACCGGCGGCGCCACCGAGAACCTGCTCGACGTCATGCTGATCAACGCGGGCATCGACCCCAAGTCGGTGAAGCGGCCGGTCACCGGCGTCGGCACCGCCGCGTACGAGTTGGCGCGCCGGGGCGAGGTCGACGCCTGGGTCTGCGTGAACACCGACCGGGCCACCATCCAGAAGGAGATCGGCGAGGTCGTCTTCTTCAGCACCGACGAGTACGCCCCGATGCCCTCGGACTCGTACAACACCAGCCTCAAGATGGTCGAGTCGGACAGTGACATGCCGGTGCGCTTCCTCGCCGGGGTGCTCAAGGCCATCGACTACGCCAGCAAGGAGGAGAACTGGGGTCAGGTCATCGACGACCTGCGTAAGTACAACCCGGAGGCGGACCCGGAGCAGGCTCGTGCCGAGCTGCCGCTGCTGGTGGAGAGCTGGCTCGCCGCCGGCCCGGAGAACGCCCTGCAGATGAACGAGCAGACCTGGCTGTCCGGTCAGGAGAGCCTGGTCAAGGCCAAGCTGGTCAACTCCGCCGCGCCGATCGAGAAGCTGATCTACCCGGACTACCTCGCCCGCGCGAGGGAGCTGTGACGGCCGACCCGGCCGCCGTGGGTGGGGCCGCCGCGATCCTGGCGGCGGCCTCGGCCAGCGGCGTACGGCGGCTCTGGTTCACCAGCGGCTCCGAGCTGACCTCCTTCCAGGAGGCCAACGCCCAGGCCCGGCACAAGGGCGAGCCGACCCCGGAGATCGTCACCTGCCCACACGAGCACGTCGCGTTGACCGCGGCGATGGGCGAGACCATGGTCTCGGGTGGACCGTCCATGACCGCCGCCCACGCCGACCTCGGACTGCTGCACCACGGCGGCGCGATCCACAACGCGATGTGGGGCGACCACCCCATCATGATCATGTCGGGGTATCCGCCGACCCGTGAGCAGTCGCGCACCTCACCGGTGTTCTGGAAACAGCAACGCTGGGACCAGGGCGCGATCGTGCGCCAGTACGTCAAGTGGGACTACAAGCTGTCCGCGCTCGACGACGCCGGTCTGGTCGTGGCGCGCGGCCTGCAGGTCGCCCTGGCCCCCCGGTGTGGCCCCGTCTACCTGGCGATGCCCGAGGAGGTGGGTCGTCACCCGGTGCCCGGCCGCGACCGGGTGCCCAGCGCGCAGGCGCTCGGGGTGCCGACCCTCGGCCCGGGTGACCCGGGCGTGGTCAGCGAGGTGGCCCGCCGCCTGCGGACCGCCCGGCGACCGGTCGTGGTCACCGACCGGGTCGGCGTGAACCCCCGCGCGGTGCAGCTGCTCGCCGAACTCGCCGACACCCTGGGCGTGGAGGTACGCGCCTCCCGCTACCGGGTGAACCTGCCCGACGACAACCCGTGGCACGCCACGGCGCCGCTGGACCAGTACGACGTCGTCGTCGTGCTCGACCATCCGGTGCCGTGGATGCCGGCCGTGGAGAAGCCGAGCGACGAGGCGTGGATCGGCTGGGTCGGCCCCGACCCGATCGAGAGCCGGGTCCCGCTGTACGAGTTGCGGGCCGACGCCCGCACCACCGCCGACCCGGCGATGTTCCTGGAGGCGCTGCTGGGCGAGGTCGGCTCCGGTGACGCCGACGCGGTCCGGCAGCGTCGGCAGCGGCCACCGGGGGTCGGCGACAGACGGCACACCGCCGGCCCGGCACCGGCCGGCGGTGTGCCCACCCCCGCGCTGATCGCGGCGGCGCTGGACGCGCACCTGCACCCCGACGATCTGCTCACCTGGGAGGTGTTCGACACCACGGCGGTGCGTCGCACGAAGCCGGGCACCCTGTTCGAGAAGGGTGGCTCCAGCCTCGGCTGGTCGGTCGCGGCGGCCACCGGCGCCAGTATGGCCGCCGGTGGCGCGCACGCGGTCGCGGTGACCGGCGACGGCTCCTACCTGTTCGGCTCACCGGACTCGTGCCTGTGGTTGCAGCAGCAGCACGACGCGCCGGTGGTCACCGTCGTGGTGAACAACGGTGGCTACCGCACCGGCACCACCACCCTGGCGGCGCACTATCCGGACGGGCTGGCCGTCGCCGAGCCCACGGTGATCGGCGGCCACCTCACCCCGTCGCCGGACTTCGCCGCGCACGCCCGCGCGCAGGGCTGCTACGGCGAGCGGGTGGTACGCGCCGCCGACCTGTCCGCCGCCCTGGACCGGGCCCGCACCGCGGTCCAGCGCGACCGGGTACCGGCCGTGCTGGACGTCTGGGTGCCCGAACACCTCACCGGGTCGATGGACCCGGGCCGCCGGGCGCGCACCCCGGCCACCGACGAAGGGACGAGTGATGGCTGAGGTCGTCTCCCCGATCGACGCCCGGGTGTTGGCCCGGGTGGCACCGGCCACGCCGGAGGAGGTGCACGCCGCGGTCCGCGCGGCGCGCTCCGCCCAACCGGCCTGGGCCCGCCGCACCGGCGGTGAACGCGGCCGGATCCTGCACGCGGTCGCCGACCTCATCGAGGCCGCCGTGGAGGAACTGGCCGAGATCGAGACCCGCAACACCGGCAAGATCCTCAGCGACACCCGGCGGGAGGTGCGTCGGGCGGCCGGCAGCTTCCGCTACTACGCCGGCTGGGCCGAGCAGGTACGCGGTGAGACGATCCCGGTCAGCGCCGACTACCACACCTACACGGTGCCGGAGCCGCACGGTGTGGTGGCCGGGGTCATCCCGTGGAACGTGCCGTTCTTCTTCGCCGCCAAGAAGATCGCTCCGGCGCTCGCCTTCGGCAACGCCTGCCTGCTCAAGCCGGCGGAGGAGACCCCGCTGACCGCGCTGCGGCTGGCCGGGCTGCTGGCCGCCGCGGGCGTACCCGAGGATCTGGTGCGGGTGTTGCCGGGCGGCCGGGAGACCGGCGCGGCGCTGGTGTCGCATCCGGACGTGGACCTGATCGTGTTCACCGGTCACCACGACACCGGCAAGGCGATCGCCCGCGCGGCGGCGGAGCACCTGACCCCGGTCGCCCTGGAGTTGGGGGGCAAGTCGCCGCAGGTCGTCTTCGGCGACGCCGACCTGGACCGGGCGGTCGACGCGGTGGTGCTGGGTGTCTTCGCCTCCTGCGGCCAGATGTGCATCGCCGGTTCCCGGCTGGTGGTGCACGAGTCGGTCTACGACGAGGTCCTGGACCGGGTGGCGGAGCGGGTACGCCGGTTGCGTGTGGGTGACCCGTTCGACCAGGACACCGACCTGGGTCCGCAGATCACCTCGGCGCAGCGGGACAAGACGGCGCAGTTCATCGCCGAGTCCCGGGACGCCGGTCGGCTGGTCGCGCAGGCCGCCCTGCCGGACGACGAGCGGCTGCGGGACGGCTTCTACGTGCCGCCGACGGTGTTCGACCGGTTGGACGCGCAGGCGCGGCTGCTGCGGGAGGAGGTCTTCGGCCCGGTGTTGGCGGTGTCGTCGTTCCGCGACGACGCCGAGGCGCTGCGGCTGGCCGACGACACCGACTTCGGGCTCGCCGCCGGGGTGTGGACCGCCGACATCGCCCGGGCACACCGTTTCGCCGGGCAGGTACGCGCCGGCACGGTGTGGATCAACACGTACCGGGTGTTGTCGGATCTGGTGCCCTTCGGTGGGGTGGGTCTGTCCGGGTACGGGCGGGAGAACGGCACCGAGGCGGCCCGCCTGTACCTGCGTCCGAAGTCGGTGTGGACGTCGCTGGCCGCCGGCACGCCGCAGGGGTACGGCCTGGGTGGTGCGGGTGCGGCAGGCTGACCGCCCGCCCGACACGCCGGTCGAGGAGGCCGGTCGCGGTGCGCTCGCGTTGCTGCGGGACCGCCGTTTCGGCCCGTACTTCTTCGGGTCGCTGGCCTCCAACACCGGCACCTGGTTCCAGAACGTCGCGGCGATCCTGACCATCTTCGCGTTGACCCGCTCCGCCTTCATGGTGGGGCTGGTCACCGCGTTGCAGTTCGCGATGCAGTTGGTGCTGGCTCCGGTGATCGGGGCGGTGGCCGACCGGGTCGACCGACGGTTGCTGATCATCGTCGGGCAGACGGTGGGTGGGACCGCCGCCGCGGTGCTCGCGGTCCTGGCGTTGCTGGACACGCTCAACGCGCCGCTGCTGCTGACGTTCGTGGGACTGTCCGGTGTGGGTCAGGCGGTCACCGGTCCGGCGGCCCAGGCGTTGGTGCCGAACATCGTCGGACGCGCCGACGTGCCGCAGGCCATCGCGTTGCACTCGCTGACGTTCAACCTGTCCCGCGCGATCGGTCCGGTGGCCGGGGCGGCCACGTACGCGGTGGCCGGCGCCGGTGCCGCGTTCGCCGTCAACGCCGCCAGTTTCCTGGTGTTCGCGCTGGCGTTGGCGGGTGTGCGGCTGCCCCGCACCCGGCCCGCGGACGGTCGGCGGGGCCGACTGGGGGTGCTCGGCGGCGTCGCCTACGTCCGGCACCGTCCGGTGCTGGTGCGCTGTCTGGTGGCGGTGGCGCTGATCGGGTTGGCGATGGAGCCGATCAACACCCTGTCGCCGTTGTTCGCCGAGGGTTTCGGCGGCGGTGAGCTGATGGTGGGCATCTTCATCACCTGTTTCGGGCTCGGGTCGGCGTTGGTCGCCGGTTGGGTCGGCAGGTTGCGGCGGCTGATGGGCAGTGGTCGTACCGGCGCGGTCGGGGTGGCCGCGCTCGGCGTCGGGATGGCGGTGTTGGCGGCCAGTCCGGGGCCGGTGGTGGCCACGGTGGGCATCGCCGTCGGCGGGGCGGGTTACCTGCTGGCGGTCAGCGACGTCAACGCCACCATGCAGCAGGGCCTGGCCGACGCGGTGCGGGGCCGGGTGATGGCGCTGTGGTCGATGTGTTTCCTGGGCATCCGTCCGGCGGCGGCGATCCTGCACGGCTGGCTGGGTGACGCCTTCTCCGCGCGGACCGGCGCGCTCGTGGCGGTGGTGGCCTCGGTGGCCGCCGCGCTGGTGCTGCGCGGTCGACGGGCCGCGCGGATGGGCAGGTGACGGTCTGCGTACCTGCGTTGACCTCGCACCAGAGAACAAACTATTCTGCTGAGCGAAACACCGTTCGCATGATGCGAACGAAATGAATGGGGGCTCCCGTGCACGACGGACCGCTGACCGGCCTGCGCGTCATCGACGCCTCGACGATCCTGGCCGGCCCGCTGTGCTGCCAGATCCTCGGCGACTTCGGTGCCGACGTCATCAAGGTCGAACACCCCGTCGCCGGGGACAGCATGCGCGGACACGGCCACGCCAAGGACGGCGTACCGCTGTGGTGGAAGGAGATCTCCCGCAACAAGCGCACGCTCGGTCTCAAGCTGTCCACACCGGAAGGCGCCGACCTGCTGTGCCGTCTGGCCGCCACCGCCGACGTGCTGGTGGAGAACTTCCGCCCCGGCACCCTGGAACGGTGGGGGATCGGCCCCGACAAGCTCCTGGAGATCAACCCGGCGCTGGTGATCGTCCGCATCTCCGGCTTCGGCCAACAGGGCCCCTACGCGCACCGGCCCGGCTTCGGCACCCTCGCCGAGGCGATGAGCGGCTTCGCCCACCTCACCGGCGACGAGAACGGCCCTCCGACCCTGCCGGCGTTCGGCCTGGCCGACAGCATCTGCGGCATCGCCGCCTCCTCGGCCACCATGGTCGCGCTGTGGGCCCGCGAGAAGAACGGCGGCAAGGGACAGGTCGTCGACCTCAGCCTGCTCGAACCGATCATGATGGCGGTCGGTCCCGGACCCACCGTCTACGACCAGCTCGGCGTGATCGGCCACCGCCACGGCAACCGTTCCACCAACAACGCCCCCCGCAACACCTACCGCACCCGCGACGGCTCCTGGGTGGCCATCTCCACCAGCGCCCAGTCCATCGCCGAACGGGTGCTGCGTCTCGTCGGACATCCCGAGGTCGTCGACGAACCGTGGTTCGCCTCCGGACGCGAGCGTGCCGAACACGCCGACCTGCTCGACTCCTACGTCGGCGGGTGGATCGCCGAACGCACCCGCGAGGAGGTCATCCGGGCCTTCGACGCCGCCGGCGCCGCCGTCGCCCCCGTCTACGACGCCCGCGACATCGTCACCGACGAACA
Organism: Micromonospora sp. DT48; assembly: GCF_049844495.1. Taxonomy (NCBI): domain Bacteria; kingdom Bacillati; phylum Actinomycetota; class Actinomycetes; order Micromonosporales; family Micromonosporaceae; genus Micromonospora; species Micromonospora sp. DT48. The sequence goes on from NZ_JBNCLE010000007.1 coordinate 372,786, forward strand.
CGTCCGCGCCGCCGAGATGCTCGTCGACGTCCCCGACCCCGACCTCGGTCGGGTCCTGATGCACAACGTCCTGTGGCGGATGTCCGAGAACCCCGGTCGGATCCGCTTCACCGGCCGGGCCCTCGGCGCCGACACCGACGATCTCCTCGTCAACGAACTCGGCTGCACCCCCACCACCGTCGCCGACCTGCGCTCCCGGGAGATCGTGGCCTGACGGCCCGCACCACCAAAGGTAAGGAATGCCGTGACCACCATGAACACCACCACCAGCCCGACGAGCCGGACGCAGACGCTGCTGGCCGCCCTCTCCGCCGGAACCCGGGTGTACGACCTGGGTCGCCGGCTGAGCATCGGCATGCCCCAGTCGCCGAACCATCCGCCGTTCTGGCACGCCCTGCCGCGTCGGCACGGCGACGCGGTCCGCGCCGACGGCGGCTCCGCCGCCAACGACATCATCACCATGGGCACCCACGTCGGCACCCACATCGACGCCTTCTCCCACGTCTCCCACGACGGTCGCCTCCACGACGGCTCCGACGCCGCCGCCGCCGGACGCGGTGGACGCTTCACCGAACTGGGCGCCCACACCATCGCCCCGATGGTGCGCCGTGGAGTGCTGCTCGACGTGCCGGCCGCCCTCGGCACCCCCGACGGCTGCCCGGCGGGCTACGAGATCACCCCGCAGGACCTGACCCGCACCGTCGACCGGCAGGGCACCCCGCTGAACCCGGGCGACGTGGCGCTGATCCGCAGCGGCTGGGGACGCCACTTCGACGACCCGGACCGCACCCGCTTCGTCGGGCACCACACCGGCGTACCCGGCGTCGGTGAGGCCGGCGCCACCTGGCTGGCCGACCAGCGGGTCCACGCCGCCGGGGCGGACACCATCGCCTTCGAGTGCCTGCGTCCCGGCGCCGGACACAGCGTCCTGCCCGCACACCGGGTGCTGCTGGTCGAACGCGGCGTCTACATCATCGAGACGATGGCGCTGGAGGAACTGGCCGCCGCCGCAGTGCACGAGTTCCTGTTCGTGCTCTCACCGCTGGCCATCTTCGGGGCCACCGGCTCGCCGGTACGCCCGCTGGCGGTGGTCGTCGATGAGTGAACCGACCCTCGCCGAACAGCTCGCCGCGTTCGCCGACCACGCCCGCACCGAGGCCCTGCCCGACCCGGTCGCCACCAGCGTGCGCCAGCGGGTCCTGGACATCCTCGGCCTGTGCGTCGCCGCGCACCGGCTACCGACCAGCCAGGCGGCCCTGGCCCACGTCGCCGACCAGGGTGGACGCGCCCAGGCTTACGTCGTCGGGCTGCCCGACGCGGTGCCCGCGGCGCAGGCCGCGTTCGGCAACGGCGTGCTGGCCCACTCCCTCGACTACGACGACACCCACCTGCCCTCGGTGCTGCACCCCAGCGCCGCGGTGGTGCCGGCCGCCCTGGCCGCCGCGCAGGCCGCCGGCGCCGACGGCGTCGCGCTCACCACCGCCGTCGCGGTCGGCATCGAGGTCACCGTCCGGCTGGGCATGGCCGGCTACGACCCGACGCTGAACAACTCGGTGTTCTTCGAACACGGCCAGCACGCCACCTCCATCTGCGGGGCGATGGGCGCCGCCGTGGCCGCCGGGATGCTGACCGGCCTGGACGCCGACGGCCTGCGCGACGTGCTCGGCGTGACCGCCTCGATGGCCGCCGGGGTGATCGAGGCCAACCGCACCGGCGGCACCGTCAAACGGCTGCACTGCGGCTGGGCCGCGCACAGCGCCGTCACCGCCGCCGACCTGGTGCGGCGCGGCTTCACCGGGCCACCGACCGTGCTGGAGGGCCGGTTCGGCTTCTTCACCGCCTTCCTGCGCGGCGAGGCCGACCACGACCAGGTCACCGACGGCCTCGGTCGACGGTGGACGGTGCCGGACATCTTCTTCAAGCCGTACCCGGCCAACCACTTCACCCACGCCGCCATCGACGCCGGTCTGGCGCTGCGCGCGCAGGGCGTGCCGGTCGACCGGATCGACCACATCGAACTGCGGGTACCCGCCGCGGTGATCCGCACCATCGGACAGCCCATCGACACCAAACGCACCCCGGAAACCGGCTACCAGGCCCAGTTCAGCGGCCCGTACGCGGTGGTCGCCGGGCTGCTCGGCGGCGGTGGACTGGGCCTCGGCCTGGGCGACTTCACCGACGAGTTGGCCCGCGACCCGGCACGCCGGGCCCTGATGGCCCGGGTGGACGTGGTCCCCGACGACGAGTGCAACAAGATCTTCCCCTACCAGTTCCCGGCCGTGGTGTCGGTACGCACCGACGACGGCCGGACGTGGCGCGAAGAGGTCCTGACCAACCGTGGTGGCCCGCAACGACCCCTGTCCGACGCGGAACTGGCGATGAAGTTCCGCGACAACGTCGCCGGTCGCCTCGACCCGCACACCGCCGACGAGACGGTCGCCGCGGTCCTCGGCCTCGCCGACGTCACCGACGTGGCCGACCTGATGCGCCCGTTGACCCGACTGCGGACCGCCACCGACTGACCCGCCCACGACCCGTCGCCCGCCGACCTCAGGAGCCCATCATGCAACCCTTCGATCTCGTAGTGCGCAACGTCCGCGTGGTGCGACACGACCAGGCGGAGCCGTCGACGCTGGACATCGGCGTACGCGACGGCCGGGTGGCCCGGCTCGCCCCGAACATCCCCGCCACCGACGCGACCACCGTCGTCGACGGCGGCGGCAAGCTCGCCTTCCCCGGCGTCGTCGACGCCCACCAGCACTGGGGCATCTACCACCCGCTCGCCGAGGACACCAGCACCGAGAGCCGCGCCTGCGCGCAGGGCGGTGTCACCTCCGCCATCAACTACATCCGCACCGGCCAGTACTACCTCAACCGGGGCGGACCCTACGGCGAGTTCTTCCCCGAGGTACTTGCCGCCACCGACCAGAGCTCCTACGTCGACTACGCCTTCCACGTGGCGCCGATGACCACCGAGCACATCGACGAGATCCCCGACCTGGTCCGCGAACACGGCATCACCTCGTTCAAGATCTTCATGTTCTACGGTGGCCACGGCCTGCACGGACGCTCCAGCGACCAGAGCTCCTTCCTGATGATCCCGCCCGACGCCCGCTACGACTACGCGCACTTCGAGTTCGTCATGCGCGGCGTGCAGGCCGCCCGCGAACAGTTCCCCGAACTGGCCGACCAGATCTCCCTGTCGCTGCACTGCGAGACCGCGGAGATCATGTCTGCGTACACCCGGATGGTCGAACAGGACGGCTCGCTGACCGGCCTGGCCGCCTACAGCGCCTCCCGCCCACCACACTCCGAAGGGCTGGCGGTCAGCATCGCCGCCTACCTGGCGCACGAGACCGGCCTGCCCACCATCAACCTGCTGCACCTGTCCTCGGCCAAGGCCGTCGACGCGGCGATCCGCATGGCCCGGGCGTTCCCGCACGTCGACTTCCGCCGCGAGGTCACCATCGGCCACCTGCTGGCCGACATCGACACCGCCTACGGCCTCGGCGGCAAGGTCAACCCGCCGTTGCGCCCCCGCGAGGACGTCGAGGCGCTCTGGGCCCACCTGCTCGACGGCCAACTCGACTGGGTCGTCAGCGACCACGCCTGCTGCCGCGCCGAGGTCAAGTTCGGCGACCCCGCCGACGACATCTTCGTCGCCAAGTCCGGCTTCGGCGGCGCCGAGTACCTGCTGCCCGGCCTGATCAGCGAGGGCGCCAAACGTGGCCTGTCCTACGCCCGGGTCGCCGAGCTGACCTCGTGGGCACCGGCCCGCCGCTTCGGCCTGGCCACCAAGGGCGCCATCGCCGAGGGCCTGGACGCCGACTTCTGCCTGGTCGAGGACGACCACACCTGGACGGTACGCGCCGACGATTCGCTCTCGACCCAGGAGTACACGCCGTTCGAGGGCATGGAGCTGACCGCCCGGGTCACCGACACGTTCCTGCGCGGCGAGCAGATCCTGCGCGACGGCACCGTCGTCGGCCAGCCACGCGGCCGGTACCTGTCCCGCCCGACGCGCCCGTGACCGCCTCCGTCACGGCCGCCCGCAGCTACCTCTACGTGCCGGGGGACCAGCCGGACAAACTTGCCCGGGCGGCGAGCCGCGGCGCCGACGCCTGCATCCTCGACCTGGAGGACGCGGTCGCGGCGGCGAACAAGCCCGCCGCCCGGGACACCGTCGCCACGTTCCTCGCCGACGCGCCCACCGGCTGCCAATGGTGGGTACGCGTCAACGCCGACACCCCGGACGTCGACATCACCGCGGTGGCCGGCGCGCACCTGACCGGCGTGGTGGTACCCAAGGCCGACGTCGACCTGCTGGCGCGGGTGGACCGCCTGCTCGGCGACGCCGAACGCGCCCACCGGCTACCGGCCGGTGCGCTGGTGGTGTTCGCCCTGCTGGAAACCGCCGGCGGGGTGTGGCGCGCCGACGCCGTGGCCGCCGCCGGCCGGGTGGTGCGCCTCGGCCTGGGCGAGGCCGACCTGGCCGCCGAACTGCGCCTGCAACCCGGACCGGACAAGGCCGAACTGTGGCCGCTGCGATCCCGTGTGGTGCTCGCCGCGGCCGCCGCCGGTCTCGCCCCACCGGTCGGCCCGACCGAGACGACCCTGCGCGACCCGGACCGGCTGGAGCAGACCAGCCGCCTGTTGCTGCGGCAGGGCTTCCGAGGCCGCACCGCGATCCACCCCGCCCAGGTGCCGGTGGTCAACCGGGTGTTCGCGCCGACCGACGAGGAGGTGGCCGCCGCCCGCGACGTCGTCGACCGGCTGGCCGACGCCGAACGGCACGGTTCCGGCGTGGCGGTCACCGGCGACGGCCGGTTCATCGACGCGGCGGTCGCGCGCAGCGCCCGGGAGATCCTCGACCGGGCCGCCGTGGACGGCTGACCAGCCAGGCGGCGCCCTCCCACCGCTAAACATGATAATGTTTAGCATGTTAGTGCTGGTGGTGAAGGGAGGTACCCATGACCGTCGCCGCCACCCTGCACCGCCACACCTGCCAGGTCTTCACCTGCGAGGTGACCCTCGCCAGCCACGGACCACCCCGCACACCGTTCGCCGAGGTGGAACGCCGACTGGCCGACCTGGACCGACGCTTCTCCCGCTTCCGCCCCGACAGCGAACTGTCCCGCCTCAACGCCGCCGCCGGCCGCTGGCACGACATCTCCACCGACCTGCACGCCCTGCTCCGCCACGCCCTCGACGTGGCCACCGCCAGCGACGACCTGGTCAACGTGGCGGTCCTGCCCCGGCTACGCGCCGCCGGCTACACCCACTCCTGGGCCACCGGCACCCCACCCACCCCACCGACGACCGCCCCACCGGCACCGGTGCCACCACTGCACACCGTGCTGCGGCTGCGCCCGCACGCCGCCCGACTCGCCCCCGGACACCACATCGACCTCGGTGCCCTCGCCAAAGGACGCTGGGCCGACGACGTGACCACCTGGCTCGGACCCAACTCCGCCGCCAGCATCGGGGGAGACGTGGCCTGCCGCGGCCCCGGCCCCCACGGCGACGGCTGGCCCATCGGCCTACCCGACGGCCACACCCTGCTGGTACGCGACGGCGGCGTCGCCACCAGCGGCACCGGCAAACGACGCTGGGGCACCGACTGCCACCACCTCATCGACCCCCGCACCGGACACCCCGCCACCTCCGACATCACCCAGGCCACCGTCCTGGCCCGCACCGGCACCAGCGCCGACTGGATCGCCACCGCCATCGTCGTCGGCGGCCAACCAGCAGCCGACCGACTCGCCACCCGCACCGACGTCCACCACCTCTGGCTGACCGGGACACCCCGATGACCCACACCGGCACCGACCGCCTGGTCGAAACCGCCCGCTTCCGCGCCGCCTACCGACAGGTCCCCGCCGCCGTGGCGGTCCTGCTCGTACCCGGCGGACCAGCCGGCATCACCGGCCTCACCTGCACCTCCGCCACCTCACTGTCCGGCAGCCCACCCATGGCCATGCTCGCCGTCGACCACAAGACCAACCTCGCACCACTGGCCCAGAAGGCCGGCCACTTCAGCATCAACTACCTCGCCGCCGACCGCGCCGGATGGGCACGAGCCTTCGCCGGCCGCAACCGACACCTCGACGACCTCGCCGCCGCCGTCGTACCCGGCCACACCCGCGTACCCACCCTCGCCACCGGCACCACCGCCGTCCTCGAATGCCGCACCACCGCCGTACACCCCGGCGGAGACCACTGGATCCTCTGCGGCGAGGTCCTCCACGCCCGCGCCCAACCAGACGCGCCACCCCTGCTCTACCTCAACGGCCGCTACGGCACCTTCCACCCCCACGACCACTGACGCCCCCCACCCAGGAGGCAGCCCGGACATGGACCCACGCCCACACACCGTCAACGCCGGCGGCTTCACCACCCGCTACTGGGAAAGCACCCCACCCGACACCCCCCGAGGCACCATCGTCCTCGTCCACGACGGCGCCTTCGGCGGCGACGCCATCAGCAGCTGGGCACACGTCATGCCGCTGCTCGCCCGACACCACCGGGTCCTCGCCCCCGACCTGCTCGGCTACGGCGACACCGACAAGGCCGTCTACCTCGACCGATCCCCGTACGCCTTCCGCACCACCCACCTCGCCGCGTTCTGCGCAGCCGTCGGCGTCGACACCGCACACTTCATCGGCCAGTCCTTCGGCGGATCACTGCTGCTACGAGCCGTGGCGACCACCACCCCCGCTCTGCCCGCCCGCACCGTCGTGAGCATCTGCGGCACCGGCGGCCCATGGCGCACCGAGAAAGGCATCACCGAACTCGGCCGCTACGACGGCACCGAAGAAGACATGCGCCGCCTCGTCACCACCATGGTCGACGACTATCCCGGCCTCGACGACACCATCCGCGCCCGCTACGCCAACACCCGCAAACCCGGCCACGTCACCGCCTGCCTGGCGGCCCGGCTACGCCACCCCACCATGGCCGCCCCCACCAGCGACGACACCTGGCCCGCCCCGCTCCGCCACAGCCCGATCCCCGTACACGTCGTCGAAGGCACCCGCGACGACCTGCTCCAACCCGGCTGGAGCCACCACTTCGACGACCTCGCACCCCACATCCACAGCCACCGCATGAACGCCCGACACGCCCCCAACCTCGACCAACCCGACACCCTCACCGACCTGCTGCTCACCTTCCTCACCACCCGGACCACACCATGAACAGCCTGCTGTTCCTCCACGACGCCGACGTCCTACCCGGACCCGTCGGCGCGCTGCGCCCACTCGCCCACGACCTCCACGTCGACGTGCCCCGCCACCCCGGCTTCGGCACCGACCTCGACGAAGCCGCCACCGCATGGGACAGCGTCGGCGACCTCGCCCAGCACTACCTCACCACCACCGACGACACCCCACGCCACCTCGCCGGAGCCGGCTTCGGCGGCTGGATCGCCCTGGAGATGGCGGTACGCGCACCCCACCGCTTCACCACCCTGACCCTCGTCTCCCCGTACGGCGTCAAACTCTCCGGCCCCACCGAACCCGACTTCGCCGACATCCTGCTCCTCGACCCCACCGAAATCGTCGAACTCGGCTGGGCCGACCCCACCACCTGCCACGACCTACGGATGCCCGGCTACCCCGCCGGCCTGCCCGACAGCGACTACGAACGCGCCTTCGCCGACCGGGCCGCCCTGGCCCGATACGCCTGGAAACCCTTCCTGCACGACCCCCGCCTGCGCCGATGGCTCCACCTCATCACCATCCCCACCCTCGTCATCGCCGGCAGCCACAACCGCCTCGTCCCACCCCGACACAGCGCCGCCCTGGCCGACCTGCTCCCGGCCGCCCGCTACGTCGAACTGCCACACACCGGGCACTACCCCTACCTGGAACGCCCCGACGAATTCCACCGGCTGGTCCGGTCCTTCCTGAAGGGAGAGACCCGATGAGGCTCTACCACTTCACCGAGATGCCGTACCCCTTCGTGCCCCCCGAGGCCGAACACGCCCACCGGGGACTCAAATACTTCATGCCCAACCGCTACTACGACCCGGTCCTCGGCCACCAGCTCTACCAGCGCTACCTCGACGAGTACGAACTCGCCGACGAACTCGGCTTCGACCTGATGGTCAACGAACACCACCAGTCCGCCTCCACCCTCCAGGTCTCCGCCACCCTCAGCGCCGCCTCCGTGGTGCACCGCACCCGCCGCGGCCGGGTACTCGTCCTCGGCACCCCACTACCGCACCGGGAAAGCCCCATCCGCGTCGCCGAGGAGATCGCCTACCTCGACGCCGTCAGCGGCGGACGCATCGACTGCGGCTTCGTCCGAGGAGTCCAGGGGGAGACCTTCCCCTCCAACCAGAACCCCGTCCACAACATGGACATGTTCATCGAGGCACACGACCTCATCACCCAGGCCTGGACCCGCGACGACGTCTTCTCCTGGGAAGGCACCCACTACCACTACCGCTACGTCAGCGTCTGGCCACGCCCCTACCAGCGGCCCCACCCACCCATCTGGATCAGCGGCACCTCCACCCGCCTGGTCGAATGGACCGCCCGACACGGCTACACCCTGTGCAACCTGCTCGGCACCTACGACGACACCGCCACCTCGTTCCGGCTCTACCGCCGCACCGCCACCGCCGCCGGACACCCCGAACCCGGACCCGACCGGTTCGCCTACATGGCCCTGTGCCACGTCGCACCCACCGAACAACAGGCCCGCGACATCGGCCGCAAACTCATGTACTACCTCAAGCCCGGCCGACTCCGCCTCGGCGCGGCCAGCCCACCCGGCTACTTCCCACCCGCCTCCGCCGTCGCCGCCCTCCAGGGCCGACTCGGCGCCGTACGCCGCATGAGCTACGAGGACCTCATCGACGCGGGCATCCTGCTCGTCGGCACCCCCGACCAGGTCACCGCACAGATCCGCCGCCTCTACGAACACACCGGCGCCGGACACCTCATCCTGATGAACCACGCCGGTGACATGACCAGCAACGAGGTACGCGACCACCTCACCCTGTTCGCCCGCGAGGTCATGCCCGCCGTCACCCCCCTCGGCACCGACTGGCGCGATCAGGACACCACCTGGCGCGTCGACCGCGACCACACCCCGGTGCGCGCCGTACTCTCCAGCGCCCTGTCCTGACCGGGGCTCACCACCAACCCACCACCTCGTCCTGCACACCGGCGTAGTCCCGCTCCAGATGAGCCGCCAACGCCACCATGTGCTCCCGCATCAACCGTTCCGCCTCAGCCCCGTCACCGGCCACGATCGCCGCCGCCACCGCCTCATGCTCCCGCCGCACCTCCTCCCACCGTTCCGGCCGCCGCTCCGCGGCCACCACCCGCTCGGTGTAGATCTCCTTCAACGCCCGCCCGAACAGGTCCAACACCCCGTTGCCCGACAACCCCGCCAGCACCCCGTGGAACCGCTGCATCACCGCCAGATAACTGGCCTCGTCACGTTCCTCCAGGCTGCGGTGCTCCCGCATCGACTCCGCCAACTCCCGCAGCCGCCCCGCGTCGCGCCGCTCGGCCGCCAACCGGGCCATCAACGGCTCCATGATCACGCGCGCCTCGACCAGCTCACCGAACCTGGTCCGCCCCATCTGCATGAACAACGCCATCGTCCGACCGAACGTGTGCGGGTCCACCGACCCCACCACCGGCCCACCACCACGACCCGGCCGTACCCGCACCAGACCGCTGGTCTCCAGGATGCGCAACGCCTCCCGCAACGTGCCGCGACTGACCCCGTACCCCTGCACCATCTGCGCCTCGGTCGGCAGGGCCGCGCCCGCCGACAAGCCCTGCTCGACGATGTCCGCCAGGATCTGCCGCGCCACCAGCTCACTCATCTTCGCCGCACGCTGACGGAACCGCGGAACCGGCTGCTGATCGGGCATGACCCGATCCTACGGTGTCACGATCTTGACCAGCCGGTACGCGATCGAAGCGCCCGCTCCCGGTCCCTCGGCGGCCGCCGCAGCGACGGCCGAGGGGAGGGGAGTGGTCGACACCGCACGGCGTCAGACCCGCGAGACGGGAACCGACTCCACCGACAGCAAGCCGGCGAGCTGACGCAGGACCTCCCGGCGCGCCCGGTAGTAGACCCAGGTGCCCCGCCGTTGCGCATCCACCAGACCCGCCTCGCGCAGCGTCTTGAGGTGATGCGAGATCGTCGGCCCGGTCAGGTCGAACTCCGGCGTCAGATCACACACGCACACCTCCCCACCCTCGGCGGAAGCGATCATCGACATCAGGCGCAGCCGCACCGGATCACCGAGGGCCTTGAACGCAGGAGCGAGCGCCGCAGCCGTCTCGCCCGAGACCCGGCGCTGAACCAGCGGGGGACAGCACGGCGCGGCGGCGCCGAAAGGCACCTCTTGATTCGACATGCCTCTAGGTTGACGCCCCTCTAAACAATGTGCAAGCCTCTGATTCGATACACATCAAGACAGAGGAGTTTTCGATGAGCACCCCCGAAACGTCGCCCATCGTGGTGATCGGCGCAGGTCCGGTCGGCCTGGCCGCCGCCGCCCACCTACACGAACGTGGGCTGCCCTTCCTCGTCCTGGAAGCCGGGCACACCGCCGGCGCGGCCGTACGACAGTGGGGACACGTACGCCTGTTCTCACCATGGCGCTACAACATCGACCCCGCCGCACGCCGACTACTCGACGACGCCGGCTGGATCATCCCCGCCGAGGACACCCTGCCCACCGGCACGCAACTGGCCACCGACTACCTCCAGCCCCTCGCGGAACTGCCGCAGCTCAAACCCCACCTGCGCTACGGCGCCCGGGTCACGGCCATCAGCCGCCTCGGCATGGACCGGCTCCGCACCGCCGGCCGCGAGCACACACCGTTCCTGATCCGCCTCACCGACGGCGAAGACCTGCTCGCCCGAGCCGTCATCGACGCCTCCGGCACCTGGGGCACCCCCAACGTCCTCGGCGCCTGCGGCCTGCCCGCACGAGGGGAGAAGGACCTCGGCGCGCACCTCGACCACGCCCTACCGGACGTGCTCGACACCGACCGCGACCGGTTCGCCGACCAACACACCCTGGTCGTGGGCGCCGGCCACTCGGCCGCGAACACCCTGCTCGCCCTGACCGAGCTGGCCACCACGGCACCGGACACCAAGGTGACCTGGGCGATCCGCTCGGCCAGCCCGACCCGCACCTACGGCGGCGGCGACGCCGACGCCCTACCCGCCCGTGGCGCGCTCGGCACCCGACTCCGCGAGCACGTGGACGCCGGTCGGATCCGCCTGCTCACCGGCTTCTCCGTGCACGCGCTCCACCCGGCGCACGGCAAGATCGCCGTCCTCGTCCGGCACGTCGACGGCGGGGAGGAGTCGATCGTGGTGGACCGGGTCGTCGCCGCCACCGGATTCCGCCCCGACCACTCGATCACCACCGAGCTGCGACTGGACCTCGATCCGATCCTGGGCGCCACCCGCGCCCTCGCACCGCTGATCGATCCGAACAAGCACTCCTGCGGCACCGTGCCACCACACGGCGTCGACGAACTCGCCCACCCGGAGGTCGGCTACTACGCCGTCGGCATGAAGAGCTACGGCCGCGCACCGACCTTCCTGATGGCCACCGGGTACGAGCAGGTCCGCTCCGTCGTCGCCGCCCTCGCCGGAGACTGGGAGGCCGCCCGCGACGTCCAGCTCGACCTGCCCGCCACCGGGGTCTGCAGCAGCAACCCCACCGGCACCACCGACAGCTGCTGCGAACCGACCCCGGTGGAGGCGACCGGTGGCTGCTGCGGCTAGACCAAGCCGAGAGCACGCAGTGCTGTGCAGAACCTCCGCAGCCAACAGAATCGGGGTTTGTTGCTGAGACGGCGCACTTACCGCTGAGGTAGAAGATTCCCGTGACAGTCGCGCAGCATCTCGTCCCTGCTGCTTCCGGTGAGGTACGGAAGCACCCGCCGTAATGCCTCGGCCTGGGAGCGGAGAGATTTCTGCAAGGCATGATTGGTCAGCGCTCCGGTCGACACGTCCTGCGCCGGCCCGACTCCGCTGCTCACATACAGGCAGGTGACCCGTGCGCGGAGGCTCAGCCCCGCCACGGTGCCGCATACCATCGTGTTCACCTCTTTGAAGTGTCTGCCCTGCAGGATTTCGACGGACAACCCAGGGGAGTGGAAGAAGATCGCGTCCTCCGTCACTTCCGGGCCAGTGAATCCCGGTTCACTCAACAAGAAGCGGTAGTACTCTTCCACGCATTCGCCGAATAGTTTCCGCTTTTTATCGATCTTGCCCACCGGTCAGTTCCCTGCCTGCTGGCACGCATCTCGTCCTGGCAAATGCCGCCACCGCCGTAGATTGCCGCCACCGCCGTAGACAGGTCTCAGCCATGCGACGGCTCCTGAGGTCAGAGGATCGGCGTCGTTCATCATGATGTACGCACGGCGGATCGGGCACCTCCGCCGACCCGACCGCGCACGGAGTTCTGCGCGTGGGCGGCTCGATCCACCGCCCGTTGCGGGCGTGGGGAGACAGGTCCAAAGCGGCCCACGGCTCGCGTAAGTGCCGACAGCACCAGCCCGACAGCACCAGCTCGACCAGGACTTCCAGCCGGGATCACGAAGATTCGATAATGTGCATTATGTCAAGTTAACCGGATTGAGCCCTGCCCCGACCGCTCGGGGACCCGCTCGCGGGCGGTCGGTGACCTCGCTGGTGTCAACCGTCCCGGCACGGCCGGGCGCGCTCTGGAAGTTCCCGGTCGGCGTGGGCGATGACCCGGGTCGGCGGCGCACCGTTGGCGATCAGGCCTTCCGTGCGTCACCGACCAGTGGCGTCGTAGCCATGGACGAACGCGCCGTGCGGGGTCGTCCGGATGCGTGCGCCGGTCTGCGCGCCGGTGACGACCAGCCGAGCGGTGCACGCTCGGCGAGCACCGCCTCCGGGCCAGTGCTCTCGAACGAGTCGCCGAACCGCTCCCCTCCCACCGGGCATCGAACGCGAAATTCATGCATAATATCCCTTATGCATGACAAAAAGGACGGTTCGGTGGCCGTCCTGATCGAGGAGTTCCTGACCGCCCGGGCGACCCGCAAGCCCTCCCCGCACACCCAGGCGGCCTACCGGCGGGACCTGACCGCGCTCGCCGCGCTCGCCGCCGAGCTGTCCTCCCCTCCCCTGTCCCTCGCCGACCTGCCGGTCACCGCCCTGTCCCCCAGGCTGATGCGGGCGGCGTTCGCCCGGTTCGCCGCCGGTAGGGCGGCCAGCTCCGTCGGTCGGGCCTGGTCCACCTGGAACGGTTTCTTCTCGTTCCTGGTCGCCGAGCAGGTGGTGCCCGGCAATCCGATGCCGGCGGTGGGGCGTCCCCGCACTCCCCTGCCGACGCCCAAGCCGTTGCGGGGCGAGGACACCCCGGAGCACCTGCTCGCCTCGGCCGCGCGAGCCGAGGGTCGGCAGCGGGATCCGTGGCCGGAGCGGGACGTCGCGGTGTTGGCGTTGGCGCTGTGCGCGGGGTTGCGCCTGTCGGAGTTGTTGGCGTTGCGGGTCGGGTCGCTGGGTGGTCGGCCCGGTGAGCGGCGGCTGGAGGTGACCGGTAAGGGTGGGCGTCCCCGGGTGTTGCCGGTCGAGCCGGATCTGGACGCGGTGCTGGCGAGCTATCTGGACAGTCGGGCCCGCCGGTTCGGTTCGCGTACGGTGCGGCCGGTGTCGCCGCTGCTGGTGGATCGTCGCGGTGAGCCGCTGCGCCGGGGTGGTCTGCAGTATCTGGTGGAGTCCTGTTATCGGCGGGCCGGGATCGCTGACCGGGTGCCGCGTGGGGCGCGGCTGCACGCGCTGCGGCACACGTTCGCGACTCGGTTGGCCGAGGACGGCGCCGGGGCGGCGGAGATCATGCGGCTGTTGGGGCACGCGTCGTTGGCGTCGTCGCAGACGTACATCGAGGTGACGTCGGGGCAGCAGCGGGAGGCGGTGCGGGCCAACCGTACGTACCGGGCGTTGGCCGGGCTGCTGTCGGCACGGAATTGAGCGGGCGCGGGTTTCTGGTGTGTCGCTTGCCGGGCGGCGGTGTGGCAGGCTGTCCGTGACGCGACTGGCGGCATCGGGGATGGGATCGACCATCGGGAAGCTTCGTCGTGGAGGGTCGTCCGCCTGGGCCCGCCACGGGCGAGGTGAGCCATGTCGACGATGACGAGTGCCCGGTTGTTGCCGGGTGTCCCGGTGGCGGAGGCGATTCTGGCCGAGGTGGCCGAGGGTGTGGCCGAGTTGCGGGCGGTCGGGGTGACTCCGACGTTGGCGACGGTGCTGGTGGGTGACGACGAGGCCAGTGCCGGCTACATCCGGATCAAGCAGCGGCAGGCGGCGGAGCTGGGTTTCGCGTCGCCGCACGTGCGGTTGCCGGTGTCGGCGTCGCAGGCTGACGTGCACGCGGTGCTGGCCGACTTCAACACCGATCCGGGGGTGCACGGGGTGTTGTTGCAGTATCCGGTCCCCGCTGGTCTGGACTATGACCGGGCGTTGCAGACCATCGATCCGGATTCGGATGTGGACGGGATGCATCCGGTGAACATGGGGCGGCTGGCGTTGGGGTTGCCGGGGCCGCTGCCGTGCACTCCGGCGGCGATCGAGGAGTTGTTGGCCTACCACGGGGTGCCGGTGGCCGGCCGTGAGGTGGTGATCCTGGGGCGTGGGGCGACGTTGGGGCGGCCGTTGGCGATGTTGCTGGCGCAGAAGCGGGCGACGGCCAATGCGGCGGTGACGGTGGTGCACACCGGGGTGGCGGATTGGCCGCGTTACACGCGTCGGGCGGAGATCCTGGTGGCGGCGGCCGGGGTGCCGGGCATCGTACGGCCGGAGCATGTGCGGCCGGGCGCGGTGGTGATCGGTGGTGGGGTGCGGTACGCGGGGCGGCGGTTGTTGCCGGATGTGGACGAGTCGGTGGCGCGGGTGGCGGGGGCGGTCACGCCGAGGGTCGGTGGGGTGGGGCCGGTGACGGTGGCGATGTTGTTCCGCAACGCGTTGCGGGCTGCCCGGTCTAGCCGAGGTCGATGACCAGGGGCCGGTGGTCGGAGATGGTCGACGGTGGGGTGGCGACGGCGGTGACGGCGGGCAGTGCGGCGAGGCCGTGTCGGTCGGCGAGGATGTGGTCGAGTTGGACGCGGGGTTGGGCTGCCGGGTAGGTCGGTCGGCGGGCCAGTGGGTGCCAGCCGGAGACGGCCCGGGTGGCCCAGGCGGGCAGGTTGAGGTCGCCGAGCAGGATGCGTGGGGCGGGCAGGGCGCGTAGGGCGCGGATGACCTGGCGGAGTTGGCGGACGTTCCAGCCGGCGACGAAGGACAGGTGGGTGGCGGCGACGGTCACCTGGCCGTGGGGGGTGTTCAGGACGGCGGCGAGGACGACGCGGGGTTCGTCGCGGAGCAGGATGAGGCCGCCGCCGGGGCCGGGCACGTAGACCGGGGAGCGTACCGGGGCGGGGTGTAGTCGGGTGACCTGCCAGCTGGTGACCGGGTGGCGGGAGATCAGTCCGACGCCGTAGCAGGGTTCGCCGTGGCCGTCGTCGTCGTGGGTGAGGGGGCGGAACACTTCGCCGGGGGTGCCGACGACGGCGGCGGCGAATCGGTGTTCGGGTGCGTCGAGGGCTTGGGCGGCGATGGCGGTCTGGTCGAGGTTGCCGCTGCGGGACTGGTCGCGGTCGACTTCTTGAAGGGCGAGGATGTCGGCGTCGAGGGCGCCCACCGCGGCGGTGAGCCGGGCCGGGTCGACCAGGCCGTCGGTGAGGGATCGGCCGTGCAGGAGGTTGAACGTGGCCAGGCGCACGCTGTCACCTTAGCCACGTTGTGGGAGGGTTGCCCGATGCTGCGGGTGTTGTGCTGTTCGATGCTGGTGTTCGTGGCGGTGGCCGGGGTGGGGGTCTGGGTGCGGCGTCGTCGGGGCCGGTGAGGCTGGCCACAGCTGTCGGCGTGGGCGGGTCGCTGGTGGGAAGAATGCCTGGTCGTGGAGTTGGAGCCGACGACCGTGGTGACCCTGCTGACGGTGGCCGCCCTGGCGGGGTGGGTGGACGCGGTGGTGGGTGGTGGTGGGTTGCTGCTGTTGCCGGCGTTGCTGGTGGCGGCCCCGGGGATGCCGCCGGCGACTGCGTTGGGTACGAACAAGTTGGCGGCGATCGCTGGTACGTCGACGGCGGCGGTGACGTTCGCCCGCCGTACGAAGATCGACTGGCCGGTGGCGGGTCCGGCGGCGGCGTTGGCGGTGGTGTGTGCGGGGGCGGGTGCGGCGCTGGCCGGGGCGGTGCCTCCGGCGGCGTACCGGCCGGTGCTGCTGGTGGTGTTGGTGTCGGTGGCGCTGTTCGTGGTGCTGCGGCCGAGCCTGGGGGTGTTGGCGGTGCCGCATCGGCGGACCCGGGGGCGGGTGGCGGTGGCGGTGCTGGTGGCCGGGGTGGGTATCGCCGCCTACGACGGGTTGATCGGTCCGGGTACGGGCACGTTCCTGGTGTTGGCGTTCACCGCGCTGGTGGGGGCGGATTTCCTGCACGGTTCGGCGATGGCGAAGGTGGTCAACGCGGGTACGAACGCGGGCGCGTTGGTGGTGTTCGCGGTGAACGGGCATGTGTGGTGGCTGTTGGGCGCGGCGATGGCGGTGTGCAACATCGCGGGGGCGATGGTGGGGGCGCGGATGGCGGTGCGTCGTGGTGCCGGGTTCGTGCGGGTGGTGCTGCTGCTGGTGGTGGTGGCGTTGGTGGCGAGGCTCGGCTACGACCAGTGGCTGGCCGGTTGAGGGTGGGCTGGTCGATCGTGTGACGATCGACGGATGCTGGTACGCGCGGAACACGATCGCAGCGTGTTGGCGGGGCTGCTGGGCAAGGATCCGCAGTTGCACGCCTACGAGTTGGGTGATCTGGACGAGTTCTTCTGGCCGTACACCTCGTGGTTTCGTCGGGGTGATGCGGTGGCGTTGCTGTATCACGGGGCGCGGCCACCGACGTTGGTGGCGTTGGCGGGGCCGGAGGGTCTCGCCGAGGTGGCCGCGCTGTTGGGTGAGGTGGCGCCGGTGTTGCCGGCGCGGTTGTGGGCGCATCTGTCCCCCGGGTTGGACGCCGCGTTGGCGGGCGTGTTCCGGGTGGCGTCGGCGGGGGTGCATCTGAAGATGGCGTTGACGCGTGCGGACCGGTTGGCGGCGGTGGAGGCCG
The DNA here is from genome assembly GCF_049844495.1 of Micromonospora sp. DT48. Lineage (NCBI taxonomy): Bacteria > Bacillati > Actinomycetota > Actinomycetes > Micromonosporales > Micromonosporaceae > Micromonospora > Micromonospora sp. DT48. Next base: position 389,939 of record NZ_JBNCLE010000007.1, read on the forward strand.
CCGGGGAGGTGCTCGGTCGGGCGCATCTGCCGGCGTTGCGTGAGCTGTACGAGGTGGCGTATCCGGGTAACTGGTTCGACGCCCGGATGGTCGACACGGGCCGGTATGTGGGTGTGTGGGCCGGTGGCGGGTTGGTGGCGGTGGCGGGGGTGCATGTGTACTCCCCCACCTATCGGGTGGCGGCGTTGGGGAATGTGACGACGCATCCGGCGTGGCGTGGGCGGGGGTTGGCCGCGGCGGCGGTGGCGCGGCTGTGTGGGTTGCTGCGGTCCGAGGTGGAGCATGTGACGTTGAACGTGAAGGCGGACAATGTCGCGGCGGTGCGGCTGTATGAGCGGTTGGGTTTCCTTCGGGTCGCCGACTACGAGGAGTTCGACCTGAGCGCGGTCGGCGGGTGACGGTTTTTCGGTCGCGTCGGCGCGGCGGTGGTGGGCAGAATGCGCGGATGACTCAGGCGACGTTGCGGACCGCCCGGCTTTCGCTGGTGCCGTTGGCGGATGAGCACCTGGACGGTGAGATCGCGTTGGACGCGGACCCGGAGGTGATGCGTTTTCTGGGGCCGGTGTGTTCGGCTGAGCAGGTTCGCCGGTCGCATCGGCGACGGTTGGCGTTGGCCGAGCAGGCGCCGGGGTTGGGGTTCTGGGCTGGTCTGGTCGATGGTGAGTTCGTCGGCTGGTGGTTGTTGGAGCCGCCGCGGCGTGCCGACCAGGGGCCGGTGGAGGGTCAGGCCGAGTTGGGTTACCGGTTGGCGCGTAAGTGGTGGCGGCGTGGGTTGGGCAGCGAGGGGGCCCGGGAGTTGATCCGGCACGGTTTCGTCGACCTGGGGCTGGGGCGGATCTTCGCGGAGACGATGGCGGTGAACGTGGCGTCGCGGGCGACGATGGCGGCGGTGGGGATGCGCCATGTGCGGACCTTCCACCAGTCGTGGCCGGATCCGCTGCCCGGCACGGAGCACGGTGAGGTGGAGTACGAGATCACCCGGCAGCAGTGGGAGGAGTCAGCGGCGGCGGGGTGAGTCGAAGCGTCCGGCGCGGATCTCCCGCAGGGCGCGGCGGCGGACCTCGCCTCGCAGGGCGTCGACGTAGAGCCGGCCGTGCAGGTGGTCGGTTTCGTGTTGCAGGGCGCGGGCGAGGAAGCCGCTGCCGGCGATGGTCAACGGTTCGCCGTGTTGGTCGAAGCCGTGGGCGGTGGCGTGCAGGGCGCGGGGGGTCGGGAAGTAGAGGCCGGGGATGGACAGGCAGCCCTCGTCGTCGTCCTGGAGTTCGTCGGACAGTTCGAGCGTGGGGTTGACCATGTGGCCGCGGTGGCCGTCGGCGTCGTAGACGAAGACCTGGACGTTGACGCCGATCTGGGGGGCGGCGACCCCGGCGCGGCCGGGTGCGCCGAGCAGGGTGTCCATCAGGTCGGTGACCAGCGTACGCAGTTCCGCGTCGAAGCTGGTGACCGCTTCGCTGGGGGTGCGTAGCACCGGGTCGCCGATGATTCGGATGTCCCGCATGGTCATGTCGGCAAGGCTATCGGGTCGACGGTGTCGGGTGCGGGACCGGCGGTGTGTGCTCAGGTGAGGGCGGCGCGTACCGGGGTGGTCTTGGCGGCGGCTTCGGCGACTTCGGCGTCCGGGTCGCTGTCCCAGGTGATGCCGCCGCCGGCCCACACGTGCACGGCGGTGCCGTCGACGGCGGCGGTGCGGATGGTCAGGCCGAGGTCGAGGTGGTCGGGGCCGACCCAGCCGAGGGCGCCCATGCCGGCGCCTCGGCCGACGGGTTCCAGGGCGGCGATGTGGTCCAGGGCGGCCAGTTTGGGTGCGCCGGTGACCGAGCCGCCGGGGCACACGGCGCGTAGCAGGTCGGCCAGGCCGAGTCCGTCGGCGATGTCGGCGCGGATGGTGGATTCGGCCTGCCACAGGTCACACCAGCGGCGTACGGCGAACAGGTCGTCGACGCGGACGCTGCCGGTGCGGGCGACGCGGGCCAGGTCGTTGCGTTCCAGGTCGACGATCATGATGTGTTCGGCGCGTTCCTTGGCGGAGGTGAGCAGGTCGACGCGGCCGGCGGTGGTGGCGGGGCGGGTGCCTTTGATGGGGCGGGTGGTGAGGGTGCGGTGGCGTAGTTCGATGAGGGTTTCGGGGCTGGCGCAGCCGATGGCCCAGCCGGGTCCGGTGAGCACGCCGCCGTAGCGGGCTCCGGGTAGGTGGCCGAGGCGGGTCAGGGCGGGCAGCGGGTCGCCGGTGTAGGGGGCGCTGGCGTGTCCGACGAGGTTGACCTGGTAGACGTCGCCGTGGCCGATGGCTCGGCGGATCGCGGTGACGGCCTCGGCGTGTTGGCGGGGGCTCCAGCTCTCGGTCCAGGGGCCGTGCCACCAGGGTGGTGGTGGCAGCCGGTGGTGGGTGGGTGGGTCGGTGTGTTCGTAGACGACGACGGCGACCTCGGGCAGGTCGGCGGGGTTGGGTGCGCCGGGTGCGCCGCCGGCGAGGACGGCTCCGGCGGCGGCGGAGACGTAGAGGGCGGCCCCGCAGATGCCGTGGGGGTGGGGGCGTGCGGGGCGGCTCTGGTCCGTCGGGTGCAGGCCGTGGTCGGCGAGGAACTGTTCGACGTGTGTGGCGGGGTCGCCGCCGTCGGCGGGGCGCCACTGCCAGCGGGCGTGTTCGGTGAGTCGGCCACGGCATGCGGCGGGAACGCCGGGTGGATCGACAACCATCCGTGGGAGCGCTTCCACGACGTCTGGGCGGTTCATGCTCATCCGTTCAGCGGATTTCCCACGCACCACGCGGACAACTGGTCGATGCGGCGCGCTTCCGCTTGGTACTGTGCGTCACTGGTCATGTGAACCATGACACAGTGCCCCCACAGTCCGGAGAACCCGATGTGCCAGCACCAACCCACCTGCCCCTCCGCCGAAGCGACCGACCGGGAAGCCGCCAGGGTCATCGCCTGCTTCCGTGAACAGGGCTGGAGCCTGCTCTGCAACGGAGTCATCGTCTTCGAGGACACCGGCGAACTGCTGCCCGACGGCAGCAGCATCGCACCGCACCGAGGCCCCGCCCGACACGCACTCGCCGCCTGACCCGACATCACGATCCGTCACGACGTCTTCCCGCGCCGACCCAGGCTAACCTCCCCGACGGAGGCCGCCGCGACCAGGTCGGCGCGGTACCGACCCCGGTCAGCTCTCGTACGCCTGCGGTGACGGGCACGAGCAGACCAGGTTCCGGTCGCCGTACCCGCCGTCGACCCGACGCACCGGCGGCCAGTACTTCCCCACCCGGTTCACCCCGGCCGGCCACCCACCCACCGACCTCGGATACGGGTGCGACCAGTCGTCACCGCCGACCATCGCCGCCGTGTGCGGCGCGTTGCGCAGCGGATTGTCCCCGGCCGGCCACTGGCCGGAACCCACCATGTCGATCTCCGCCCGGATCGCGATCATCGCATCGCAGAACCGGTCCAACTCGGCCAGGTCCTCACTCTCCGTCGGCTCCACCATCAACGTCCCCGCCACCGGGAACGACATCGTCGGCGCGTGGAACCCGTAGTCGATGAGCCGCTTGGCCACATCGTCGACACTCACCCCGGTCGCCTTCGTCAACGGCCGCAGATCCAGGATGCACTCGTGCGCGACGAGACCCTTGTTGCCCGCATACAGCACCGGGAAGTGATCCCGCAGCCGCGCCGCCACATAGTTCGCCGCCAACACCGCCACCCCGGTCGCCCGAGCCAACCCGTCGGCACCCATCATCCGCAGATACGCCCACGGAATCGGCAGGATCCCCGCCGACCCGTACCGGGCCGCCGCGATCGCCGGCCGCCCGTCGACCGGCACCCCAGCCGGATCACCCGGCAGGAACGGCGCCAGATGCGCCCGCACCGCCACCGGACCCACCCCCGGCCCGCCACCACCGTGCGGAATGCAGAACGTCTTGTGCAGGTTCAGATGCGACACGTCCGCCCCGAACCGGCCCGGCCGGGCGAACCCCACCAACGCGTTGAGGTTCGCCCCGTCGACATACACCTGCCCACCCGCGTCGTGCACCTTCGCGCACAACGAGGCGATACCCGTCTCGTACACCCCGTGCGTCGACGGATACGTCACCATGATCGCCGCCAGGGAGTCCCGATGCGCGTCGATCTTCGCGTCCAGGTCCACCAGGTCGACGTTGCCGTCGGCGTCGCAGCCGACCACCACCACCCGCATCCCGGCCATCACCGCGCTGGCCGCGTTGGTGCCATGCGCCGACGACGGAATCAGACACACGTCCCGATGCCGCTCACCCCGACTGCGATGCCAGGCACGGATCGCCAACAGCCCCGCCAACTCCCCCTGCGACCCCGCGTTGGGTTGCACACTCACCGCGTCGTAGCCGGTGACCTCCGCCAGCCACCCCTCCAACTCGGCGACCAACTCCCGGTAGCCGACGGTCTGCTCCGCCGGAGCCAACGGATGGATGTGCGCGAACTCCGGCCAGCTCACCGGCTCCATCTCCGCGGTGGCGTTCAGCTTCATCGTGCACGACCCCAACGGGATCATGCCCCGGTCCAGGGCGTAGTCGAAGTCCGCCAGACGACGCAGGTACCGCAGCATCGCCGTCTCCGACCGGTGCGTACGGAACACCGGATGGGTCAGGAAGTCACCGGTGCGGGCCAACCCCGCCGGCAACCCCTCGGGCACCTCACCGTCGACCCCGTCGACCCCGAACGCCGCCCACACCGCCGCCAGATGCTCCGCCGTGGTCGTCTCGTCGCAGGACACCCCCACCCGGTCGGCGTCGACCAGCCGCAGGTTCACCCCACGCTGACGCGCCTGCGCCACCACCCGCTCGGCCCGCCCCGGCACCCGCGCCACCACCGTGTCGAAGAACGCCACATCGGCGACCTCGACCCCACCGGCGCGCAACCCGGCCGCCAACCGGGCCGCCGACCGGTGGGTACGCGCCGCGATCTCCCGCAGCCCGTCCGGGCCGTGGTAGACGGCGTACATGCCGGCCATCACCGCCAGCAACACCTGCGCGGTGCAGATGTTGCTGGTCGCCCGCTCCCGCCGGATGTGCTGCTCACGGGTCTGCAACGCCAACCGGTACGCCGGAGCGCCGTCGGCATCCCGGGACACCCCGACCAGCCGGCCCGGCAACATCCGCTCCAACCCCGCCCGCACCGCCAGATAACCGGCGTGCGGCCCACCGAAGCCCATCGGCACCCCGAACCGTTGGGTGGTGCCGACCGCGATGTCCGCGCCGATCTCCCCCGGCGGCCGCAACAACGTCAACGCCAGCAGATCCGCCGCCACCGTCACCTGCGCACCCACCGCGTGGGCGGCCTCGACCAGCGGCGCATGGTCACGCACCGCCCCACTCGCCCCCGGATACTGCAGGTGCAGACCGAAGAACTCCGCCGGCAACGGCTCCACATCCACGTCGAGCACCCGCACCTCGACACCCAGCGGCTCAGCCCGCCCGGCGATCACCGCGATGGTCTGCGGCAGCGTGTCCGCGTCGACCACGTACACCCGGCTGCCGGTCTTCGACGCCCGCCGCGCCAACGTCATCGCCTCCGCCGCCGCGGTGGCCTCATCCAGCATCGACGCGTTCGCGGTGCCCAACCCGGTCAGGTCGGACACCATCGTCTGGAAGTTCAGCAACGCCTCCAGCCGCCCCTGGCTGATCTCCGGCTGATACGGCGTGTACGCCGTGTACCAGGCCGGGTTCTCCAACACGTTGCGACGGATCACCGCCGGCGTGTACGTGCCGTAATACCCCAACCCGATCATCGACACGGCCACCGTGTTACGGCCCGCCAACGCCCGCAGCTGCGCCAACGCCTCCTGCTCGGAAGCCGGCGGCGGCAGATCCAACCGGCCGTGCCAGCGGATCACCTCAGGGATCGCCGCATCCATCAACTCGTCGATCGAGGCGTACCCGACGGCGTCCAACATGCGGCGCTCGTCGTCCGGGCCGGGACCGATGTGACGGTCAGCGAACTGCTCTGTGCTCATGGGCGCTCCAGCGAGAGGCGGGGGTCGACAGGTCGGCCCTCCCCCTCTGTCACACCCCACGGGCGCTCCACAGTGCCTGACCCGACGCGGTCCTTCTGCCTGAGAGGTTCCGGGGAGGATTTGCCCCTTCGGCGCCGCCCGTACTGCCAGGCGGTCTCTCCCACGTCGGTGTTACCGGCACGATCAACGCTACCAGCGGCCCCGACGCCCCGCAGCGAAGCCCCTGGTCACCCGCGCACAGCGGGCGACACCACCGGTGCGAGGGCACCGAGTAGCCGGTCGGCCACCGCCGGCAACAGCCGCCCCAACGGAGCGTCCACCCGCAGACACGCGTACCCGTCACCACGCGTCGGCCCCTGGTTGACGATCACCACCGGCACGCCCCGCCGCGCCGCCCGCACCACGAACCGACGCCCCGACATCACCGTCAACGACGACCCCAACACCAGCAGCAACCGGGCCCGCTCCACCATCGCGAAGCACGACTGCACCCGCGCCGCCGGCACCGTCTCACCGAAGAACACCACATCGGGCTTGAGTAACCCGCCGCAAGCCAGGCAGTCGACCGTACGGAACGCCGCGACCTGCTCCTCCGCCAACGCCACGTCACCGTCCGGGTTGACCGCGACCGCCTGCCCACCGAACCCGGGATTGGCCGCCCGCAGCCGCCCGTCCAACTCCGCCCGAGACGTCCGACCCCCACACCCCAGGCACACCACCACGTCGAGCCGCCCGTGCAGCTCCGTCACCGCCCGGCTACCCGCAGCCGAGTGCAACCCGTCGACGTTCTGCGTGATGATCCCGCTGACCAGCCCCGCCTGCTGCAGGCGCGCCACCGCGTGATGCCCCGAGTTGGGCGTCGCCCGAGCGATCAACCGCCACCCCAGATGACTACGCGCCCAGTAGCGTCGACGCGCCACCGGGTCCGCCACGAACATCTGGTACGTCATCGGCGTGTGCCGGCGAGCGACCCCACTCGGCCCGCGATAGTCGGGAATGCCCGACTCGGTGGACAACCCGGCGCCGCTGAGGACCACCACCTCACCGGCGGCCACCAGGCCCGCCAACGGCTCGACCAGCTCCTGCACCCACCCATCGTGCCCCAGCCCCACCGTCGACGACGACCGCCCTTGGCGGTGACCCACCCCACCACCAGCGGGGTGTCGGGGCACCTCAACGGACGCGTGACCTCACCGGAGCGCCACAGTGGAACAGCTCAACCCGCCCGCCGCCGGGCCCGCCGCGCCGCCAACTCGTCGGCCACCGCACCACCCTCGACAACCTCCGGCGACCCCTGCTCGGCCGACACCGCCGCCGGCTCCGCCGGAAGATGCGACAACGAACCCTGGATCTCCTTGAACGCGCCACCGATCGCGATGCCGAACACCCCCTGGCCGCCCTGCAACAGGTCGACCACCTCCTCCGGCGAACGACACTCGTACACCGTCGTCCCATCGGAGATCAACGTGATGCCGGCCAGATCGTCCACCCCACGCGACCGCAACGCCTCGATCGCCTTCCGGATGTTCTGCAACGACACCCCGGCGTCCAGCAGCCGCTTCACCACCTTCAACACCACCAGGTCGCGAAACGAATACAACCGCTGCGTACCGGAACCCGACGCGTCACGCACACTCGGCACCACCAGCGACGTACGCGCCCAGTAATCCAACTGGCGGTAGCTGATCCCCACCGCGTGGCAGGCCGTCACACCCCGATACCCCACCGCACCGTCACTGTCAGTTGCCGACCCGGGCATCCCACCCGGCTCACCCGACACCGCATCGGAATTTCGCGGCTCGTACATCCGGACAACCTCCCCGTCCGTGCGGTGACACCCCGTTTCCGGAACGCGCACCCCTCGACACGGCAACCCTATAGCGACCGCCAGGAGTTACCACGGAGAAACCGTCGCGACACGCCGCGCAACGACAGCGATAACCGTCACCATCACCGACAGTCACCGCCCGCGCGGCGGCAGAAACACCACCGACACCGGCACAGCCGGCACTCAGCCGGCGAAATCCTCCGGGCGCACCTGCTCCAAGAACTCCCGGAACTTCTCCACCTCGTCCTCCTGCTCGTCGGGAATCACGATCCCCGCCTCACTGAGGACCTGCTCCGCACAACGAATCGGCGCACCAACCCGCAACGCCAAAGCGATCGAATCACTCGGCCGAGCCGAGACCCGCACCCCATCACCGATCAACAGATCAGCGAAGAACACGTTCTCCTTCAACTCGGTGATCTCCACCGCCTGCAACGGCGCCTTCAACGCCGCCAACACATCCCGCAGAAGATCATGGGTCAACGGACGCGCCGGCTTGACACCCTGCTGCTCGTAAGCGATCGCCGTCGCCTCGACCGCGCCGATCCAAATCGGCAGATAGCGGTCACCCTCGACCTCCCTGAGCAGGACGATCGGCTGGTTGCTCGGCAACTCCACCCGAACCCCGACCACGCTCAGCTCGCGCACCGCCGCCTCCGTGTCGTTGTCACCTACGCCGCACCGCGCCCTTCTCTGCACGGTACACGGACCGCGACACGGCCGTCTCACGCGCTACACGCACCCACGCCCGCGCCAGAAGAGGGGTTACCCCCGCAAGCCTACGCCACTCACCACACCGCCGATCAGCACGCAACCGCACCTCACCGCCCCAACGTCGAGCGCAAACCCACCCGCACCAACGCCGCGTGCAACTGCTGCGACAACGCCACCAACTCCCGCGCCGTCTCCGCCGCCCGCGCCCGCGCCGCCGGATCACTCTGCCGCGCCAACGGCGCCACCAACTGCTCGAACAAGCCGACCTCACGATCCGCCGCCGTCCGGTAACCCCGCAGATGACGCGGCTGGAACCCGTACGCCGCCAGACCCGCCACCGCCCGCGCGATGATCAACGCATCGCCGTCATACCACCCCGGCGGATCCGACACCACCAACCCGAGCCGCTCCAACTCGCCCAACGTCGACTCGTCCAACCCGCTGCGCGCCACCAGCTCGGTGCGATCCAACCGGACCTGCGCCGACTCACCCGACGACACCGCGTCACGACCCGGCACCTCACCATCGGGCCCCACCGCCACCAACGCCGGCCGCGACCACTCCGGCGCCGCACCGTCATCGGCGTCCCACCGCGCCAACTGCTCCCGGATCACCCGCAACGGCAGATACTGGTCCCGCTGCGCGGTCAGCACAAACCGCAACCGCGCCACATCATCCCAGCTGTACTTCCGGTAACCCGCCGCCGTACGTTGCGGCTCCACCAGGCCCTCGGCCTCGAGAAACCGCAACTTCGAAATCGTCACGTCGGGAAAATCCGCCCGCAGCTGAGCCAGCACCTCGCCGATACTCATCAACGGCTGGGCGCCACCCGCCCCGGACGGCCTGGAGGCCGCAGGCTCGTTCACCCCCGGCCGGCCTCACCCTCCGGGCGCGGACCGGCGATGAACACCACCCGGAACTTGCCGATCTGCACCTCGTCACCGTTGCTCAACGTCGCCGCCTCGACCCGCTCCCGGTTCACGTACGTGCCGTTCAAACTGCCCACGTCCCGCACCGTGAACGTCCCACCATCCCGGTGGAACTCCGCGTGCCGCCGCGACACCGTCACATCATCAAGGAAGATGTCACTGTCCGGATGCCGCCCACTGGTCGTCACATCATGATCCAACAGGAACCGGGCACCCGCGTTCGGCCCCCGCCGGACCACCAGCAGCGCCATCCCCGGCGGCAGCGAACCAGACATCCGGCTCGGCACCACATCGGTGTCCGGGCCCTCCAGCGCTTCCTCGAGCGAACCGAGATTGAGCGTCGACGTGACGTCGAGCGGGGGGAACTCGTCGCCTGGGCGAGTCATGGGGACCACCTCACGGAATCTGTTTCGGTCGGCGTCGGGAGACGGCGGGTCTGGCCGCCGGGCTCTCATCCACCCGGCGGCTGGCTCTCCGTGCCCCTGAAGGCTGTCCGCGACGCTCAACTAATGGGTTCTCGGTCGACTGGGCGAGCCTAGCCAGCGCCGAAAAGCAGGGCAACCGGACGCGCGGCAGACACCGCCACGCCCACACAGCAAAACGATCAGCTCTCGGTCAACTCGCGGTACGCGTCCGCACTCAACAACCCGTCCACCGCCGCCGGATCCGACACGGTGAGCTCCACCAACCAACCCGCCCCGTACGGATCACCATTGATCACCTCAGGGGTGTCGACCAGCGCCTCATTGCGCGCCGACACCGTACCCGCCACCGGGGCGTAGAGCTCCGACACACTCTTGGTCGACTCGATCTCACCCAACGACTCACCGGCCGCCACCGTCGCACCCACCTCCGGCAACTGCACATACACGATGTCGCCGAGAGCATCCTGCGCGAAATGGGTCACCCCCACCCGGACGGCCCCACCGTCCGCAGCGGCCACCCACTCATGCTCGGCGGTGTAACGCAGGTCCTCAGGAATCACCAGCAGCGTCCTCATCCATCGCGACACCGGACGACCGGTGCCGGCCCACCGACCTTCAGGAGACCGGACGGGCATGTTCCAGCGGGCGGGGCTTGTGCAGCGCCGAGACCTCGGCAACCTCACGATCCTCAACGATCACGTTACCGCCGTCGCCGGCCACCGACGCGACCACCCCACCAGGAATGTTCAGCGCCGTACGCATCGTCGCCGGATCACCCAACACCGTGATCGTGTACGGACCCGTCAACCGCCGCCCGTCCACCACCAACGACCCGTTCTCCCCGTCCAGGAAGTACGTCGACGCCACGATCCGCACCGTCGCCCGATCACCACCGGAGATCTGCATCGCCTCGGCCCCGGCACCCCGCAACTCCTGCACCGCGTCCAGCACCCGCATCGCCGAGATCGGCTTCGCCGCACCCGCCTCGAACCGCACCGTCAAACCCGGACCACGCGCCGGCAACGTCCCCGCCAGGATCCCCAACTCGTCCGCCCGCCGGGTCGCCTCCTCCAACGCCGCCTGACGCCCCTGCTCACCCGAACGCAACTGCCGCTGGCTCTCCTCCAGCGCCGCGATGTCCTGCCGCAACCGGATCTCCCGCGCCTCCAGGTCATACAGGATCCGGACCAGGTCCTCCTGCCGCGCCGCCGTCAACGACGAATCCGTCGACGTCGTCTTCAACTGCACCACCAGGGTGAAACCCAACAGACCCAGCAGCACGCCGATCATCACCGTGGCCGAACTGAGCCGCCGCCACGGCGACACCGTCGCCGCCGGCTGCGCCACCGCGGCGACCCCCTCAGCGGGCTCCCCCGACGCAGCCTCGTCCTCGTCCGGACCCGGCGGACTCCCCTGCGGCGACAACGGACTCAACTCGTCCGGATCAGGCGCGTCCGGACGAGGATCCGGCTCCCCCGCAGGGCCGTCCGGCCGCGCCGGACCCGCCGGCTGCGGCCAACCCGTACCCGTCTGCGTGTGCTCGTCACTCACGGCACAAACCTACGCCCGGAACAGGTGCCGACGGATCGCCGCCACGTTCCCGAAGATGCGAACACCCAACACGACCACCACACCGGTGGACAACTGACCGCCCACCCCCAACTGGTCACCCAGATACACGATCAGCGCGGCGACCAGCACGTTCGAGATGAACGACACCACGAACTGCTTGTCGTCGAAGATGCGGTCCAGCTTCGCCCGGACCCCACCGAACACCGCGTCCAACGCGGCCACCACCGCGATCGGCAGATACGGCTGCAACGCCGCCGGCACCGTGGGATCCAGCCACAGCCCGAGCAGCACCCCGGCCAACAGGGCCAGCACCGCGATCATCGACCACCTCCGGAGGGACTGGGGGACGTACCCGAGCCGGACGACTCACCACCGCCCGACGGCGACACACTCGGACTCACCGCGGCTTCCGCGTAGCGTAGCCGCGGCTCCGGAGCAGCAGGCAGGGTGAGGTCATCGGCGTCACGCACCGCGAACGACAACCCGTTCACCTTCGCCACCTTCCGCATCGTCAACGCGCTGTAGCTCGACTCGTAGCGCTTGCGCATCCCACGCGGCCCGATCGCGGCCACCTCGTACGGCCCGGTCACCGGACGGAAATCCACCAGGATCGCCTTACCCGCGGACCGGATCGTCGACGTCGACGTCAACCGCTGCCCGTTGATCGCGATCGCCTCCGCACCGGCACCCCACAGATCGTTGGCCACGCTCTGCAGATCGAGGTAGATCACCTGCGCCGGGCCGACATCACCACCGTTGAGCGAACCCTGCCCACCCGGGCCGTCCGCCAACTCCACCACCACACCGTCACCGTGCACCCGCCCCAGCCCGGTGCTCGCCTCCAACTCCCGCAACCGGGCCGCGCGGGAACCACCCAACGCGGCCTCCCGCTGCCGGTTGACCTCCTCGCGCAACTCGTCGGCCCGCGCCGACAAGGCGTCGGTCTCACCCTGCCGCTGCTTGATCTGCGCCACCAGCCCCGACCGGGCCTGCGCCCGCCCCGGCTCCTCGGCCACCGTCTGCCGATAGGCCACCGCGAACAGGAAGCCGAGCAGCACGATGACCACCAGGCCGACCGGCCCCACCGACCAGCCGGAGCGGGCCGGCTGGCCGGTCTTCGCCCGCCGGGCCGCCGCGTCGGCATAACCCGGATCCAACGGATTGCTGAACAGCTCGGTGAGGAAGTCCGGGGTGAAGCCACGCCCCACGCGCCGGCCCTGACCGGGATCGTCGCTCATGCCGCCGCTCCTTGCCGACCGCGCACCGCTTGCACCAGCTGCCGGGCCTGGACCACGTACAGCGCGCCGGCGACCCAGTAGAGCGCCAGCCCCCACCAGGCCAGCGCCCAGCCCATCGCGCCGGCCACCGCCGTTGCCGACGGCACCACCGTGGCCAGCAACAGGATCGGGAAGGCGGCCAACAGCAGGAAGGTCGCCGTCTTGCCGACGTAGTGCACCGGCGGCGGCCCGTATCCGTGCCGTCGCAGCACCCCGAGCGAGCCCAGCAGCAGCAGTTCCCGGGCCAGCAGCGCGGCGGTGAACTGCCAGGGCACCACCTCACGGGCGGTGAACGCGACGAGGGTGGCGAGGATGTAGAGCCGGTCGGCGAGGGGGTCGAGCAACTCGCCCAGCCGACTGACCTGTCCCAGCCGCCGGGCGATCCAGCCGTCCACCCAGTCGCTGGTGCCACCGACGGTCAACACCACGATCGCGGCGACGTCGGCACGGGCCACCAGGAGCAGGTAGAGGAAGAGCGGGACACCGAGTAGACGGAGGAAGCTGATCAGGTTCGGCCAGGTGAGCACCCGGCCGTCACCCGCACGGGCCTGCGGTTGCTCCGCCCGACCCGACACCGAACCTCCTCCGCGACGCGCTCGGGCGCCGCAGCCCCCATCCGCCATGTGGCGTCGTACGCGTTGTCCAGCCGGCTGACGCCGGCACCCCCTGTGCTCCCCTGCGGGAGCGATCCCCTGACCCGTCGTCCATCGTCGATGATCACGGGCCGGGTCGAACGCGCTGCCACTATAACGGGTCGCTTTCGTGCTTTCGCTGCCCAGCGGGCTCGTGGCGGATGTCGGTCAGTGCGTCTGTGACGGGCGTCACCACGTGTAGGGCATCCTAGGATAATGGTGTGGGGTTGGGTCGGTTGAAGGGGCTCCGTGCTCACCCGGCCGAACGCACCGCCACCGCACCGTGGAAGGCGTCCGGCACCTGCGCCGGCTCGCCCTCGGGCCGCCAGTGGGGCACCGGCACGATCCCGTCCGGGGTGGGCGTCCACCGACCGAGCAACGGGACGCACGCGGCGGGCGGTCGCATCCGAAACGTCGGGCCCATCATCGCCACCTCGTGCACGTTGCCCATCGTCGGCACCCCGGCGCCGAACACCAGGAACCCGTCCACCCCGGTGGCGGCGATCGCGCGTACGGCACGGCCGAGAAAGGCGCGCAGCTCCCGGAAGACCGGAGCGCACGGGCCGTACGCCTGCTCGAAGGCGTGGGCGGCGGCCACGTCCACCGGATGGTGGTGCGCCCCGCCGAGCCAGAAGTCGATCATCCGGGCGGTACTCGGCTGCTCAGGCTCCACCATCGGCGACGTTCCTCCCAGGCGCTCTCCGAAAGGGTAGCGATGGGACCGGCTGGGCGGTATCACCCCGCCGGTCACGGCGGCCGGTGACCGGTCGGCGCGGTTGACGGCGGTCCAGGCGGGTAGACGGGCCGCGTACGCCACCGGTGATGACCAAAGACGGGTACCGACGCCACCGGCGAACACCAGGAGGGGTACCGACGCCACCGGCGACGACCAGGAGGAGACCACGATGCCAGGACCTCGCCCCGGCAGTAACGCCTACGACAAGCAACGCGCCCGCCTGCGCAACGCCATCGACGGCTCGGGCCGACGCACACCGGACCAGAAGGCCGACGACGCGGCCAACCGGATTCTGCAGGAGGAACAGGGCCGACGCGGCATCGTGCGGGGCGACCGCACCTACGGCCCGAAGGGCAACCGCGAGCCCGGAGATCCGAAGTGAGGGCGGCCGACCTGGCCGACGGCCTCATCGCCGGGGCCGTCGGCACGACCGCGCTGAACGTGGTCACCTATCTGGACATGACGGCTCGGGCCAGGCCGGCCAGCCAGACACCGGAGCGCAGCGCCGGAAGACTGGCCCAGGTCGGCCACGTGTCCCTGGGGCCACCGGAGCAGGCGGACAACCGACGCTCCGGCCTGGGCGCCCTGATGGGCTACGGGCTCGGCGCTGCGGCCACGGTCGGTTTCGCGCTGCTGGCCCGAGGCCGCCGACAGCCGGTGCTGCGGGCTTCGATGCTGCTCGGTGGCGGTCTGATGACCCTGGCGGACGGGTCGCTGACCCTGCTCGGGGTCACCGACCCGCGCACCTGGCGGCGCGCCGACTGGATCGCCGACATCGTCCCGCACCTCGCCTACGGGTTGGCTGCCGCAGCCACCTGGAACTGGCTGCGGCAGCCGGATTAGGGCCGGTCAGGAGTCGCTGTCGTCCTCGGCCACCGGTCGACCGCTGGGACCGTACGGTGACACCTGCCCGTGCGGCACCGGACGCCCGGCGTCGCCCCGCGACGAGCCACGGTGGCCGGGATGGCCCGCCGGATCGGGGCCCTTGTTGTCCTGGCTGGTCCCGCCGAGGGCGTTGCGCCGGAACTCCTGCTGCTGCGGGTTCGTCACAGTCCTCTCCCTTCGCCGGTACGCGGCACGACACCGCGCTCAACCTGCGGCTTACCCGCCGCCGTCGCCGGCATTCCGAGTCACCCACGGCGAGGGCTATCCGGGCCGCTGCTGGGTACTCCCCGAGGATGGGTGACCAACGGACGCTGGCGCGGACCCTGCTGACCCGCCGCACGTACGCCGAGGAGGCCGGCATCACGCTGGCCGACCGACCGGCTCCGCTGTACCAGTTGCTGGTGCTGGCCACCCTGCTCAGCACCCGGATCCGCGCGTCGGTGGCCGTGGCGGCGGCCCGGGAACTCTTCGCGGCCGGGCTGCGTACCCCGCAGGCCATGGAGGCGGCGAGCTGGCAGGAACGGGTCGACGCGTTGGGGCGTGGCCACTACCGCCGCTACGACGAGCGGACCGCGACGATGCTCGGCTCCGGTGCCCGACTCTGCCTGGACCGCTGGCACGGCGACCTGCGTCGGCTGCACCGGGAGGCGGACGGCGATCCGGGTCAGCTGCGTCGGCTGCTCACCGCGTTCCCCGGGATCGGACCGACCGGCGCGGACATCTTCCTGCGGGAGGTGCAGCAGGTCTGGCCGGACGTGCGCCCGTACGTCGACCAGCGGGCGGTGGCCGGCGCGCGGCGACTCGGGCTGCCCACCACGACGGACCGGCTGGCCGAACTCGTCGACGACGCCGACTTCGGCCGACTCGCCTCCACGCTGGTCCGGGTCGCCCTCGGCGAGGAGTCGGCCGGGCAGATCAGCCGTGCCGTGGCCGCCCGCTGAGGGTGGTCACTTCGCCGCGTCACCACCGGGTTTGGTCAGGTGCCACACCAGCAGCGCCGCCAGCAGCGCCAACACCACCAGCCCGCCGGAGAGGCCGCGCCCCTCCTCCGCGGAACGGCCGGTGGTGCCGAAGTAGATCACGGCGAGGCCGGCCAGCGCCGCCACCACCTTCCGGGTACCTCGGTCCTTCACAGGGGCACCGTACGGACGGCGACGGTGCCGGCCCGCGGTTACCGGTCCTCGTCCCCTCGATCGGGTGACCTCAGCCGCCCGCTCAGTCGACTTCCAGGTCGTCGAGGGAGATCTTGTGACTCATCAGCCACCGGGCCAGCGCCGCCATGCCGAACAGCCACAACGGCGCGGACTCGGTGGTGCCGTTGGTCGCGTAGATGGCGAACCGCAGATCCGGCGCACGGTACGCCTCGATCCGCCACCTGTGCTGCCGGTCCCGCCAGATCGCGGAGGGATCCATGCCGTCACGGTAGGTGCCCGGCGTGGCCGCCGGGCGGCGATGTGCTCAATCCACCACCACCCGCGCGTCGTCGGGGAGTCGACGGGTGAGTCCGCGCTGGTCCAGCAGTTCCAACAGCGGCACCGCCACCCGGCGGGTGGTGTCCAACGCCTGCCGGGCGGCGCTGAGCGTGAACGGCTGCGGCAGCCCGGTCAGCACCCGCACCGCCTGCTGCGGCGCGCCCGGCAGCAGCACCACGTTCCCGGTCAGCCTCAGCAACGCCCCGGCCCGCACCGCCGCACCGATCTCGCGGGTGCCGAGCCCGACGGCCGCGAGCCGGTCGGCGGCGGGGGCACGGAACGGATGCGCCGCGAAGTCCTCACTCACCAGGGCCACCGCGCGGGCCACCGGCTCGGGCAACGACGCCGTGCCGGGGGCCACGACCCGACCGGCGGCCAGCCGCAACGGTGGTCGGACCAGGGCTTCGACCAGGGCCCGGTCGGGCAGGTCCAGCTGGCGGCGCAGGTGCTCGACCGGAGCGCCCGGGGCCAGCGGATTCGTGCGGGCGTACTCGGTGACGGCGCGGGTGAGCCGGTCGCCGAGCCGCTGCCAGTGGTGCGGGTCGGCCAGCCAGTCCCCGGCCACCGGGTCGACCGTCACCGGCACGCCCGCCGTGACCAGGTCGGTGACCCGGGCCAGCCCTCGACGGCGCAGCTCACCGGCGGCGTCGGGGCGACCGTCCAGGGTGGCCAGCACCGCCGCCCGGGCCGCAGCGGCGCCCCGACGGGTCAGCGGCGGCGGCACCACGTCCAGCACGGTCACCCCACCGGCGACGTAGCGGCGGCCCGGATCGCGCAGCACCGCCCGGTCCCCCACCAGCAGCGGTAACGCCCGGCCCAGCCGGAGCCGGGCGGTGTCCGCGCCCAGTGGGCGGACCCGCACCGGCACCGCGGCCGAACCGATGTGCAGCGTCAACGTCAGCGGCAGCTCGGCCACCGGCACCCCGGTCAGTCGCACGTCGACCACGTCGGTGACACGGAACCGGCCGGGGGTGAGCAGGGCGTCACCACGACCGATCCGCTCCCGGGCCACACCGCGCAGGTTCACCGCCACCCGGGCCACCGGCACCGCCTCGCCGCACCCGACACCGAGCCGGTGCAGGCCCCGGATCCGCACCGGCTCGTCGCTGCCGGCCAGCTCCAGTTCGTCGCCGACCCGCAGCCGACCGGCACCGAGGGTGCCGGTGACCACGGTGCCGCTGCCCCGGACCGTGAAACACCTGTCGATCCAGAACCGGACCGCGCCGTCTGGCGCCGGGGCGGGCATCCGGTCGGCCAACCGGTCCAACGCGGCCCGCAACTGCGGCAGGCCCGCGCCGGTGACGGCGCTGACCGTCACCGCCTCCACGTCACGCAGCGGGGTCGCCGCCAGCTCCGCGCGCGCCTCGGCCAGGGCCTCCGCCGGATCAGCCAGGTCCGCGCGGGTCACCACCAGCAGGCCGTACCCGACGCCGAGCGCGTCCAGGGCGGCGAGATGCTCGGCCGACTGCGGCATCCAGCCCGCGTCGGCCGCCACCACCATGACCGCGGCCGGGACCGGGCCCACCCCGGCCAGCATGTTCGACACGAACCGCTCGTGCCCGGGCACGTCGACGAACGCGACGGTACGACCTGACGGCAGCGCCGTCCAGGCGAACCCGAGGTCGATGGTCATGCCCCGGCGGTGTTCCTCCGCCCAGCGGTCCGGTTCCATCCCGGTCAGCGCCCGCACCAGCGTGGACTTGCCGTGGTCGACGTGCCCGGCCGTGGCCACCACCAGCATGGTCAGTCGTCCTCCGGCACGGCCAGCACCGCGAGGCGTACGAGATCGTCGGCTTGTTCCGGCACGCAACGCAGGTCGAGCAGCAGCCGGCCCCGAACCACCCGCCCCAGCACCGGCGGGTCACCGACGCGCAGCGGACCCGCGTACCGTTCGGGCAGGCTCAACGCCCACGAGTCCAGCTCGACCCCGGGCGCGCCGCCACCACCGACCACCGCCACGGACGGCACCACCTCGACCTTGCGGCCGTCGGCGGTCAGCGCCTCCCGCAGCCGTTCGGTCCGCTCGCGCAGCACCGCCCCGTCGGCGTGCAACGCCCGGCGGGTGGGCGTGGCCGGATCAGCGAGCGTCCCCGCCAGGGCGGCCAGGGTCAGCTTGTCCACCCGCAGCGCCCGCGCGAGCGGGTGTCGGCGCAGCCGCTGGACCAGGTCGGCGGTGCCGAGCAGCAGCCCGGCCTGCGGGCCACCGAGCAGCTTGTCGCCGCTGGCGGTGACCAGCGCCGCCCCGGCCCGCAGCGTGCTGGCGGCATCCGGTTCGTCCGGCAGCAGCGGATCGGGAGCCAGCAGCCCGGAACCGATGTCGGCGACGACCGGCACACCGAGCCCGGCCAGCCGCCGCACCGGCACCGCCGAGGTGAAGCCGGTGACCCGGAAGTTGGACGGGTGCACCTTCAACACGAAGCCGGTACGCGGCCCGACCGCCGCGGCGTAGTCGGCGAGGGTGGTCCGGTTGGTGGTGCCGACCTCCCGCAGCCGGGCACCGGTGCTGGTGAGCAGATCGGGCAGCCGGAACCCGTCACCGATCTCCACCAACTCGCCCCGACTGACCACGATCTCCGCGTCGGCGGCGAGCGCGGTGGCCGCCAGCACCAGCGCGGCGGCCCCGTTGTTGACCACGTGCACCGCCTCGGCGTCCGGTACGGCGGCGGCCAGGGCATCCAACGCGTCACGCCCACGGCGGGCCCGCCGCCCGGTGCCCAGATCCAACTCGACGTCGGTGTACCCGGCGGCGGCGGTCACCGCGGCCAGCGCCGCCGGGGAGAGTGCGGCCCGCCCCAGGTTGGTGTGCAGCACCACCCCGGTGGCGTTGAGCACGACCCGGGGCACCGGCGACGGCAACGCGGCCAACGCGGCGTCGCGTACCTCGGCGGGGTCGATCTCACCCCGACGGGCCCGTTCCTGGGCCTGGCGTACCGCGCTGCGCACCCGGTCACGGCCGACGGCGGCGGCGGCCGCGACCAGCGGCGGCTCGGCCAACAGCACGTCGGTACGCGGCACCCGGCGTCGCGGGTCCGCGCCGCCGTCGCTCATCAGGTCATCTCCTCGTAGCCTGGCGGAGACGGACGGGAATCGAACCCGCCTGGCCCGGATCCCGGACCACACCGGTTTTGAAGACCGGGAGGGGCACCAGCCGCCTGAACGCCTCCACCGGCCATTGGATCACAGTCGGGCGGCGGGTGTGCGGCCGAGCCGACACCCCGGCTACCGGTCGGACTCGGCCGCCCGCCGGTCGAGGCGTTCCCGCTGCGGCACCACCGTGTACTTCGGATCGCGGGCCGAGGCGACCCCGGCCTGGAAGACACCGAAGCGGGTCGCGACCGACGCGGCCAGCAACGCGGCACCGGAGAGCGCCGACACCAGTCGGCTCCGCCGACCCAGCACCGCCCCGGCCACCCCGGCGACGGTCAGTGCCCGCCCGGCCCGCAGCAGAGCACCGGCCCGACCACTCCGGTAGGGCTCGCTCAGCAGGCCGAGGCGGTTCTCCAACCGGTGCGCGCCGAACAGTTCCAGCCCGGCACCGGCCACCGCCATCCGCCGCGCCGGTCCCGCCTCGGCCGCCGGCACGGCGAGCAGGCCGACTCCCGCGCCGCTGGCCAACGCGCTGCCCGCGAAGACGAACGGCAGGTCGGCGTACGCCTCGTGCCAGGAGGGCACGGCGGTGTCGGCCAGCAGCACCGCCGTGTACGTGCCCAGGGCCGGTGCGAGCGCCGCGGCGGTCAGCCCGGCGGCCCGCCCCGTCGGCGGCAACACCCGGCGGGCCAGCCCGAGCGGGCCCCTAGTGGGCAGCAGCGACGCCGCCTCGGCCACCGCGGCCAACCCGGCGGCCGGACCGTACGCGGTGAGGACCCAGGTGCCCATCGACATCGGCGAGGTCGGTTTCGCCACCCGCAACATGTGGTGGAACCGCTCCGGCCGCCCCAGGTCCTTGACCAGCAGCCCGGCGCTGGCGGTGATCGCGGCCAGCGCGGCGACCCGCCCGGCACGGCGGACCCGGGGCCGCCCGGTGACCTGCCCGCCCGCCGCCAGCAACGACGAACCGGCGGCCACCCCACCGGTGAACAGGTAGGCGGCGATCTCCCAGGTCCACACCGGCGGCTTCAGGATCGGTCGGCCGTAGTAGGAGGTGAACTCCGCCGGTGGCACGGCCAGTTCCTCACCGCCGCGACGCCCGGCTCGGAAACGGCGGAACCGGTCCCCGACGGCCGCCCGGTCCGGGTTCACCGCCGACCGCCGAGGAACGCACCGACCGCCGCCGCCGTCATGGCCAACGCAGCCAGCCCCGCCCGCCGCCACATCGCCGGCAGATCCGTGGTGGTGACCTGCGGATCCGGTGGCAGGCCGTACACCTCCGGCTCGTCGAGCAGCAGGAAGAACGCGCCGTCACCGCCGACACCGTCGTTCGGGTCGTGGCCGTAGAGCCGGGCCTGCGACTCCCCCCGCGCCCGCAACGTGTCGACCCGCGCGGCGGCCCGTTCCCGCAGCTCGTCGAGGGGGCCGTACTGGATGGACTCGGTCGGGCACGCCTGGGCGCACGCCGGGGTCAGCCCGGCGCCGATCCGGTCGTAGCAGAGCGTGCACTTCCACGCCCGCCCGTCCCCGACCCGCCGGTCGATCACCCCGTACGGGCAGGCCGACACGCAGTAACCGCAGCCGTTGCAGATGTCCTCCTGCACCACCACGGTGCCGAACTCGGTGCGGAACAGCGCCCCGGTCGGGCAGACGTCGAGGCAACCGGCCCGGGTGCAGTGCTTACACACGTCCGACATCATCAGCCAGCGGAAGTCACCGCGCCCCTCGGCGCTGCCGGTGCGCCCGGGTGGCCCGGCCGCCGGCATGCCGAGGAACTCGGGCGCCCGGGCGGCGTCCGGGCGACCGGGCAGCAGGCCCGGCTCGGTGCCGGTCGCCGTGGTGGTGCCGGCGGCGCAGGACGTGCCGGTCGGGTGTTCCGCGACCGGGGACGAGCCGTCACCGGCGGGGCGGTGCTGTTCGACGAAGGCGACGTGCCGCCAGGAGTTCGCCGTCAACGCGCCGGTGTTGTCGTAGGACATGCCGAGCAGGTCCAGCCCGGAGGTAGGCACCCCGTTCCACTCCTTGCAGGCGACCTCGCACGCCTTACAGCCGATGCAGACGCTGGTGTCGGTGAAGAAACCCATCCTCGGCGGCGCGTCGACCCAGCCGGCGGCGGTCGCCGGATCAGCCGCCCCGGCCGTCGACGGCGCGGGGACGGCGGGCCGGCCGCGCGAATCGACCATCAGCTGTTCCTCTCTGCGTCGCCGGTGGACTCGACCGGCACGCCGGGGGTGACCGCCGGCGGCAGGACACCCGGCACGATGCCGGCCCGGGTGCGGTAATCCTGCACGAGATCACGCAGCGCCGCGCCGGTGGGCCGACGCCCCGGCCGCACGTCACAGGTGCCGACCTTGCTCTCCTGGATCAGGACGTTCGGGTCCAGGGTGATGCCGAACAGGTCGTTGGCCGAGTCCCCGGTGACCAGCCCCTCGAAGCCGAAGTGGTACGGCAACCACACCTGGTGGATCACCCGACCGTCCACCGTCAGCGGCACCAGCCGATCGGTGACCAGCACCCGGGCCTCGATCGCCGCGCGGGCGCTGATCAGGTGCGCCCACCCGAGGTGGGTCAACCCGGCCAGCGCCGCCAGGTCCGGGGATACCTCCACGAACATCTCCGGCTGCAACTCCGCCAACGGCGCGACGGTGCGGCTCATCGCGCCCGCGGTGTGGTGCTCGGTGAGCCGGCTGACCGTGAACACGTACGGGAAGACCTGGTCGTGCTGCTGCGGCGGGCTCGGATTCGTCGAGTTCACCGGGTCGGCGTACATCTTGCGGGTCGGGTTGGCCTGCTGCCCGTAGAGCGGGTTACGCACCGGCGACTCGGCCGGCTCGTAGTGCGTCGGCAGCGGGCCGTCCAACACCCCGCTGGGCGCGTACAGCCAGCCCTTGCCATCTGCCTGCATGATGAACGGGTCGTCCCCGGCCAGCGCGGCCGGGCCGGTGGCCCCCTCCGGTGGCCGGTACGACGGCGGTTTCGTCACCTCGAAGTCCGGCACGTCGTGACCGGTCCACCGGCCGGCCTCGGCGTCCCACCAGACGTAGCGTTTGCGCTCACTCCACGGGCGGCCCTGCGGGTCGGCGGAGGCCCGGTTGTAGAGCATCCGCCGGTTCGCCGGCCAGGCCCAGCCCCACTCGGCGGCCACCCAGTCCTGCTCGTGACCGGGCCGACGGCGGGCCGCCTGGTTCACCCCGTCGGCGTACACCCCGGTGTAGATCCAGCAACCGATCGCGGTCGTGCCGTCGTCGCGGGCCTGGGTGAACGTCGATAACGGGGCACCGCTGGTCGTGTCGAACCCGTTGATCTCCCGCAGCACCGCCTCGGCATCCGGCTCGGCGTGTCGGCCGTGCGTGGGATAGTCCCAGGTCAGATCCAGCAACGCGCGGTCACGTGGGCGGGTCGAGCCGGCCAGCTTCTCCCGCAGCCGGCGCCCCAGGTGGTAGAAGAACCACAGCTCGGAGCGGGCGTCGCCGGGCGGCTCCACGGCCTTCTCCCGCCACTGCACCAACCGCTGGGTCTGGGTGAACGTGCCTTCCTTCTCCACGTGGGAGGCGGCCGGCAGGAAGAACACCTCGGTGGCGCACTCCTGCGGCACGATCTCCCCGGTGGCGACCTCGGGGCCACGCTGCCAGAACGTCGCACTTTCGATCATGAAGAGGTCGCGTACCACCAGCCAGTCGAGGTTGGCCATGCCCAACCGCTGGGCCCGGCCGTGCGCCGAACCGACCGCCGGGTTCTGCCCGAGCAGGAAGTAACCCTTCACCTTGCCGTCGATCATGTTCAGCACCTGCTGGTAGGTGCCGTGGTCGCCGGTCATCCGGGGCAGGTGGCCGTAGCAGAAGTCGTTCTCCTCGGTCGCCGCGTCACCCCAGTACGCCTTCAGCAGGCTGGCGGCGTAGGCGCGGGCGTTACCCCAGAACCCCTTCTGGCCGGGATGCCGGATGCTGTCCACCCAGGCGTCGAAGTCGGGATGCTTGGCGTGGTGCGGCATCGGCAGATAGCCGGGCAGCAGGTTGAACAGGGTCGGAATGTCGGTGGAGCCCTGGATGCTGGCGTGCCCGCGCAACGCCATCACCCCACCGCCGGGACGCCCCATGTTGCCCAGCAGCAGTTGGATGATCGCCCCGGTGCGGATGTACTGCACCCCGACGGTGTGCTGGGTCCACCCGACCGAGTAGATCAGGCAGCCGGTCCGTTCCCGCCCGGAGTTCTCCGTCCAGGCGCGCGCCAGCTCCAGGAACTTCTCCTGCGGCACGCCGCAGACGCGTTCCACCATCTCCGGCGTGTAGCGGGCGAAGTGCCGCTTGAGGATCTGGTACACGCAACGCGGATGCCGCAGCGTCTCGTCCCGCAGCGGATGACCGTCGATCGGAGCGCCGTGCGACTCGTGCCGCAGCCCGGCCGCAGCGTCGCGCTCCTCGGCCGTGGAGCCACCGCCGGAGTCCCGCTCGTGGCCCGCGTACTGCCAACTGTCCTGCACGTAGCTGGCGGTGGCCGGGTCGAAACCGGAGAAGAACCCGTCGCTCTCCTCGGCGTCGACGAAGTCCTCGCTGATGATCGTCGCGGCGTTGGTGTACGCCAGCACGTACTCCCGGAAGTCCAACTCGTTGGTGAGGATGTAGTTCACCACCGCGCCCAGCAACGCGATGTCGGTGCCCGCCCGGATCGGCAGGTGCGCGTCAGCGACCGCGCTGGTACGCGTGAAGCGCGGATCGATGTGGAAGACCTTGGCCCCGCGCCGTTTCGCCTCCATCACCCACTGGAAGCCCACCGGATGAGCCTCGGCCATGTTGGAGCCCTGGATGACGATGACGTCGGCGTTCGCCACGTCCTGCTGAAAGTCCGTCGCGCCACCGCGACCGAAGCTGGCCCCCAGACCGGGGACGGTGGCGGAGTGTCAAATACGGGCCTGGTTCTCGATCTGAAGCGCCCCCATCGCGGTGAACAGCTTCTTGATGAGGTAGTTCTCCTCGTTGTCCAGGGTGGCCCCACCCAGGCTGGCGATCCCCAGCGTGCGGTTCAGGGGCCGACCCTCGGCATCGACGTCCTCCCACGTCTCGTCCCGGGCGGCGAGCACCCGGTCGGCGATCATGTCGAGCGCGGTGTCGAGGTCCAGGTCCTCCCACTCGGTGCCGTACGGCCGCCGGTAGCGGACCTTGGTCTGCCGCAGCGGGCTGGTGACCAGGCTCCGACTGGCAGCGCCCTTCGGGCAGAGCCGCCCTCGCGAGATGGGGCTGTCCGGGTCGCCCTCGATCTGCGTGACCTGGCCGTCGGTGACGAAGACCCGCTGCCCGCAGCCGACCGCACAGTAGGGGCAGACGGACCTGGCGACCCGGTCGGCGTCCTCCGTGCGGGGGGTCAGCTCGGCGCTGCGGGTCGAGCGCGCCGCCGCGCCCCGGCCCAGCGGGTCGGTGCCGGTGAGTTGCCGGTAGACCGGCCAGCCCAGCATCACGTCCCGCAGTCCCACGCTCGACACCTCCCGATGTCGACCTTAGGACAGCGCGCCGGGATCGGCGACCCGCCTACCGGAACCGCACAGAACGCCGCCCCCGGCCCGAGATCGGGCCGGGGGCGGCGAGGGTGCCGGTGTGCAGGTCGCCTCTCGGCGAGTGGCGCGACGCGGCTCCAGCCGAACGGTATTCCGCGAAGGCAATTTAGGTGAGGCCCGGGGACACTGGATCACACCGACACCCGAGTCAACAGGTTACCCGCTTCGCTTCTTCCTACCCCTGTCGTGATCGCCGCCACAGTCGCGGCCGGGTGGTATGCCGCTGGCCGGCACCCTGGGTGGGGTGCCGGCCAGCGGTTTGTTCCCCCTGTCGAGGAAAGTCTTCGATTGTTCAGAGCAGGGATCAGGCGTTCCAGTGCTCGGCGACCAGGTCGGCGGCCTGCTGTTCCCACTGGGCGTAGTGGTCCGGGTAGGCCGACACCTGCACGGTCTGCGCGGCCTTGGTCAGGGGCATGTCCTGCCAGCCGTCGACCTGCTTGAGGCCCTTGAGGAACGCCAGGGTCGAGTACTCCGGGTCGGTGATCTGCTCGACCGTGCCCCAACCACTGGACGGACGCTGCTGGAACAGACCCTGCGAGTCATGGTCGTTGCGGTCACCCAGATGACCCAGGTTCTCCAACTTCGACTCCTGCAACGCCGTCGCGATCGCCACCACCGCAGCCCGCTCGTCCATACCGGCCTTCTTCGTCGCCGCGATGATCGCCTTCACGTTCCCCACCTGCTCATCGTTCAGGTCGACATGCGACTGACCCGCCGGAGCACCATGCGGCAACAGCTTGCCGGTGTCCGGCTTCTCAGCCTGGACGGCGGCGATGGGGTTCGCCGAGGAGAACGCCTCGGTGGCGGCGTGGTTGAGCGGGCCGGCAGCGAGTCCGGCGGCGGCGGTGAGGCCGGCGATTCCGAGGATGCTCTTGCGCAGCATGGTGTTCATGGGGGATCTCCTTCGCGTTCGGGGGTGAGCGTCGCCTCCGTGGGGGGCGGGCGACGCAGACGCCGTCAGGCGGCGGAAAGAACGTGGTGCGTACACCGGCCGGAGGGGGTGGGCCGGTAGGGCGCGTGGGGCGCGGCCACATCACGCGCCGGGACCATGTACAACGACTGACCGGGGCCGGTCATTCCCGGATCTCACCGCCCGTGGCGGCGGCCGGTCGGGCCCTCCTTGGTCAGCCACCCATTACAACGCCCGCCACCCCCCGCAGATTCCACCCACCGCCACCCGAAACCGGACACCCCGACACACAAGGTGATCAACCACCCACGAGGCCAGGGTGTGGCCTGCCGAACCCGGCGCAGGGATCAGGCCTGACCGCCCGGAGCCGGGCACGGCAGGCCACACCCCCACGGCCACGCCCCACGAATCACGCCCGAGGCAGGTCATCGGCACGAGCCGAGCCGATCTGGGGTTACCCTGACAGCATGCAGGCGGTCTCCCCCACCTCGACCGGCGTGGCGCACCTGGCCCGACCCGGTCGTCCCGCCGTGGTAGCCCGGACACTCACCGAACTGCGTGGCCCCACCCGAGGGGTGGTCGAGTTGCCGGTGCGGCTGATGTGGTGCGCCGACCGCGCCTTCGACCTCGCCGACCCCGACCAGTTGCTCTGGCTGTACGAGAACGTGCTGCGCGAGACCGCGCGCCTCGACGACCTGCGGCAGCTGGTGAACGGGCGGACACTGCGCCGGGTGTGGAAACGGCTCAACCTGCCCCGGGGCGTGCGACTGGCGTGGGAGAGCCGACACCAGAGTCTCCGGTCGGCGTGACCGGGGCATCCCCGCACGCGCATCCACACGAGTTCTACCGCGAGGTTGCCCGGATCGCGTTGACCGTCGCCGGACCGTACCGCTTCGTGCTCGGTGGTGGCGTGGCCTGGGCGGCGCACGGCCTGGTCACCCGCCCCACCGAGGACGTCGACCTCTTCGCCGACGTGGAGGGCGCCGCCGCGGCGGCGGCGGCCGACGTTCGGACCGCACTGGAACGCGCCGGGTTCGAGGTGGCCGACGCCGACCCGGACAGCGACCTCGGTGACCTCTTCGACGGTTTCGACCGGGATCTACGGGACTTCGTCGTCACCCGGGACGACCGGCAGATCCGCCTCAGTCTGGCCCGTCTCGACCGGCACCGCAGCCCGGTGGTGATGGACCTCGGGCCGGTGATGGACGTCCGAGACCTCATCGCGAACAAGACCGCCGCCCTGGTCAACCGCCGCGAGGTGCGCGACTACATCGACGTGGCCTCCGCCCTGGCCCACCGGTCGGTGGCCGAGCTGCTGGATCTCGCCCGGCAGCTCGATCCTGCCGTCGACGACGAGGACGTCCGGGCGGCGGGCCGCTATCTCGACCGGATCCCGGACCACCGGTTCACCCGCTATGGCCTCGACCCCGCCGACATCGGCCAGGTCCGGCGACGCCTGGCGGACTGGCCCCGCTGACCCGCGTCGGGTCGGCGGGGCCGCGCCTGCGCTCCCATCACTTGGTGAAACGCCCGCCGGTGACGCCCAGGATCTCGCCGGTGATGTAGCTGGACTCCTGCGAGGCGAAGAAGACGTACGCGGGCGCCAGCTCCGCCGGCTGACCGGGCCGACCGATCGGGGTGTCGGTGCCGAACTGCTCGACCTTCTCCGGCGGCATGGTCGCCGGGATCAGCGGAGTCCAGATCGGCCCCGGAGCCACCGCGTTGACCCGGATGCCCCGGTCGACCAGGTCGGCGGCGAGCGCCTTGGTGAAGTTCGCGATGCCCGCCTTGGTGGTGGCGTAGTCGAGCAGCTGCGGCGACGGGTCGAAAGCCTGGATCGAGGACGTGTTGATGATCGTGGACCCGTCGCCCAGGTGTGGCAACGCCGCCTTGCACAGCCAGAACATCGCGTACAGGTTGGTCTTGAACACCCGGTCGAACTGCTCGGTGCTGATGCCGGCGATGCCCTTGTCCTGCGCCATCTGGTACGCGGCGTTGTTCACCAGGATGTCGATGCCGCCCAGGTCACTGACCGCTCGCTCGATCAGCGTCGTGCAGTGGTGCTCGTCGGCGATGTCACCCTGGACCGCGACACCCTTGCGGCCTGCGGCCTCGATGAGTCGTACCGTCTCCCGGGCGTCCGCCTCCTCTCCGTCACCGAGGTAGGAGATCAGGATGTCGGCCCCCTCCCGGGCGTACGCGATGGCGACCGCCCGGCCGATACCCGAGTCACCACCGGTGATCACCGCCTTCTTGCCGTCGAGCTTGCCGGTCCCCCGGTAGGAGTCCTCTCCGTGGTCGGGCTTCGGCGACATCGCACCGGTCCGCCCCGGCGGGCTCTGCTGCTGGCTCGGCTGCCCGGACCGCTGGCCGAACTGCTCGGTCGGGTCCTGCTGGGTGTGCTGCGTCTCGCTCACGGGGTCTCCTCGCCGGGCGGGTGGAATGCGGTCCCGCTAGGCCCTACCCGGGCCGCCCGGGGCGAAACGCCGGGCGGCTGCGGCTCGGCGGTGCGGCTCACCTCGCGTAATGCATCCTAGGATCCTGGATCACCCGGTGATCCAGGATCCGGTGTCAGCGGGCGGCTCGGGCCGGGACCGCCCTCCGTGGGCCCGGCAGCCGCTCGGCCAGGGCCAGCGCGGCCCGGACGGAGGGCCGCCCGACCAACTCGTCGAAGTCGGCCCGCCCGAGGCAGAACCGGGTGAACGCGCGCCAGCCCGGCGCGGTGGCCAGCAGCGTGTGGCAGACCCCGGGCCGCCGGGAGAAGACGTCGAGCAGCCGATGCCCGGCGCGCATGGCCGGGACCAGACGCTCGCTCACCGACCGTTCGTAGCCGCCGAGATCGGCGGCGGCCACCGCCGCACCGGCCAGCTCACCGGAGCGCAGCGCGTAACTGATCCCCTCCCGGGTCCAGGGCTCCAGCAGACCGGCCGCGTCACCGGCGACCAGCATCCGCCCCCGGCGCAGCGGTGAGTCGTCGGCCCGGCAGCGGGTCAGGTGACCCGAGTCGTGCGTCGGCGACACGTGGGCCAGCCCGAGGCGGTCGACGAACCGGGCCAGGTACCGCCGGGTCCGCTCCCCCTCACCCCGGCCGGCGATCACCCCGACGGTGAGCCGATCGCCCTTCGGGAAGACCCAGGCGTACGAGCCGGGCAGCGGACCCCAGTCGAGCAGCGCGCGCCGCCGCCACCGAGCCTGCTCGGCCGGGGACACCGGCAGTTCCAGCTCCAGCCCCAGATCCACCTGGCGGTGACGCACTCCGACGTGCCGGGCGCTCACCCCGGAGGAGCCGTCGGCACCGATGACGGTACGGGCCAGGAGCACCTCACCGTCGGCCAGCCGCACCCGTACGACGTCGGGGTCCTGCTCCACCGAGCGGACCGTCGCCCGCTGACGCAGCTCGGCACCGGCGGACACCGCGGCGGCGCGCAACCGGTCGTCGAACTCCTCCCGGCGCACCATGCTCACCAACGGACCACCAGCATGCCGTCGGGTGAATCCGCCGCGCCCGTCGAGGGTGAAGGTGATCCGGTCCACCAGGTCGTGGGCGGGTACCTCGATCCGTCCGGCGAGCGCCGCCAGTGAGGTGCCGATCAGGCCGCCACCGCAGGTCTTGTACCTCGGATGCGCGGCACGCTCGACGACCAGCGTGCGGACCCCGCGCCGGGCGGCGACGTAGGCGGCGGAGAGCCCGGCGGGGCCCCCGCCGATCACCACGAGTTCCCAGACGTTCACGGATGCAGGGTAGAGCAGCCCATTCGGGCGCGAGGCCCACCGACTCCGGGCGCCAGCGGCGGGTCACGTCAGTCGTCCGCGACCGGATGGCCACCGGCTCCGTCGGCCGCCGCACCGCTGCCGGGCAGGCATTTTTCCCGCCGCGCCGGGTAAGCGCCCGCCGCAGACCGCCTGCCGCAGGCGGACGAGGCGCGAGGAGGACACCATGCAACAGGTGCGGCTGTCGGACATCGAGGCACGGGTGTACGACGCGGTGGCGGCCCTGGAGGCCCGCGGCCAGGTCCCCTACCCGGATATGATCGCCCAGGAGTGCGGCCTGACCGAGGAGCAACTGCAGACTCCGCTGCACCTGCTGACCGAGAAGAACCTGCTGCACCGGGAGGACTCGCCGATGGCCGGGCTCGACTTCGGCCCCCGCTTCTGCGCGCAGCAGTTGGCGTGATGGTGCGCCCGGCGGCCCGACGCGGGATCGTCGGTTGACCGCAGGTTCGGCGGAGCCCGGGGCGCTGAACGACAGGCGTCGCTGGCAGGCCCTCGGGGTCGGCTTGGTCGCGGCGTTCATGACGCTGCTCGACATCAGCATCGTCAACGTCGCGCTGCCCTCCCTGGAGCGCGCCCTGCGGGCCGATTCCAGCGACCTGCAATGGGTGCTGTCCGGCTACGCCCTCACCTTCGGGCTGGTCCTGGTGCCGGCGGGACGCTTCGGCGACGTCCGAGGGCGACGCAACGCGTTCGTCTTCGGCATCGCCCTGTTCACGCTGACCAGCGCGATGGCCGGAGTCGCCCAGTCCCCCGGCTGGCTGATCGCCGCCCGACTGCTCCAGGGCGCCGCCGCCGGTGTGGTGAACCCGCAGGTGACCGGCCTCATCCAGCAACTGTTCGCCGGGCCCGAGCGGGCCCGGCCCTTCGGGTGGCTCGGCGCCACCATCGGCATCTCCACCGCGGTCGGTCCGCTGCTCGGCGGCCTGCTGATCGCCGCAGGCGGCGCGGAACACGGCTGGCGGTGGGTCTTCTTCGTCAACGTGCCGGTGGGGATCGTCGCGGTGCTGCTCGGCTGGCGGTTGCTGCCCGGTCGGGTCACCCCACGTGACCGGCGACGCCGGTTCGACCCGGTCGGCGTACTGCTGCTCGGCGTCGGGGTCACCCTCGTGCTGCTGCCGCTGGTGCAGCACGAACAGTGGCACGGCGCGACGAAGTGGCTGCTGCTGCCCGTCGGCCTGGCGGTCCTCGCCGGTTTCGTCGGCTGGGAGCGACGGTACGCCCGGACCGGCCCACCACTGTTCGACGTGGGCCTGTTCCGCATCCGGTCGTACCGTCTCGGCTCGGCGATCGCGCTGCTCTACTTCGGCGGGTTCACCGCGATATTCTTCATCTTCACCCTCTACCTGCAGAACGGGCGTGGCTACAGCGCCCTGGTCGCCGGTGCGGCGATCACCCCGTTCGCGCTGGGCTCGGCCGTCGCGTCCGCCGTCGGCGGACGGCTGGTCAACCGGTACGGCCGCCCGCTGGTCGCCACCGGCCTGGTCGCGGTGGTGACCGGTCTCGGCCTCGCCGCGCTGGCCATCGAGCTGGTGCCGCAGGCTCCGGTGCCCTGGGTGACCGCGTTGCCGCTGCTGCTCGCCGGGCTCGGCAGCGGTCTGGTGATCGCGCCCAACCAGACGTTGACCCTGTCCGCCGTACCGGTCCCGCAGGCCGGCAGCGGTGCCGGGATGTTGCAGACCGGGCAGCGGATCGGTTCGGCCGCCGGGATCGCGGTGGTGGGTGCGGCCTTCTTCGCGGCGCTGGGCGACGGCACGGACGCCTGGTCACGGGCGTTCGAACGGTCGCTGCTTACCTCGGCGGCGATCATCACGCTGGCCCTGGTGGTGGCCGGCGTCGACATCGTCGGAAACCACCGCGGCCGGCCCCGCGGACGGGACCGGCCGGTGGATCACTGACGTCGGTGTCACCAGAGCTGCGAGACGATGTCCGCCGCCTGCTCCTCCCACTGCGCGTAGTGGAACGGGTAGGCCGACACCTGCACCGTCTGCGCGGCCGTGGTCAGCGGCATATCCCGCCAGCCGCCGACGTTCTTCAGGGCCTCGAAGAAGACGGTCGAGGAGTACTCGGGGTCGGTGATCTGCTCCACGCTGCCCCATCCGGTGGACGGACGCTGCTGGAACAGGCCCTGCGAGTCGTGGTCGTTCCACGCGCCCAGGTGGCCGAGGTTGTAGAGCTTCGACTCCTGCAACGCGGTGGCGATGCCGATCACCGCGCCCCGCTCGCCCACACCGGTGCGCTTGGCCACCTCGATGATGGTCTTGGCGTTGTCCCGCTGGGCCTTGTCCAGCGGGATGCGCGACTGGGCACCCTGCACACCGTGCGGGATGAGCTCGCCGCGGGTCGGCTTGCCGGCGTCCGGCTTGTCGGTACGACCGGCGGTGGTCAGCCCGGACTCCGCCGGGACGTCGGCGCTGGTACGGCCGGTCGCCCGGTCGATCGCCGCGACCGCGCCGGAGTGCGGCCCGGTGGTGATCGGTGCCGCCACGGCGGTGGGGCCGACGGCGAGTCCGGCGAGGGCGGTCACGCCCACCACGCTGAGCGCGGTCTTCCGGTTCGGGATCGTCGCGATGGCCGGGAGCCATCGAGTGAAGTCCAGCTTCACGATGGTTGCCCTTTCGATCGGGTACGAGCCGCTCGGGGCTGAGCCGCTCTCGGGGGACACAGGCGCGGCCGGTCGAGGTTTGCCAGCCGGCGCTCTGGGGGACACAACCCGGCTGGCATGTCCGCCATTCCGGAAATGCGGCGGTGGCGGTCGGCTGCGACCCAGGTCACCGTGCAGACCGCCGAGGTGACTCCGGTCGGGCACGAAACGGGCAACGGGTGCTAAACCTCGTACGGAACGCCGAAGCGCACCAGGACGTGCCAGAGCTGCTTGAGCTGCTGCAACGTGTCCGCTGCCGGACCCCGATCGGTCCATCGCCCCGGCTCGGTCACCACGGACGCCGCGGCCCGCCCGATCAGCGCGGCGTGCAACGGCTCCCCCGACCGCGCGAACTCGCCGAAGCAGAACGTGGTCCGGGTCAGCACCTCGGGACACAGCCGCAGGTGGCAGGAGCCGAACCGGGGACAGGCCCCGTCGGGATGGTCGAGCAGGTTCAGGCCGCCGTACTTCGGCCGCTGTGCCGGGCCGACACCCGGACGCTGGTAGGCACCGCCGAACAGGCGTTCCTCCCAGCGGTCACGGTCCCCGCCCGGGTACGCGGTGAGGCCACCGTTGGAGATCCGCGTCTCGAACTGGCTGCGGTAGACCCCCTCGGTGGCGAGCGCCTCGGCGACCGTGCGGCCGTCGGCGCGCAGCCGGTCCGGATGGAAGTTGAGGGTGACCCGCCCCTGCCGACCGATCGCCCCGACGAGCCGCTCCGGTTCGAGGCGTACGCCGGTGCCGGCCAGCGCCCGCCCGACGACGGCCAGCGCGGCGGCACGGTCGCGCAGTGCCACCGTGCGCACGTGGCGCAGTGCCGCACGTTGCGCGGCGGTCAGCGTCGGGTCGGACATGCCGGCAGTGTCGTGGGGACCGTCCCGCCCGCGCATCCCGGTTTCGGCGGACGGCCGACCCGCTCTCAGTGGCCCCGGGCGAGCCACTGCGGCAGTTGGGGTGCCTCCGCCCCGATGGTGGTGCTGTCGCCGTGTCCGGTGTGCACCACGGTCTCCGGCGGCAGGGTGAGCAGCCGGTCCCGGATCGAGTCGACGATGGTGTCGAAATCGCTGTACGAGCGACCGGTGGCACCCGGGCCACCGGCGAACAGGGTGTCACCGGTGAAGACCACCCCCAACTCGGGGGCGTACAGGCAACACGCGCCGGGGCTGTGACCGGGCGTGTGCAGCACGGTCAGCGTGGTTCCACCCACCTCGATGAGCTGGCTGTCGTCCAGCGTGCCGCCCGGCGGTTCGTCGGGATGGACCAGGTCCCACAGCACCCGGTCGGCGGGGTGCAACAGCACCGGGGCACCGGTGGCCCGGGACAGTCGCGGGGCGACCCGGACGTGGTCGTCGTGGGCGTGCGTGGCGACGATCGCGGTGACCCGCCGCCCGCCGACCACCTGGAGGATGGCGTTGACGTCGTGCGGGGCGTCGATGACGACGCACTCGGTGTCGTCGCCGACGACCCAGACGTTGTTGTCGACGTCGAAGGTCTGACCGTCGAGGGAGAAGGTGCCGGACGTGACCGTGTGGTCGATGTGGGCGACCATCAGAAGACCACCACCGACCGGAGCACGTCGCCGCGGTGCATCCGGGCGAACGCCTCCTCCACCCCGTCCAGGCTGATCTCCTCGGTGACGAAGGCGTCCAGGTCGAGCCGGCCCTGCAGGTACAGCTCGGTGAGCATCGGGAAGTCGCGGCTGGGCAGGCAGTCGCCGTACCAGCTGGACTTGAGCGCCCCGCCCCGGCCGAAGACGTCCAGCAGCGGCAACTCGACGCGCATCTCGGGGGTGGGTACGCCGACCAGCACCACGGTGCCGGCGAGGTCGCGGGCGTAGAAGGCCTGCTTCCAGGTCTCCGGACGGCCGACCGCGTCGATCACCACGTCGGCGCCGAAGCCACCGGTGGCGGCCTGGATCTCCGCCACCGGGTCCGCCTCGGAGGCGTTGACGGTGTGGGTGGCGCCGAACCTGCGGGCCCAGTCGAGCTTGCGAGAGTCGGTGTCCACCGCGACGATCGTCGTCGCTCCGGCCAGGGCCGCGCCGGCGATCGCCGCGTCGCCGACACCGCCGCAGCCGATCACCGCCACCGAGTCGCCCCGGGTCACCCCGCCGGTGTTCATCGCCGCACCGAGGCCCGCCATCACCCCGCAGCCGAGCAGCCCGACAGCGGCCGGTCGGGCCGCCGGGTCCACCTTGGTGCACTGGCCCGCGTGGACCAGGGTCTTCTCGGCGAACGCGCCGATGCCCAGCGCCGGGGACAGTTCGGTGCCGTCGGTCAGGGTCATCTTCCGGGCGGCGTTGTGGGTGGCGAAGCAGTACCACGGGCGACCCCGTCGGCAGGCCCGGCACGTCCCGCAGACGGCGCGCCAGTTGAGCACCACGAAGTCACCGGGCGCGACGTCGTCCACCCCCTCGCCGACCTGTTCGACGACGCCGGCGGCCTCGTGGCCGAGCAGGAACGGATAGTCGTCGTTGATGCCGCCCTCGCGGTAGTGCAGGTCGGTGTGGCAGACCCCGCACGACTGCACCCGGACCACCGCCTCACCCGGACCGGGGTCGGGCACCACGATCTCGGTCACCTCGACGGGCGCGCCCTTGCTGCGGGAGATGACTCCCCGTACCTGCTGGCTCACGTTGTCCTCCTACTCCGCGCCGGCGCGCCCTGTCGTCGGCTGCCACGTTCGCCTCCGCAGGCGAACCTACCGCCGCGACGGCGGATCGGCACCGCTTCCACCGGCGGGCCACGCGACGACACTCCCATCGGGTCGCCCGGGTGGCATGCCGGCTGCGGCGCTCACACTCACACCGGGGTGCGGGCCCGCCGGGCGTCGGCGCGGTTGACGGCGGCGGCCAGGAGGCGGCCGTGGCCGGTCGGCGCGATCCGGGCCAGCAGGTCCAGCAGCCGTGCCGACCAGCCGACCAGCACGCGCCCCCGCCGCCGGGTCACACCGCGCAGGATGGTCTCGGCGGCGACCGCCGGGTCGATGGTGAGCAGCCGCTCGAACCGCTGCCGGCCCGCCTCGTACTCGGCCCGGTCGACACCGCTGCCCACCCGCGCGTCGCGGGCGATGCCGGTCCGGACGCCACCGGGATGCACGCAGGTGACGCCGATGCCGTCGACGGCGAGTTCGTGCCGCAACGCCTCGGTGAAGCCGCGTACCGCGAACTTGCTGGCCGCGTAGGCGACCTGGCCGGGCGGGGCGATCAAACCGAACAGGCTGGAGATGGTGACCAGGTGTGCGCCGGGTTCGGCCCGCAGCGCCGGCAACAACGCGTGGGTCAGCTGCGCCACGGCCCGGAAGTTGACGTCGACGACCCAGCCGAACTCGGCCAGGGTCACCTCGTCGAACCGGCCGCCCAACGCCACCCCGGCGTTGTTGACCAGCAGCCGGATCCGGGGGTGCCGCGCGACGATCCGGTCGGCGAGCGCCCCGGTGGCCGCCGCGTCGGCCAGGTCGACCTGGTGGGTCCACACCTGCCGGTCGGGATGCTCGGCCCGGATCGCGGCGGCCACCGTCGCCAGCCCGTCGGCGTCCCGGTCCAGGAGCACCAGCTCGGCACCCCGGCGGGCCAGGGCGTGGGCCAACGCGGCGCCGATACCGCCGGCGGCACCGGTGACCACCGCCACCCCGCCGGTGACGGTGAACCTACGCATCGACAGGACTCCTTCGCGCTGAGCCGGCCCGGTCGAACCGGAGGTCGGCGTCGGGTAGCCGCCCGTACCGCAGGGACAGCAGGTCACGTAGGTAGTTCTGGTGCACCCGCCAGGGGCCCCGGGTGCCCATCCGGGGCAGTCGTCCGACGCCGCGCCGCACGTACCCGGAGGTGAGGCCGATCAGCGGCGGACGCGGGCCCGGCGGCGGGGCGACCGGGGTGACGATCCGGGTTCCGGTGCGGTCCAGATGGCGCAGCAGCCGACACACGTAACCGGCCACCAGGTCGGCCTTGAGGGTCCACGAGGCGTTGGTGTAGCCGATGGTCATGGCGAAGTTGGGCACCCCGGAGAGCATCATCCCCCGATAGGCGACGCACTCCGGCAGCTCGACGTCGACCCCGTCCACCCGCAGGGTGATGCCGCCGAGGGCGAGCAGGTCCAGCCCGGTGGCGGTGACCACCACGTCGGCGGGCAACTCCCGACCCGAGGCGAGCCGGATGCCTCCGGCGGTGAAGGTGTCCACGGTGTCGGTGACCACCTCGGCCCGCCCGTCGGACAACACCGCGAACAGGTCGCCGTCGGGGACCACACACAGCCGCTGGTCCCACGGGTCGTAGCGGGGCGTGAAGTGGCGGTCGACGTCGTAACCGGCGGGGAGCCGCCGCGCCGCGTCCCGGCGCAGCAGCCCGCGTACCAGCCGGGGGGCACGCCGACTGAGCTGGTAGGTGGCCGTGGCGAGCAGGACGTTCTTCCAACGCACGCTCCGGTGCGCCAGGCGCGCCGGCAGCAGCCGCCGCAGGGCGTCGGCGAGGCGGTCGCGGGAGGACAGCGTCAGCAGGTACGCGGGTGACCGTTGCAGCATGGTCACCCGGGCGGCCTGCCGGGCCAATGCCGGCACCAGCGTCACGGCGGTGGCACCGCTGCCGATCACCACCACCCGACGGCCGGTCAGGTCGAGGTCGGCGGGCCAGTGCTGCGGGTGCACGATCCGGCCGGTGAACTGTTCCTGGCCGGTGAAGTGCGGCGTGTGGCCGGCGTCGTACCGGTAGTAGCCGGTGCAGGCGTACAGGAAGGAGCAGGTCAGCACGACGGTGTCGGCGCTGTCCGCGCGCTGGACGTGTACCGTCCACCGGGCCAGCCGGCTGTCCCACTCGGCCCGCTGGACCCGGTGCCGCAACCGGATGTGCCGGGTGACGTCGTACTCGTCGGCGGTCCGCCGCAGGTAGTCGCGGATGGTCGCGCCATCGGCGAGGCTCTTCGGGGCGGTCCACGGCGCGAACGAATAGCCGAGGGTGAACATGTCCGAATCCGACCGGACGCCCGGGTAGCGGAACAGGTCCCAGGTGCCCCCGATCGCGTCGCGCGCCTCGACCACCGCGTAGCTCTTGCCCGGGTGGCGACGCCGCAGGTGACAGGCGGCGCCGATGCCGGACAGGCCCGCGCCGACGATGAGCACGTCGACATGGTCTGAGGTCATCTCGTCTCCTGCCCGCGTACCGATGTCGGCAGCCTATCCCGCTGCCGTCCCGGGCTCCTCGTCACGAGGTGAGCAGGGCCACCGCCTGGTCCAGCAGGGCCAACTCGGTCGGGGTCTGGGTGGGGTTGGCGCGGCGGATGGCCACGGCGTCGGCGACGAGCGGGGCGGCGTGGTCGCACAGCGCGTGCCGGTAGGCGCGCTGCATCTCGTCGGCGGCCGCGGCCATCGGTTGGTCCGGGTCGACCGCGACCTGGGCGAGGATCAGGGCGGTCATCGCCACGTCCAGTCCGGGCGGACCGTGCCGGACGTTGCGCCAGTCGACCAGCACCGCCCCGTCCGGGTCGAGCAGGACATTGTCCGGATGCACGTCCATGTGCAGGATGCGCTCGCCGCCGTGGGCGCCGGGCAGCGGCGCGACGGCGTGCAGCCGACGGTGCAGCCCGGCGAGGATGTCGGCGGCCGGCACCACCTCGATCGTGCCCGACACCAGCGCCTGGAGCATCGTCGGGCCGGGTACCCGCTGCATGACCAGGTCCGCGCCGTCGGCCCGGTGCACCCGGGGCACCGGAAAACCGGCGGCGTGCAGATGGGACATGAACCGGGCTTCCTCGGTGACGTCGGTGCCGTCCCGGTAGCGGCGCAGCACCCGGCCGCCGTCGAGGGCGTAGACGTCGGCGTCGCGGCCGGATGCGAAGGGTGTCGACGCTGTCATGGACAGCACCGTAACCGGGCGCTGCGACGGCCACGGTGGACGGCGGGTGGGGCACCGAGCGTGGTGCCGCTGTGACAATCTGGGAGGACGACGGGGGTCATCGGAGGTGATGGTCACGTTACGCACGCTCGACCTCGTTGCCGTGCCGGAGATGTCGCCGCTCGACATCGACGTGGCTGTCGGCGCGGCGGTCGCCCTGGTGGTTCCGCCGCCGACGGCCACCGCCGTGGCCCGGGTGGTGGCCGGGCTGGCCGCGCCGGTCAGCGGGCGGATCCTGGTCGGCGGCCGCGACGTCACCGACCTGCCGGCGTTGCGCCGCCGCATCGGGTACGTCCCGGCCGGCAGCGCCCTGCTGCCCCACCTCACCGTCGGGCGCAACATCTCCTACGGTCAGCGCCGTCGGCGAGGGGTACGCGAGGTCGCCGAAGGCTGGGCGGCAACCCTGGTCGAACGGCTCGAACTCACCCCGACGCTGGGGCTGCGTCCGCACCAGCTGTCCGAGGCACAACGGTTCCGGGTGGCGCTCGCCCGGGCCATGGCCTGCCTGCCCGAGGTGCTCGTGGTCGACCTGCCCGCCCCGGTCGACGGGGTGCAGCTGCCGGAGCTGCTCGACCGTACGTCCCCTCCGGACGGCCCCGGCGTGACGGTGCTGCTCTGCTCGGCCGACGAGGAGGCCCTCGCCGGTGTCGACCGCCGGGTGACGCCCGCCGACGACACGCCGCCCGACCCGGTCCGGTCGGCGGTGCGGTCGTGACCACGGTCAGCCGTCGCACGCTGCTGCGCGCGGCGGCGACGACCGCCGCCACCGCCACGGTCGGCGGCTGCGGTCAGGGGCGTCGGTCGGTGCAGGTGGCGGTCGTCTGGGCCGGTGGCGAGCTGGCCCGGTTCCGTCAGGTGGTCGCCGACTACCCGACGAGCGTGCAGGTCATCGGGGTGGGCAACGACATCGACGCGTTCCTGACCGCGCGCCGTGCCGCCGGTACCAGCCCCGACGTGGCGATCCTGCCCCGCCCCGGCCTGGTCGTCGAGTACGCCCGGCGGGGCTGGCTCAGCGAGGTGTCCCCGGCGGCGAGTTACACCGCCCCGGGCGGCATGGCCGACCTGCTCGACGTCGACCGACGCCGTTACGGCGTCTGGGTCAAGGCCGCCCACAAGTCGCTGTTCTGGCACTTCCCGTCGATGTTGGACGAACCGCCGAGATCCTGGGACGCGCTGGTGTGGTTGACCCGCCGACTCGGCGCACGGCACCGGGCGGGTGCCGGCCCGGCCCCGTTGGCCATCGGCGCCGCCGACGGTTGGGTGCTCACCGACTGGTTCGAGAACGTGCTCGCCGACGTCGCCGGGGCAGACCTGTACGCGGCGTTGGCCCGTGGCGAGGCCGACTGGCGGGGCCCGTCCGTGGCGTACGCGCTGGACCGCCTGGCCGAGTTGTGGAGTGTGGACGGTGCCTTCCCGGGCGGCGGGCGGCGGGCCCTGCTCACCCAGTTCGAGGAGTCGATCATCCAGGTGGTGCACCACCGCGAGGCCGTCATGGTGTTCGAGGCCGACTTCGTCGACGCGGTGGTCGACCGGTTCCGCCAGGGCTCCGAGCCGCTGGTCACCTTCCGCTTCCCCGGCGCCCGGGTGACCGAGCAGCCGCTGATCGTCGGTGGCGACGCGGCGGTGGCGTTCACCGGATCTCCCGGCGGCGCGGACCTGGTGCACTGGCTCAGCCAGGCGACGACGTTCCGGCCCTGGCTGGACGCCGGCGGCTACCTGTCCCCCAACCTCGCCGTGCCGGTGGACAGCTACCGTGACCCGCTGCGCCGGCGGCTCGCCGACGAACTGCGCACCGCCGACACCGTGCGGTTCGACCTCTCCGACCAGCTGCCCGGCACCTTCACCGGCACCGACGGGGTGGGGATCTGGCGGATCATGCAGGACTTCTTCATGAACGTGACCGGCGGGATGCCCGCCCGGGAGGCGATCCGCCAGGCGACCGGCCAGCTCGCCGAGGCGGCCCGGACGGCGGGAGGTGGCCGGTGAGTCGGGGTCCGCTGCTGGGCGAGCTGGCGGTGCTCGACGACGTCGGTCCGCCCCGGCGCGGCCGGGCCTACCCGGCGGCCGGTGTCGGCTGGGCGTTGTTGGCACCGGCGGTGCTGCTGCTCGGCGGTCTGCTGGCCTGGCCGGTGCTGCGTACGCTGCACGCCAGCGTCACCACCGACGGCCGCTGGGTCGGCGCCGAGCACTACCGGGCCGCGCTCGCCGCGCCCGGCACCGCCGCGGTGATCGGGCGCACCCTGCTGTGGGCGCTGCTGGTGCCGATGGTGGTCACGGTCCTGGGCTACCTGCTCGCCGCCGCCTCCCGGCGCTCCCAGGAGGGCTGGCTGGTCCGGCTCATCCTGATGGTGCCGACCGCGTTGCCGCTGGTGGTCACCGGGGTGACCTTCCGGCTGCTCTACGACCCCGACCCGAGGCGCGGACCGGTCACCCTGCTGCTGACCTGGGTGACCGGGCGCGACCCGGAGCAGTTGCCGCAGGTGCTCGGGCCGGACCTGGTCACCGTGGCGGTGATGTCGGCGTTCGTGTGGGCGTGGGCCGGGCTGGCGATGCTGGTGTTCCGGGCCGCCCTCGACGCGGTGCCGACCGACCTGGCCGACGCGGTGCGGGCCTTCGGTGGCAGTCGCCGCGACGTGCTGTGGGACGCGCAGTGGCGACCGCTGCTGCTGCGTACCGTCGCGGTGGTCTTCGCCCTGGTCGCCGTGGGCACCAGCCGCACCTTCGACCTGATCCTGGTGATGACACCCGGCTCGGTGCGGGACGAGGCGGCGGTGCTCTCGTTGCGGATCTGGCAGACCTCCGGTGCGACGACCACCGGTGAGGGTGCCGCCCTGGGCGTCGTGTGGCTGATCGCGGTGGCCGCCGGCATGCTGGTGGTGGCCCTGTTCGTCCGGCAGGCGTGGCCGCCGCCGCAGCGACCGGCCGGTGGCACCGGCACCGCACCGCCACCGCGACGGCTGGTCCGGTTGCTCGCCGCCGGCGCGGCGCTCGCCTGGCTGCTGCCGCTGGGGGTGTTGGCGGCCACCTCGTTGCAGAGCCCGGTGCGGGCGGCCACCGAGGGTTGGTGGGCCAGCCCGCCGGGCCTGGACTCCTACCGGGCCGTGCTCACCGGCCCGGAGCTGTGGCGCAGCCTCGGTTTCACGTTGGCGCTGGCCACCGTCGTCACCGTCGCGGTGCTGGGCATCGCGCTGCTCGCCGCGTACCCGCTGGCCTGGCTGACCGGACCGGCCGCGCAGGCCACCGGGCTGGTGCTCACCGTCGCGGTGGTGGTACCGGTGCAGGTGATCGCCGGCCCGGTCAACGAGGTGCTCGGGCTGGTGCTCTCCTCCGGCACAGCCCGAGGGGTCGCCCTGGTGCACATCGCCCTCGGTGTGCCGTTCGCGGTGCTGGTGCTGCGCAACTCCTTCGCCGACCTGCCCGCCGAGCAGGTCCGTGCCGCCCGGATCGGTGAGCGGCACTGGTGGGGCACGCTGCGCCGGCTGGCCCGGCACAACCGGACCGCGCTGGTGGCGGTGGCGGTGCTGGAGTTCGTGCAGGTGTGGAACGACCTGGTGGTGGGTCTGCTGTTCAGCGGGCCGGGTACGACGCCGCTCGGGTTGTTCCTCGCCGGGCAGACCCGTGGCTTCGTGGCCGGTAGCGGCACGCTCGCCGCCGGGTGCGTGCTCGCCTCGATCCTGCCGGTGCTGGTGTTCGTGCTGGCCCGCAAGCGCGTGGTCGCCGGTCTGGTCGCCGGGGGTGTGCGGTGACCGGGTCGCCGTCGCGTCGGCCTCGGCTGCTCAGCGCGTTGCTGGCCGTCGGCGGGGTGGTCGGTGCCGGGGCCAGCGCCGTGCTCGGCAACATCACCGGCAATCTGCTCTCCGAGTTGTCGCTGACCGTCCTCGGCTCGGCCAGCGTGGGGCTGGCGGCGATCGGGGTGGTCGCCTCCTTCGTGGTGGAGTGGCGGCGGCGTCGCGAGCAGCTACCGGCGGGCGAGGAGGCCGACACCCAGGCGAGCAGCAACGCGCCGACCCTGCCGTGGCCGGCCGGGTACACCGGCCGCCGGGGCCAGGCGGAGGCGGTGGTGGCGCTGCTCGCCCCGGAGCACGCGGTGGCGGTGGTGGGCCGGCGGGCCGTGGGCACGTCCTGGTGTGCCGTCCAGGCGGCGAACCTGAGCCGCGCGGACTTCCCCGACGGGCAGTACTACCTCGACGTGCGCCGGGGTGGGCGGGCCCGGTCGCCCCGGGAGGTGCTGGCCGCGCTGGCCCGCATCGTCGGCACCGGCGCGCCCCGGTCCGGCCGACCGGACGACCTGGCCGACGCCGCCGACGAGCTGATCGGGCAGTTGGACGGCCGCAAGGTGCTGCTGGTAGTCGACAACGTGGACTATCCGGCGCAGGTCCGGCCGCTGCTGCCACCCACCGCCCGGACCTGTCGGCTGTTGTTGGCCGGCACCGGCCGACTCGCCGCGCTCGACGGGGTGATGGCGTACTGGCTGGACGAACCGGACGTCGACGACGCGGTGGAGATGTTCGCCGACGCCGGCGCGGCCACCGCCGTACCCCGCCCGCACCGCCCGGACCCGCGTTCCGACCCGGCGGTACGCGACATCGTGGAGCTGTGTGGGCGGCAGCCACGGGTGGTCACCGAGTTGGGACGACGCAGCGCACAACACGGCTGGCGGCACGACGACGTGCTGCGCGCGCTGCGTCGTGCCGCCGACACGCCGCCGCATCAACGGGTGGCAGTCTCCCCGGTGACGGGCCTGGTCACCGCCCGGGACACCGCGTACCACGCGCTCAGCGGGGAGGCTCGGCGACTGTGGCGGCTGCTGTCGCTGAGCCGGGTGCCGCTGGACCGGTCCACCATCGCCGCGCTCGCCAATCGCCGACCGCACCGGGTCGCCGCCCTGCTGGACGAGTTGGCCGACGGCGCCTTCGTCGTCGGCGCGCCCGGCGACCGGTACGAGGTCCGTCCGCTGCTCGCCGGATTCGCCCGGATGCACCTGCGGGAGGCAGAGCCGGTGCACCGTCGGGTCACCGTGCAGGCGCGGTTGACCCGGCACCTGGCCCGCCGGGCCGAGCAACAGGTGGCGGCCCTGGCCACCGGCGCGCTCGACCGCGATCACCGACTCCCCGACGACGACCCGTACGGCTGGTTCGACCTGCATCAGGAGTTGCTGCTGGCGGTGGTGAAGGTGCCGGCCGGAGCGGTGGAGTCGTTGCCGCGCCGGGTGCGGGACTGGTGGTTCCGGCTGGCCGTGGCGTTGTGTGGATGGCTCGCCCACACCGAGCGGCTCGACGAGTGGGAGGACGTCTGCCGGACGGTGCTGGCGAACCCGACCGCCCAGGACCGGCCGGAGATCGCCGGCTGGGCCCACAACGAACTGGGGGTGCTGCGACGCCGCCGACACGACCCGTACGGCGCGGTGGCCGCGCTCAGCCTGGCGGTCGCCGGGCAGGGCCGTCGGGGCACCGCCCAGGCACGGATGAATCTCGGGCTGGCCCTGCTCGACCTCGGTCGCATCGACGAGGCGGTGGAGCATCTGGAGCTGTCCCGGCGGCACCGGGCCGGTTCCGACCGGGCCGGGCAGGCGCTCAGCGATCTCGGGCTGGGGGCGGCGAGGTTGGCCCGCCACGACCTGGAGAGCGCACACGACCTGCTGGTACGCGCGGCGAACTCGTTCCGTTCGCTCGGCGACGCCCGGGGCTACGCGGCGGCGTTGACCAACCTGGTGCTGGTCCACACGGCGATGGGCGAGCACCTCGACGCGGCGCAGGCGTGGCGGGCCGCGCTGCGCGAGTACGAGTCGCTGGGTGACCCGACCAATCGGGCGGTGGCGCTGCTCAATGCCGGGGTGGCGCTGCTGGGCGTGGCTCCGGGACAGGCCCAGCAGGCATACGACCTGCTGACGGAGAGCCGGCGGCTGCGCGAGGGCGGCCGTCCGGACGCCGGGCTGGGCCGGACGCTGCTGCATCTGGGCGACGCGGTCGCGGCGCTGGGCCGT
Source organism: Micromonospora sp. DT48 (assembly GCF_049844495.1). Classification (NCBI taxonomy): domain Bacteria; kingdom Bacillati; phylum Actinomycetota; class Actinomycetes; order Micromonosporales; family Micromonosporaceae; genus Micromonospora; species Micromonospora sp. DT48. The sequence goes on from NZ_JBNCLE010000007.1 coordinate 434,221, forward strand.
CCCGAGGAGGCCCGGCGGCACTGGGCGGACGCGGCGGCGATCTGCGAGGTGGCCGGCGACGAGGACGGCCAGCAGGCCGCCGACGCCCGCCTGTGCGGTGAACGGTCTACCGAGCCGCGCCGAGGATGACCCGGGCCGCCCAGGCGGTACGCCTCGTGTCCAGGTGTACCGCCTGGGTGGCCGTCCCGGTCACGGCATCCCGGGGACGCGCTACGTCAGGTCCGCGCCGGGCTTCGCCCTCCGGCGTGCCCGGGTCGGCGGCCGTTCCACCGCCGCCTCGGCCACCTGGCACAGGTCGGTGAGCGGGTCGACGGCCTGCGCCGCGCAGGCCACCTGCCGCAGCAGGGTCCGCAGGGTGCCGGCCTGCTCCGGCGACAGCTCCCGCAGCAGGCGCGACTCGACCGCCTCGAGCGCCGTCCGGCGCTGCCGCGCGGCCTCGCGCCCGGCCTCGGTGAGGGTGACCAGGCGGCTGCGCCGGTCCGCCGGATCGGGTCGGCGGACCACCAGTCCGTCCCGTTCCAGGTCGTCGATCAGATACGTCAGCACGGTGCGGTCGATGCCCAACTCCTCGGCGATCGCGCCCTGGTTGCGCGCGGGTTCCCGGTCGGCCGAGGTGAGCACCTGGTATCCGCGGGGTCCGCCGGGCAGGTCACCGACGGCGTGGTCGGCGGCGCGGATGTAGGCGCGGAAGACGACACCGAGCATCCAACCGAGATCGTCGTTGATCGGATCGCTGGCCTGGGCACCGCTCATCACCCCACGATAGCGTACGTCACAGATTTTCTTGGGCAATGATGTTCTGCACGACATAACATTTTCCTGTGGCAACCCCGCCGCAGGACCGAGAGGACGCCGATGAGCGACTACGGGCACCCGCTGACCTTCGGGTCGTTTCTCACCCCCGGCAACGCCGACCCGACCCGGCCGGTCGAGTTGGCCATGCTCTCCGAGCAGGTCGGGCTCGACCTGGTGACGTTCCAGGACCATCCGTACCAGCCCGCGTTCCTGGACACCTGGACACTGCTGAGCTTCGTCGCCGCGCGCACCGAACGGGTCCGCCTCTCCGCCAACGTCACCAACCTGCCGTTGCGCCCGCCCGCCGTGCTCGCCCGGAGCGTGGCCAGCCTCGACCTGCTCAGCGGCGGCCGGATGGAACTCGGCCTCGGGGCGGGCGCGTTCTGGGACGCGATCGAGGCGATGGGAGGCCGTCGCCTCTCCCCCGGTCAGGGGGTACGCGCCCTGGAGGAGGCGATCGAGATCATCCGCCAGATCTGGGACGTCGACGCCCGGGGCGGTGTCCGGGTCGAGGGTGAGTTCCACCGCGCGGTCGGCGCGAAGCGCGGGCCCGCCCCGGCCCACGACGTGGGCATCTGGCTCGGCGCGTACAAGCCGCGCATGCTCGCGTTGACCGGACGCCGCGCCGACGGCTGGCTGCCCTCGCTGGCCTACCTGCAACCCGGCGACCTGGCCCGGGGCAACGCCATCATCGACGAGGCCGCCGCCGAGGCGGGCCGGTCCCCCGCCGACGTACGCCGGCTGCTCAACATCAACGGACGGTTCGCGGCCACCGGGCGGGGCCCGTTGCACGGCCCGACCGAGCAGTGGGCCGAGGAACTGGCCGACCTGGCCCTGACCGAGGGGATCAGCACGTTCATCCTCGGTAGCGACGACCCGGACGACCTGCGGCGCTTCGCCGCCGAGGTGGCACCGGCCACCCGGGAACTGGTCGCCGCCGAGCGCGCCACCCCGCCGTCCGGCACCGCGACCGCCCAGGCCAGCGGCGCGCCCCCTCGGGCCAGCGACGCCGGGGGTACGCCCGCCGCCACGCCGACCCGGGTCGCCGCTTCCGCGTTGGCCGTGGTTCCCACGCCGGACGACGGCGTACGCCGCAGCGACGTGCGGGTGTGGGACGAGGCGGCCCGCCCGGCCGGACCGGCCCCCGACCCCCAGCGCACCTACACCGCCCACGAGCAGGCCGGTGCGCAGCACCTGATCGACGTGCACGACGGCCTGCGCGCCGAACTGGCCCAGATCCACGACCTGATCGAGCAGGTCGCGGCCGGTCTGATCGACGTGGGTACGGCCCGGTCGCACATCAACACGATGACCATGCGGCAGAACAAGTGGACGCTGGGCACCTACTGCGAGTCGTACTGCCGGATCGTGACCACCCACCACACCATCGAGGACCGGTCGCTCTTTCCCCACCTGCGGCGGGCCGACCCACGGCTCAAGCCGGTCATCGACCGCCTCGAGGAGGAACACCACGCCATCCACGACGTGCTGGAGGGCGTCGACCGCGCGCTGGTCGCCTTCGTGGCCACCCCGGACGGCATGGCCGAGCTGCGGGCCGCAGTGGACCTGCTCAGCGACACCCTGCTGTCGCATCTGTCGTACGAGGAACGGGAACTCGTCGAGCCCATCGCCCGCCTCGGCGCTCACTAGCCGTTCCGTCGCTCACGGACGTGCCGAAACCTCCATCGCGTACGTCGAGAGGCGACCCGCATTCGCGTCGCCAGACGGCAGCTGCCCCACCGTCGCCGACCTAGCGTTCGTAGCGCAACGGACCGACCGCGCCCGGCCGGGCGCCGAACCGGTAGGAGGACCGGTGTCTCGCAGCAGACTGGTCTGGATCGGCCTGGTCGCGCTGACCTGGGCGGCAATGATGTCGTTCGGGGGCGTGGCGGCCGAGACCGTGATGCTCTACCCGAACATCTTCCACGACGCTCCGGCCTCGCTGGAACGCGCCCGCGAGTTCCTGACCATCAGCGGCCCGAGCGACTACTTTCCACCACTGGGTGCCTCGGTGGTGCTGCTCGGCATCGCCGCCACGGTGCTCACCTGGCGAGAGCGCCGGCTGCGGTGGTGGGTCGTCGCCGCGACCGGGGTCTTCGTCGCGTGCGAGTTCCTGTTCTCGGTCGTCTTCTTCTGGCCCCGCAACGAGATCATGTTCGTCGACCCGGTCGGCACCCACTCACCGCAGTACCTGCGCCAGGTGGCCGAGGAGTTCGTCGCCGGGCACCGGGTGCGGCTCGTCGGTGGCGCGGTGACCGCCGCGCTGGCCTTCACGGCACTGCTGCGTTGGGCTCGCCGCGACGCGACACGCGGTCGTTGAGCCGGAACGGCACGGCACCGGGGCAGGTGGCCCGGTGCCGCGCCCGTCGGGGCGTACCGTGACGCGGTGACCGGCTGCCACACCGGTCGAACCGGCGAGGAGGGAAGACCGGATGCCGCAGGAGCCCCGACTGGCGGGCGCCGACGGGCTGCGGGCCGACTGTGCCCGCTGCGTCGGCCTGTGCTGCGTCGCTCCCGCGTTCGCCGCGTCAGCCGACTTCGCCCTCGACAAGCCGGCCGGGCAGCCCTGCCGCAACCTGCGGGCGGACTTCGGCTGCGCCATCCACGCCGAGCTACGCGAACGGGGCTTTCCCGGCTGCACCGTCTTCGACTGCTTCGGTGCCGGTCAGCGGGTCACCCAGGTCACCTTCGGTGGGCGGGACTGGCGCGAGGAGCCACGGCACGCCCAAGCGATGTTCGACGTCTTCGCGGTGATGCGACCCCTGCACGAGCTGCTCTGGTATCTGACCGAGTCTCTCCGGCTACGTCCACCGGCCGACCTGCGGGCGGAGTTGACAGCCGCACTGGTCGAGACCGAACGGCTCGCCGGTGAAAGCCCGGAGACGTTGCTCGCCCTCGACGTCGACGCGCACCGGGCCACGGTCAACGCGCTGCTGTCGCGTACCGCCGATCTGGCCCGCGCTCGCGGCGGAGCCGGCGCCGACCTGCGCGGGGCCGCACTGGTCGGCCGCGACCTGCGGCGCACCATCCTGCGCGGAGCCAACCTCCGGGGCGCCACGCTGATCGGGGCCGACCTCCGCGGAGTGGATCTCACCCGGGCCGACCTCACCGGCGCGGATCTACGCGGGGCGGACGTGCGTGGCGCCGACCTGTCCGACGCCCTCCTCCTGCACCAGTCACAGGTCGACGCCGCCCGAGGCGATTCACGGACCCGGCTGCCACGGCGGATCACGAGCCCGGCCCACTGGTCGCACCTGCCGCTCACCCCGGCCAGGCCGGTACGGCGCGGCCGACGTCGCTGACCGGGGCGAGATCGCCTACGGCGGCCGAGCACCGGCGGACGCCGCCCGACGGACCTCGGGTCAGCGACCACCGGGCACGGCGGCGGCCCGCGCCTCGTTCATGCCCTGGTTGGCCAACGCGTCAGCTCGCTCGTTCTCCGGGTGCCCGTTGTGGCCCTTGACCCACAGCCAGGTGACCTGGTGCCGGGCGCAGGCCCGCTCCAGGCGCTGCCACAGGTCGGCGTTCTTGACCGGCTGCTTCGCGGCGGTCAGCCAACCGTTGCGTTTCCAGGACGCCAGCCAGCTGGTGATGCCGTTGCGCACGTACGTGCTGTCGGTGTGCAGCTCGACGGTGACCGGACGGGTCAGGGCCTCCAGCGCCTCGATGGCGGCGGTCAGCTCCATCCGGTTGTTGGTGGTCGCACCGGCCTCCCCACCACACAGCTCGCGCTCGTGGGAGCCGTAACGCAACACCGCGCCCCAGCCACCCGGGCCCGGGTTGCCGCTACACGCCCCGTCGGTCCAGATCCGCACCAGCCGGCCGGCCGTCTCGTCCACCATGGCGGCAAACCCTACCGTCCGCTGCCCCCCGGCCGACCGGACGCCGCACTAGGGTCGGCGGAGTGAGTGGAGTCGTGACCGGTCGCCAGATGGTGCTCCGCGCGGCGGAGCCGGGCATTGCTGGCCCACCTGGCGAGCCTGGCCGTGGAGCGCGGCTGCGCCCGCCTGGAGTGGTGGGTGCTGCGTACCAACGATCCGGCGCTGCGCTTCTACCGGCGGCTGCACGCACGCACCGTCGACGAGATCGACGTGCTCCGGTTGGAAGGGCACACCTGCGGGCGCTCGCCGCCGACCGGTCGGATCACTGACCTGAGCCGTCGGTGCCCGATGACTCGGAGTCGACGACCGCCGGCGGCACCACCCACGCCGGGCGGCGGGCCGGCGTGATCCGGTCACGGATCCGCGCCGCCGCGTCGGCGACGGTGGCGGTGACCATCGGTCGGAGCCGGGTGGAACGCATCACCGCCAGGTCCTCGACGACGCTGGTGTGCCCGTCGAGGAAACGCAGCACCCGGGGGGCCGGGTTACGGGCGAAGAGACGACCGAAGAAGTCCGGCCCGTCGACCAGGTTGGCGTCCAACGCCCGCAGGGCGACCGCGTCCATCCACCGGTGGCGGCGGGGGTAGGCGGGTGCGGGCACCGGTGGCCGACCGGAGGCAACGGCCCGGGCGACCTGGTCGGCCTGCCGGTACATCGCCGAGAAGGTGAAGCCGGTCGAGGGACGGGTGGCGCCGCCGGCCGTGCCGAGCCGTACCACCCGGGGGGACGGTCGGGCCACGAACGGGCCGTCGGTCATCGGGATGACGCCGTTCTCGACCTCGGACACCGTCAGGCGTGCCGGATCGAGACCGAGCAGGTCCCGGTATCCGGTCAACGCCGCGTCGTACGCCGCGCCGGTCAGCAGGCCGGGCGAGAACTCGGTGTACTCGACGAGCGCGTACCGGCTGTCGACGGGCAGCACGTAGCCGAAGGAGACCCCCCGCGTCGGCTGCGGGGTGCGGAAATCCATCAGCACCGCGCGGTCCGGGTCGAAGACCGGCCGGTCGGCCGTCAACCACCACCCCCGAAAATGCTGCAACCAGTTGGTACGCCCCGGCCGACGTGGTGCGGTCGGCCGGGAGTCCAGCAGCCAGCGGGCCCGCAACAGCAACCGGCCGTCGACGGCGTGCACCAGCACCCGGTCCCCGTCGTCGTCGACGCGCCCGGCGGCGGCGGGGATCCGGAGCGCGTCCAGGCGACGCTCCGCCTCGGCGGCCCGCTGGTAGATCGGGCCGGAGCGCAGCATCGCGTACCGCAGGGGTGCCAGGTCCAGCGCGTGGCGGGCGTCCGGCCCGACCACCTCGACGCGTGACCAGCTGGCGCTGAGCAGGTCGTCCAGGTCGTTGCCGGGCTCGTCCCAGAACGCCCAGGTGCGGTCCTGCCCGCGTCGGTGCACCGGGTCGACGACGGCGACCCGCAGATCGCGTACGCGATGCCGATCCAACGCGGCCAACACCAGCGATGCCGCGCCACCCCCGCCCACCAGGGCGAGGTCGACGTCAACGGGCGGGCTGTCCATCCGATCACGCTGTCACATGTCGTCGCTGCTCACCCGGGCAGGGGCAGGTCAGCGCGACGCAGGAACCGGACATGCCGCTGGCCGGCACCCTGGGTCGGGTGCCGGCCAGCGGTTTGTTCCCCCTGTAGAGGAAAGTCTTCGATTGTTCGAGCAGGGATCAGGCGTTTGTTCGAGCAGGGATCAGGCGTTCCAGTGCTCGGCGACCAGGTCGGCGGCCTGCTGTTCCCACTGGGCGTAGTGGTCCGGGTAGGCCGACACCTGCA